>NZ_CP095742.1:1534821-1841785 GCF_023078495.1 Luteibacter aegosomatissinici | reverse complement strand
AAGAGCCTGGGGACCAGCGACGCCTCGCGAAAAGATGTCGCGCGCAGGGCGCGCTCCTACATGGGGTGCGCAGCGCGCACCGGGGGCTTACGCGATGGGAGGGCGCAGCTCGAAGCTGTGGTGGTGCGCGTGGGGATCCGGCGTCACCGCTGGTGGGTGCGCGGCGGCGGAGCGCGCGAGGGGAAGCGCGTGCTCGGGGGGCACATCGAAGGTGTCGTCGAGGCTGACCGTGTTGTCTTCGAGCGACGGGGTCGGATCGATATCGTCGCCGCTGGCGGTGTCATCAAGGACGACGGCAGCGTGGACAACGTGCTCCAACGGGGTATCGCAAGGCGCTGCCTGCACCGACACGCACGCGACGAACAAGGCAAGCAGCACGAAGGACGTGCAAGCGGCGCGGCGCATGAGGTTGGCGAGGAAAGTGCCCATGTGGGCGAACCTAGCCAGCGGCCATGACAGTTGCAAGTAGCGCGGCGCACCAAATTCAGGATCAGCCGCATAAAAGGACCTAAATCAAGACGTGGCGCACACTTACGACGAGCGGAACATACCGTTTCCCGCCATTTCGTTCAGCATTTGGACGTCTTTACGCGGCACCGCAGAGTGAGACGATTCTTAGCCGGGTCGCGAAACACAAAAGCCACAGAAAAGATTTCGCTCCGAACATGCTGCCCACCCGAAGAGCCATCTTCACAAGGCGGCACCATGAAACCCGGCAAAGCTACGATCAGAAATACCTGCATGGCGTTAGCCATCACCTCGCTCGCCTCGGCATGCTCAGCGGTGATAAGGACCGAAGCGCAGGCGACCGATACCTACGACCATTGGAACGGGCAGATGGACCACATCCCCTTCCTGGTGCACTACCCCGACGGACGACTGGTAGAAACAGACCGCTCCGGGCATCCCCTGGCAGGCCCTTCCGCAACGACGGCTCCAGACCGTGTCGAGGTGTATGTCGGCACGTTTCCCGGCCCCAACGCAACCCTATGCGAAGAGCCACCCACAGCCGAACAACGCGCCCTGCACCCCAAGGCGCCTGATGTCGTGGCGGCGCTCTGCGACCACACCCGTACCGTGGTCTACTTCAGCGACAAGGCTGGTAGCGGCTCGCTGGCGGACACGGGGAGCTATGTCGTAAGAGTGGACAAGCTGGTGCGAAAGGCCCTTGGCGGCGGTGACCCCGGGGCCCCGGACCCGGACATGGAATGACCAGGAAAGGCTGGGGCCGCTAAACTGTCGAAATCGTTCACAAAAGGTTGGGAAAAGACTTCGCCGGCATCCTCGTCGTCTTTATGCCCTTTTCGCAGCCACGCGGCCATGCACATCCTTCTTATCGAAGACGACATTGAACTCGGCGAGGCCATCAAGCACGCGCTGGAGCACCAGTCGTATGCCGTGACGTGGCTGACGGATGGCCGCACGGCCGCCAGCGCCATGTCGGATCCGTCATTCGACCTGCTTTTGCTGGATCTTGGCCTACCCGGGAAGGACGGCCTGGAGCTTCTGATGGAAGGCCGCCGGGCGGGTGTGAAGACGCCGATACTCGTGATGACCGCCAGGGACACACCCGAAGCGCGCATCAAGGGCCTGGATACCGGGGCCGACGATTACCTGGTCAAGCCGTTCCATCTGGGTGAATTGTCCGCGCGGATCCGGTCGCTCACCCGGCGCGCGCAGGGCCTGGTGGATAACCGCGTGGCGGTTGGCAACCTCGTGCTCGACCTGGGCACCACCGATGTCGAATACCACGGGCAGAAGATCACCCTGACGCGCCGGGAGTTCGCGCTGCTTCGTGTACTGATGGAGCGCGCGGGGCGCATCGTGCGCCGCGAAAGCCTGGAAGGATCGATCTACGGCTTCGACACGATCGTGGAACGTAACGCCATCGAAGTCCACGTGCATTGGCTGCGCCGCAAGCTCAGCCCCGATGTCATCCACACGGTACGTGGTATCGGCTACATGATGCCAAGGGAGCCGAAATGACCGCGCCCAGCCTGCGCGCCCGGCTAACGTGGCTGATCATCCTCGTGCAGGTCATCGTGCTCATACCGCTGGGCGTCCTGAGCTACCAGCGCGAGCAGCACGAGATGAACCGATTGCTCGACGGCCGCCTCGCCCAGGCAGGGCGGACTTTGGGCACGCTCATCGCCTATAACGAAAAAGGCTACACCGACGAGGATGCCCACCACGCGTTGCAGTTGGCGACCGATGCCCAGCGCGGCACGGTAGTCGTCGCCGTGCACCCCAAGAGCTACGAGCCGGAAGTGGGGTTCCAGGCATATGACGCGCATGGCGTCCTGATCGCCGCCACGGCCAACCTGGCCGACCTTCCCACGCCGCACGCCGATGAGCGCGGCTTCAGCGATATCGAGCACAAGGGGGCCAACTGGCGGCTGTTCACCCTCACCAACCGCTTCGACCTCACTATTCGTATCGGCGAGCGCGCGGAGAACCGGTCGGAAATTACCCGCAGCCTGATCCTTGAGCACTCGCTGCCGCTCGTCATCGGCCTGCCCTTGCTGGCCATCCTCGCCAGCCTCGCCGTCAGGCAAGGCCTGCGCCCATTGGACAAGCTGACCCGGCTACTGGCAGCCCGGGCACCGCGCAGCCGGACACCGATAGCGCTCGAACGATCGCCCGACGAAATCAAGCCGCTGGTTGCCGCACTGAACCAGCAGCTGGAACGGCTGGAAGATGCACTCGAACGCGAGCATCGCTTCGCAGGCGACGTGGCGCACGAGCTGCGTACGCCGCTGGCAGCCACCATGATCCACCTTGAAAGCGCACTCATCGCAAGCGATGCCGACGAGCTCGGGTTCACACTCAACAAGGCCCGGCGCAGCCTGGGCCGGCTTGGCCGGCGCATCGAGCAGATTCTCGCCATTGCGCGTCTCGAGGCCGGCGCTGCCGCGGACCAACGCGTGTCCCTCGATCTTGTATCCCTCGCCACCGAGGTGGTCGAAGAATTCGCACTGCTCATCGGCGAGAAGGATATTTCGCTGAGCCTTACCCACGAGGAGCCAGAGCTGCGCGTTATCGGGCACGAGGTGGCGCTCACCGCCATGTTGCGCAACCTGCTGGAGAATGCGCTGCGGCACACACCGGAACGGAGCGGTGTCGACATCGATATACATCGTGATGACCGGACCATCGTCATCACCGTTTGTGATGACGGCCCGGGCATTTCGCCTGATCTGCGCGACCTGGTATTTCACCGCTTCCAGCGCGGGGCCCAGGACAAAGCCATGGGTTACGGCCTTGGCTTGAGCATCGTACAGCGCGCCATTGAACTGCACGACGGCCAGATCGCGTTGCTTGACGGGCCGCCCGGCCGTGGCCTGCTTGTGCGCATACGCCTGGAAGCCACCAGCTAAGCCGACCCGAAAAAAGCACAAAAGAATTCCACAAGGAACAGACGGAACAATGGCAATGGGTGATGTGACCCAAGCCGCCGTGAGATATCCGTCCATGAAACCGCCCGCGTCGCCTGCCCCATGCTAGGACTTGTCCGCATCGCGCTGTCGCGCCCCTACACGTTCATCGTCCTTGCGCTGTTGATCCTGATCGCGGGACCGATGGCCGCCCTGCGGACGCCGACCGATATCTTCCCGAACATCGGCATCCCGGTCATCAGCGTGGTGTGGACGTACAATGGCTTGCCACCCGACCAGATGTCGGGCCGCGTCATCTATTACTACGAGCGCCAGCTCACGACCTCGGTCAACGATATCGAGCATATCGAATCGCAATCCCTTCCTGGCGTCGGCATCGTCAAGATCTTCTTCCAGCCAGGCGTCGATATCCGCACCGCCACGGCGCAGGTGACCTCGATTTCGCAGACCGTGGTGAAGCAGATGCCGCCAGGCATTACGCCGCCGCTCATCCTCAACTACAACGCGTCGACCGTACCGGTCCTGCAGATGGCGCTCTCCAGCCCGACCCTGTCCGAGGCGACCATCCGTGACATCGCGCAGAACTTCATGCGGCCCACGCTCATCTCGGTGCCTGGCGTCGCCATCCCCACGCCGTATGGCGGCAAGCAAAAGCAGGTCACGCTGGACCTGGACCCACACGCCCTCGCGGCCAAGGGCCTCTCCGCACAGGACGTGGGCAATGCGCTTGCCGCGCAGAACCAGATCATTCCGGTCGGAACGGCCAAGATCGGCACGTACGAGTACCACGTGCAACTCAACAACAGCCCTACCGCGATCGATGAGCTCAACGACCTGCCGATCCGTACGGTGAATGGCGCGACCATTACGATCGGTGATGTTGCCCATGTGCGCGACGGCGCGCCACCACAGAACAATGTCGTGCGCGTCGACGGCAAGCGCGCGGTACTCATGCCGGCGCTTAAGAACGGCAACGCCTCCACGCTGGACGTGGTGGCGGGCATCAAGAAACTGCTTCCGCTTATCGCCGAGACGCAGCCCAGGTCACTGAAGATGGATTTGCTTGGCGACCAGTCGATCTTCGTGAAATCGGCGGTGGCATCGGTTGCCCGTGAAGGTGTGATCGCCGCCGTGCTCACGTCGGTGATGATCCTGCTGTTCCTTGGCAGCTGGCGATCGACCATCATCATCGCGCTATCCATCCCCCTGGCGATCCTCTCGGCGATCGCCCTGCTCGCCGTATTTGGCCAGACACTGAACGTGATGACCCTGGGCGGCCTGGCACTTGCGGTCGGCATTCTTGTCGACGATGCCACGGTCACGATCGAGAACATCAACTGGCACCTGGAGCAAGGCAAGGAGGTCATCCCGGCGATCCTCGATGGTGCCCAGCAAATCGTGACGCCCGCTTTCGTCTCGCTTCTGTGCATCTGCATCGTGTTCGTGCCGATGTTCATGCTGGATGGCATCGCCGGCTTCCTGTTCCGGCCCATGGCGCTGGCCGTCATCTTCGCCATGGCGTCGTCTTTCATCCTGTCGCGCACACTGGTGCCGACACTGGCGATGTTCCTGCTGAAGCCGCACCACCTTGAACAAGGGCCGGGACACCACCCGGAAGACGGCTACCTGAACCATCACGAGGGTGACCAGCACGCCCGCGCGCGCCGGAGCGCCCCCGTGCGTGCACTCCTGACATTCCAACTGGCGTTTGAGCGAGGCTTCACGCGCGCAAGGGATACGTACTACGGCATCCTCGGCATGGCACTTTCCCATCGCAAGCCGTTCATCCTCGGCTTTCTTGCCTTCGTCCTGGTGTCGTTCGCCTTGTTGCCCGCGCTGGGCAGGGATTTCTTCCCCACCGTTGATGCCGATTCCCTGTCGCTCCACGTTCGTGCCCCCATGGGCACCCGCGTCGAAGAAACCGCGGCGGAGTTCGACCACATCGAGCGCACCATTCGCGCGGTGATTCCGCCCGATGAACTCGGCACGATCATCGACAACATCGGCCTGCCGCTGAGTGGCGTGAACCTGGTGTACAGCAGCAGCGGCACGATCGGGTCACAGGATGGTGACATCCAGATCACCCTGAAAGAAGGGCACCGTCCCGCTGCTGAGCTGATGAAGCGCCTGCGCGAGGTGCTTCCCCGCGACTATCCCGGTACGCAATTCGCGTTCCTGCCATCGGACATGACCAGCCAGATCCTCAATTTCGGCGCGCCGGCGCCGCTGGATGTATCGATCGCCGGGCGCGACCGGAAAGCCAACGAAGCCTATGCCGAGACGATCATGAGGGCGATGCGAAAGATCGACGGCATCGTGGACGTCCGCCTTCAACAGAGTTCCAGCTATCCGCAGCTCAACGTGAAGGTCGACCGCGTGCGCGCCGATGGCCTGGGCATCACCGAGCGCGACGTGACCAACAGCATGGTGGCGTCGCTGGCTGGCAGCTCGCAGGTGGCACCAGCCTTCTGGCTGAACCCGAAGAACGGGGTGTCGTACGCCATCGTTGCCTCGACGCCGCAATACCTGATGGATTCCATGGCCGACCTGAAGGCGTTGCCGGTCACGGCATCCGGCGGCGGTGCGACGCAGATCCTGGGCGGCGTTGCCAGCTTTACGCGCGGCCCGAGCGATGCGGTGGTGTCGCATTACAACATCATGCCGGCGTACGACATCTATGCGTCGATCCAGGGTCGCGACCTGGGCGGCGTGGCTGCCGATGTCCAGGCCGTACTGGCGACATATGCCGGCACGCGCCCCGCAGGCACGCAGGTCAACCTGCATGGCCAGGTTGGCACGATGAACGCGGCCTTCAGTGGCCTCCTGTTCGGCCTGGCCGGTGCCGTGGTGCTGATCTACCTCCTGATCGTGGTGAACTTCCAATCCTGGCTCGATCCCTTCGTCATCGTGACGGCACTCCCGGCAGCGCTTGCCGGCATCGTGTGGATGCTCTTCCTCACCCACACGAGCCTTTCTGTCCCTGCGCTGACCGGCGCCATCATGTGCATGGGCGTCGCCACGGCGAACGCCATCCTGGTGGTGAGCTTCTGCCGCGAGCGGCTCGCCGAACACGGCGATGCCATGAAGGCGGCGCTCGAGGCCGGATTCACCCGCTTCCGCCCGGTGTGCATGACGGCACTGGCCATGGTGATCGGCATGCTGCCGATGGCCCTCACACAGGAACAGAACTCACCCCTTGGCCGTGCGGTCGTGGGTGGCCTGATCTTTGCCACCGTGGCCACCCTGCTGTTCGTCCCCGTCGTCTTTGCCATCGTGCACGGGCGCGCCGCACCGGCCGCGCTCGGACACCGCACCATCGGAACCCACCCCCATGTCGCCTGATACGCCTATCGCACCGGTACGCCCGATGCGCATTCGCCTTGCCCTGGCCATCGGCGCGGCGCTTGCCGTCGCGGCTGTCGTGACAGGCCTTTCCCTGCGCACCGTCGAATCCCACGACCTTAGCCGCTGGACCCAGGCCCAGCTGACACCGAGCGTGCAGGTCATTTCGGCGGCGTCGCTGGGAAGCACACAGGGCCTCACCCTCCCCGGCCACCTCGATGCATGGATTGCGACACCGATCCACGCCCGGGTGGGCGGCTACCTGAAGCAATGGAACGTCGATATAGGTGAGAAAGTGAAAGCCGGCCAGGTACTGGCGCAGATCGATACGCCGGAGCTCGACCAGCAATTCGCGCAGGCCCGGGCCGAACTGGTGCGCACGCAAGCCAATGTACGGCTGGCCGATACCACCGCCAGGCGCTGGCAGAACCTGCTGCAATCGCATTCGGTTTCAAAGCAGGAAGCCGACGAGAAGGCCAGCGAGGCTGAAACCGCCCGCGCCAACCAGCTGGCGGCAAAGGCCGATGTCGACCGCCTGGCGGCGCTGGAGTCGTTCAAGCGCATCGTCGCGCCGTTTGATGGCACGGTCACCGCGCGCAATACCGATATCGGCGACCTGATCACCGCCAACAACGATGGCGGCACACCCCTGTTCTCTATCGCCGACACGAGCAAGATGCGGCTGTATACGCAGGTGCCGCAGGGGTACGCATCGTCGATCGTGCCGGGCATGAAGGTCCGGCTGCTCGTGCTTGGCCATGGGGGCGAGACGGTCGATGCCACGTTGATCGGTACATCCCACGCGATCAACCGGGCATCCGGCACCTTGCTTGCCCAGTTCCGCGTGGAAAACCCGCGACAGGATCTGCTACCCGGTGACTTTGCCGAAGTACAGCTCGCTACCCACGCACCCGGCCAGTCGGTCACGGTACCCGCCACGACGTTGCTGTTCCGCGCGGCCGGCCCACAAATCGCCGTCCTGGGCAGCGGGAACCATGTCGTTTTGCGCGATGTACACATCGCCATGGACCTGGGCGACAAGCTGGTCATCGACCACGGCCTGCGCCCCAACGACCGGATCATCGATCACCCGACCGATTCGCTTGCGCAGGGTGACCTCGTGCAAGTGGCCACGCCGTTGGCGGGTGACGGGAGTCAAGCGAAGCATGCCTGAGATGCTTATTCGCACGATGTGCACTGCTGCACTGCTGGCCCTGTGCGGGTGCTCGCTCGCACCAACCTACACACGCCCTGCGCTGGCTCCGTTGCCCGACGCCTTCAAGGGCGCCGTGGCTCCGCAGGGTTGGTCGCTGGCGTCGCCGGCGGATACGAACTCGCGAGGCGACTGGTGGCGCCTCTATGGCGACACCACACTGGATTCTCTCGAAGACACGCTCAACAAGGATAATCCCGATATCGCGCTATCGCTCGCGCGCCTGGATGCGACGCGCGCCGTGCTCCAGCAGTTGGGCACGGCACAGGCGCCCAACGCTGGCATCGACGCCAGCCCAACGAATGATCGGCAGTCGGACCGCCGCCCCCTGCGAGGCGCGAACCAACCGAACGAATACGATACCCGCACCCTCGGCACCTCGATTGGCTACGAGCTTGACCTGTGGGGACGCATCCGCAATGAGGTGGCGCAAGGCAAGGCCCAGGCGCAAGCCGCCGAAGCGGATGTCGCCACCGCCCGGCTAAGCCTGCAGGCACGGCTGGCCGACCTCTACCTGCGCTTGCGCGATGAAGATGTCGAAGGGCGAATCATCGCCGATTCGCTGAAGGCCTTCGGCGAGGGCCGGCAAATTACCCAGAACCGCATGGACGGTGGCGTATCGTCCGGCCTCGACGTAGCGCGCGCCAATGCGCAGTACGCCGACGCCCAGGCCCAGGCCACGGAGAATCGCGCTCAGCGCGCGCTCACCGAGCACGCGATCGCCGCGCTCCTCGGGCAGCCGGCCTCGTCGTTTTCCCTACCCGTGCAGGCAGCGCCCCTTGCGCCACCCGGCATTCCCCTCGGCGTACCGGCCACCTTGCTTGAACGCCGCCCCGATATCGCGGCAGCGGAGCGGCGTGCATTCGCTGCCAACGCGGGTATCGGCGTCGCGCGGGCCGCGTTTTATCCGGACATCAGCCTGAGCGCCGCGCTTGGCTTCCAGGATGTAGGCCACGGCGACCTCCTCCAGGCGGGCAATCGGTTCTGGACGCTTGGCCCACTCGCCTCGTTGAACCTGTTCGACGGAGGGCTGCGCCGGGGCCGCGAAGCACAAGCACGAGCCGAGTTCGCCGCCGCCTCTGCGCAATACCGCCATGTGGTGTTGCAGGCGTTCGCGCAGGTGGAAGACAACCTCACGCTGCTCCAGGAGCTAGGCCGCGAAGCGAACGAGGAAAGTGCCGCCGCCGGCGCGGCGAGGCAATCGCAGGTACTGGCCACCCATCGCTACAACGAAGGCGTCGTGAGTTATCTGGAAGTTGTCACCGCGCAGACGGCGGCGCTCAAGGCCGAACGGACGGCTGAGCGCGTCCGCATGCGCCAGCTGCAGGCAAGTGTCGATCTGATCCGCGCGCTCGGCGGTGGCTGGCGCACACCCCATGACAAAGCTTAAGGAGAAACATTACGTGCTGAACCGCCCTATCACCCGCCTTGGCCTGTTGGTTGGCGTGGCCGCCTTGGCCACGGGCTGCGCCGCCCATCTGCAAACCCGGACCGTGCAGCCATCGGATACCTACGATGCGTGGGCGACACGCATGGAGACCATGCCGTTCGTCTTCCACCGTGCCGGCGGCCCGACGGAGGTCTACGACGTGCACGGACACGCGTGGTCCGGCGCACAGGGCAGCGCGGATGCGGCCGATGGCCAGCGCGTGGATATCTACGTGGGTGGGCTGTCCACGCCAGCGACCAGCCTGTGCTCCGCGACAGGCAGTGCGGCTGCCAGTGGCACGGGCGTGGATGACACCAGGGTCACGGCGGCGATCTGCGATCACCAACGGACCGTCGTCTCGTTCGACGAGCATGTCCGTGCACGGGTCCTCGCCACCAAGCCAGCGTATGTCCCGCGCGTACGCCACCTGTTGCTCGAAGGTATCTGGGAAAGCGTGGCCCAGGAACCCGAGCCGCTGCACACATAAAGAAAACGGCGGGCCTGCGCCCGCCGTTTGGTTCGTCCTTGAGCAGAACTCCGTTCCGATACCGCTTAGAAGCTCAGCATGCCCCAGACGCCCACTTCGTTCGTCTTGTAGCCATACGGGGCGATGGTCGGGCCGTCCAGCTTGTTGTGCTTGTAGACGAGCGCGAGCTTCAGGTTCTTCAGGATGTCGTAAGAGACACCGGCGTTGTAGTACTTGTCCTTGATCTTTTCCTGGACGTCCGACAGGTTCGTGTACTTGTAGTCCACATTGTCGTAACGAGCGAACACCGCCCACTGGTCAACGAACTTCCAGTCAGCCCACAGCGAGTAGCCGTCGGCCTTGTCCTTCTTGGTGTTGTTCGCTGCACCCGGGCCCGTCGTGCCGCCGACGTACTTCAGGATGTCGTCCCAGTTCTCGGTGTGGAAGTATTCCACGCCCGCGCCCCAGGTCTTGTCACGCCACGCGATGAGCGCGTCGCCACGCGTTGCGGTGCGGGTGTCGGCGCCGTTCTCGACGTCGTTGCCGCGCTTGCCGGTGTAGCCACCAACGGCGATCACCATCTGCTCGATCGGCGAGTAGCCGAAGCGACCTTCCGTATCCACCGACTTCGAGCGGCTCAGGTTGCGGTAGCCGCGGCCGTTGACGACCGACAGCTGGTAGTTGACGGAGTTATCACCCGCCGTCGCGCCGAGGGCGTGGATACCCCAGTCGGACGAGTTGCCGAACGCGCCCACGCCGCCAGCCGTCGCGGTGCCGCCCGAGCGGCCGCCTTCGAACGAACGGTCGGTGATGGTGTTCTCGACGTAGCGGTAGCCGTACCACTTCTCGACGAACGGAATCCAGGGCATGTCGGCCGCACCGAAACGCACCGTGAAGAGCGGATCGAACTTGCCCTGCACGTAGGCCTTCTTGACGAACAGGCTGGTGGACGACAGCGACGACTGGTAGCTGAAGTCGGTGGTCAGGTTGGCCGACCACACGTCGTCGAACTTGTGGTCGACGGTCAGGTAGAAGCGCTTGACGTCGAAGCCGGTGCCATTGGTGGAACCGTGGCCGTCCTTCTTCGTGCTCGGACCGGTGACGCCCTTCTCGGTGTGATCCTGGTTGGTCACGTCGAAGAACATCGTGCCGCCGATATGGGTGTTATCGACCAGCTTGTTCAGCGCATCGAGCTTCTTGGCGAGCTCGTCGGCCGGCTTGGCGGAGGCGACCTGCACGTCGTTGACGGCCTTGGCGGTCTCGACCTGCGCGTCAGCCTGGGCTTCCTGCTTGGCCTGCAGATCGGCGACCTGCGCCTGCAGTGCGGCCAGCTGAGCCTGGAGCTGCTGAAGGGTGGCGGCATCGACCGTGACACGAGCCGGGGCCTGCTGCTTGGTGGCAGCCATGGCCGAGAAGCTGGTCACGCCCAGACCGGCAGCGATGGCCACCGTGAGCAACTTGGAACGCATGGGATTTCTCCGCTAGGTATGGAATGTGTGTGTGGACCCCTGTGCCCCTGCCTGAGGAATTTCTGTCCGAAACTTCTCAATCAGGGCCAACGGCGCGAAGGATGGGCCCCGGCTTTTACGGTTCGATGGTTTTTTTGTTACAAGATGACGACATCAGCACATCGGCTTAACGTCTGGTGCCGGGTTGGCTGGGGGCTGGTATCCTTCACGGCATGGATACGACGAGTAACAGCACCGCCCTGGCCATGGCCGGACGGTTCCGGGGGTTCCTGCCGGTTATCGTGGATGTGGAAACGGGCGGCTTCGATGCCGAACGGGATGCCCTGCTGGAAATCGCCGTGGTCGCCATCCGCATGGAACCCTCGGGGTTCCTGGTCCCGGAGCCGGCGGTTTCAGCCAATGTGGAGCCGTTCCCGGGCGCCAATATCGATCCGCGTTCCCTGGAGGTGACCGGGATCGACCCAGACCACCCGTTCCGCGGCGCCCTGCCCGAGCGGCAGGCCCTGGATCACGTATTCAATGCGGTGCGCGACGCGGTCAAGGCCGCGGAATGCCAGCGGGCCGTGCTGGTGGGCCACAACGCCGCGTTCGACCTGGCCTTCCTTAATGCGGCCGTGCGCCGCGTGGGCCACAAGCGCAACCCGTTCCATCCGTTCAGCTGCTTCGATACCGCCACCCTGGGCGGGCTCGCCTACGGCCAGACCGTGCTTAGCAAAGCTGTCATAGCCGCGGGCCTATCCTTCGATACGCGCGAGGCCCATTCCGCCGTTTATGACGCGGAACGCACGGCCGAGCTGTTCTGCGAAATCGTGAACCGCTGGCGCCGGCTAGAGCTTGCCGAGGCCGATCGCGTGACCTCCGTCGCAGTTTGAGGCATTTCGTAAGCTTTTGAATATGACAGCAAATCGGCCGCTGTCATACATCTGAAACATTCAACACATTTCATTGCAACACGGCAGGGCTGGAATACGGCCCGGGCGGGCCTTCGCCCGACACTCATTCAACCGAGGAATCCTCCGTGTTCACACGCAAACTCCGCATCGCCGCCATGGTGGCCGTATCGCTGTTCGGCATGGGCGCCGCCCAGGCGACCGACATCACCGGCGCTGGCTCGAGCTTCGTCTATCCCGTCCTCTCCAAGTGGTCGGCGAGCTACAGCGAAACGACCGGTAACAAGATCAACTACCAGTCCGTCGGTTCGGGTGCGGGTATCGCCCAGATCAAGGAAGGCACCATCGACTTCGGCGCCTCCGACGCCCCGATGAGCGGTGAAGATCTCGCCAAGTTCGGCCTGGGCCAGTTCCCCAGCGTCGTCGGCGGCATCGTGCCGGTCGTGAACCTGCAGGGCGTCCAGGCTGGCCAGCTGAAGCTGACCGGCGCCGTCCTCGCCGACATCTACATGGGCAAGATCGCTCGCTGGAGCGATCCGGCGATCGCCGCCCTGAACCCGGGCCTGAAGATCCCCGACAACAAGATCACGGTCGTGCACCGCTCGGACGGTTCGGGCACCTCGTTCAACTTCACCAATTACCTGTCGAAGGTGAGCCCGGAGTGGGCATCCAAGGTGAAGTTCGGCACGGCCGTCGAGTGGCCGGCTGGTGTGGGTGGCAAGGGTAACGAAGGCGTGTCGCAGTACGTGCGCCAGATCCCGGGCTCGATCGGCTACGTCGAATACGCTTACGCCAAGAAGAACAGCATCTCGTACGCGCAGCTGCAGAACGCTTCGGGCAAGTGGGTCCAGCCGAACGCCGAAACCTTCGGCGCCGCCGCGGCCACGGCTGACTGGGCTTCGGCCAAGGACTTCAACGTGATCATGACCAATGCCCCGGGCGACCAGGCGTGGCCGATCACCGCGACGACCTGGATCATCATGTACAAGAAGTCGAAGAACGCCTCGCACACCAAGGTCGCGTTCGATTTCTTCAAGTACTCGCTGGAGAAGGGCCAGTCGGCCGCTGCGTCGCTCGACTATGTCGCGCTGCCGGCCACGCTGGTGCAGAAGATCGAAGCCTACTGGGCCTCGGACTTCGGCAATAAGTAACAGGCCGCTGCCATCCGGCTGACATGTAAGCCGGTCACGGTAACGACCCACCGGGGTCGCCGCCCCTGCACGGGGCGGCGGCCCTCAAGTTTGCACAGGCCCCAGGAAACCGCATTCGCATGCACGCCACCGTCAGCAACGACGTTCCGAGCGCCGAGCGCACCGCCGAAGCGGCACGCAACGCCAAGGACACGCGCGACGATCGAATCTTCGGGTGGGTCCTCAAGGCCTGCGCCCTGCTTGTCCTGCTCGCCCTGGTGGGAGCCGCCGGCTCCACCCTGTGGCTGGGCTGGGATGCGTTCCATACCTTTGGCTTCGGCTTCCTCACCAGCGCCACGTGGGATCCGAGCAACGATCAGTACGGCGCGCTCGTACCGATCATGGGTACCGTCGGCACCGCCTTCATCGCGCTGCTGTTCGCCGTGCCGGTCAGCTTCGGCATCGCCCTCTTCCTTACCGAGATCGCGCCGCAATGGCTGCGCGGCCCCGTCAGCTCCGCCATCGAACTGCTCGCAGGCATCCCGTCGATCATCTACGGCATGTGGGGCCTCTTTATCTTTGCCCCGTTCGTCGCCGAGCACGTCAAGCCCTGGCTGATGAACAACTTCAGCGCCGATCCGCCCGATGGCCAGGTTTCGTGGCTGGTGCAGCACGTGCCGTGGATCGCGAGGTTCTTCTCCAGCGAATACCCCTTCTTCGGTGCCGGCGTCTTCACCGCCGGCCTCGTGCTCGCCGTGATGATCATCCCGTTCATCTCCTCGGTGATGCGCGAAGTGTTCCAGACCGTCCCCACCCGGCTGAAGGAATCGGCTTACGCGCTGGGCTCCAGCACCTGGGAAGTCGTGTGGGACATCGTGGTGCCGTATACCCGCACCGCCGTGATCGGCGGCATCTTCCTCGGCCTGGGTCGTGCGCTCGGCGAGACGATGGCCGTGGCCTTCGTGCTGGGTAACACGTTCAAGTTCTCCTGGTCGTTCCTGGAAACGGGAAGCTCCATCGCCTCGACCATTGCCAACCAGTTCGGCGAGGCCCAGGGCCTGCAGCGCTCGTCGCTCATGGCCATCGCCTTCCTGCTCTTCGTGGTGACCTTCATCGTGCTGCTGATCGCCCGCCTCATGCTGCGCCGCCTGAAGACGAAGGAGGGCAAGTAATGTCGACATCCCTCTACACCCGGCGCCGCGTCAAGAACATCGTGGCGATGACGCTGAGCATGCTGGCCACGGCCATTGGCCTGTTGTTCCTGGCCTGGATCCTGTGGGAAACCCTGAGCCAGGGCCTGGCCGGCCTGAAGCCGCAACTGTTCACCAAGATCACCGCCTACCGCGAAGAAGGCGGCCTGGCCAACGCCATGGTCGGCAGCCTGATCCTCAATGTGCTGGGCATCCTGATCGCTACGCCGATCGGCGTTGCCGCAGGTACATGGCTCGCTGAGTATTCGCTGCGCTCGAAGCTTGGCCCGACCATCCGCTTCCTCAACGACATCCTGCTTTCGGCGCCGTCGATCGTGCTGGGCCTGTTCGTCTACACGATCGTGGTGCTTCCGTCGAAGTACCTCACCGATGGCGAAGTCACGTTCTCGGGTATCGCCGGCGGTATTGCCCTGGCACTGATCGCCCTGCCCGTCATCGTTCGCACCACGGATGAAATGCTGCGCCTCGTGCCGGGCACGCTGCGCGAAGCCGCCCTGTCCCTCGGTGTGCCGCAGTGGAAGCTGACGATGCAGATCCTGGTGCGTTCGGCGCGCTCGGGTATCGTCACCGGCATCCTGCTGGCCCTGGCCCGCATCAGCGGCGAAACCGCCCCGCTGCTGTTCACGGCCTTCGGCAACAACTTCATGACGTTCAACCCGCTCGACAAGATGCCGAGCCTGCCGCAGGTCATTTACGAGTACACCAAGGATCCCAGCCCGGACATCAACGTCCTTGCGTGGGCTGGTGCGTTCGTCCTGACCATGTTCGTGCTGGCGCTCAGCCTCATCGCCCGCTTCGCCTTCCGCTCCAAGGTGTCCCATGACTAACATGAACCAAGTCGCCTCCCAGCCGGGCTTCGGCACGTCGCCGCACCACGGTGGCGTGGAAGTGGGTGATGCGCCCGCGAAGATGACCGTGCGCGACCTGAACTTCTACTACGGCGAATTCCATGCGCTGAAGCACATCGCGCTGGATGTACCGGAAAAGAAGGTCACCGCCATCATCGGCCCGTCGGGTTGCGGCAAGTCCACCCTGCTGCGCATCTTCAACCGCATCTATGCGATTTACCCCGGCATGCGTGCCGAGGGCGAGATCGTGCTGGATGGCGAGAACATCCTCGACCCGAAGTACTCCATGAACCGCCTGCGCAGCAAGGTGGGCATGGTGTTCCAGAAGCCGGTCCCGTTCCCGATGACCATCTTCGAAAACGTGGCTTACGGCATCCGCCACCACGAGAAGCTGGGCCGCTCGGCCATGGAAGAGCGCGTGGAACAGGCCCTGCGTGGCGCCGCGCTGTGGGATGAGGTCAAGGACAAGCTGAAGCAGAGCGCCCTGGGCCTCTCCGGCGGCCAGCAGCAGCGCCTGTGCATTGCCCGCGGTATCGCCCTGAAGCCCGAAGTGCTGCTGCTGGACGAGCCGACCTCGGCGCTCGACCCGATCGCCACGAGCCGTATTGAGCAGCTGGTGGAAGAGCTCAAGAAGGACTTTACGATCGTTATCGTTACCCACAACATGCAGCAGGCGGCGCGTTGCTCGGACATGACCGCCTTCATGTACATGGGTGAGCTGATTGAATTCGACCGGACCGAAAAGATCTTCACGAAGCCGGACAAGAAGCAGACCGAAGACTACATCACCGGCCGTTTCGGCTAAGCCCCCACTTTCGAGGCAAGCGATGAATACCCCGCACCAGCACATCATCAAGAGCTACGACGACGAGCTGAAGCGCCTGACCGGCGAGATCGTTCGCATGGGCGAGCTGGCCGTGGCACAGCTGGAGGCCGCGATCGACGTGGTACAGCGCCGCGACGAGCGCGCTGCCCAGCGCGTGGTCGATAACGATGACGCGATCGACGCGCTCGAGCACGATATCAGCCAGGACGTGGTGCGCCTCCTCGCCCTGCGCGCGCCCATCGCGGGCGACCTGCGCAATGTGTTTGCCGCGCTGAAGATCGCCGCCGATATCGAGCGCATTGGCGACTACGCTGCCAATGTGGCCAAACGCTCGATCCCGCTGAGCCGCGTGGCGCCGATCACTGCCGCGGGCGGCTTGGCCAACCTGGCCGAACTGGCCGCCGAGCAGCTGCGCAACGTGGTCAAGGCGTACCACGACCAGGATGCCGAGGCCGCCTATGAGGTCTGGAAATCCGACGCCGAGCTCGACGAGGCCTACACCGTGGTGTTCCGCGCCCTCCTCACGTACATGATGGAAGATCCGCGCAACATCACCCCGTGCACGCACCTGCTGTTCATGGCCAAGAACATCGAGCGCATCGGTGACCATGCCACCAACATCGCGGAAAACGTATGGTTCGTGGTCCACGGCGAACCGCTGGTAGCCCCGCGCACCAAGCGCGACGACACCGCCAGCCCGGATTTCACCGCCAAGCCGTAACCGTAAAGCGGATGTCACCACCCTTGTGGGAGCGCGCTTGCGCGCGAACCTCACAGCGGTAGTCGATACGAACGAGGCCATGCACAACATCAAGCCCGATGTGATGCATGGCCTCTTTCGTTTTCAGGTAACTCCGGGAGTTCGCGCGCAAGCGCGCTCCTACAGGGGCGTGCCGAGCGTGATCAGGCGGTGAGCTTCAAACCCAGGATGCCGGCCACGATCAGGCCCACGCATAGCAGCCTCAGCGGCTGCGCCGATTCACCAAACAGCACGATACCCAGGGTCACGGCGCCCACGGCGCCAATGCCTGTCCACACCGCATAAGCCGTGCCCAACGGCAGCTTCTTCGCTGCGAACGCGAGCAACACGATGCTCACCGTCATCGCGCCCACGGTGAGCACGCTCGGCACCAGCTTCGAGAAGCCCTCGGTGTATTTCAGGCCAACGGCCCACGCGATCTCGAAAAGACCGGCCAGGAATAGCATCGTCCAGTACATGATCTGGCTCCGCACAGGCGGGGTCGTCCCCGCGGAGTCTTGTGCGCCACCGGGTCGTCCCGGCGCGGGAACCCGCATTGCGCAGGTTCGGAAGCAATTCTAGGCGAACCAGACTGACCGCCACGTAACCCACCGCCAGGTAGGAGCCCACCCTGTGGGCGACAGATTTTCGCGAACACGCCACGAATCCTGCGGCGATTTGGCGAAAGATGTCGCCCACAGGGTGGGCTCCTACACAGGGCGGTTGCGCCGTCAGGGGAGGATCTGCGCGGCCTTGCGCGTGCGCACGCCGCGCACGATGCCGTAAACGCTGATGAGGAACCAGGCCATCTCCTGCAGGAACGCGGAGAGGTTGAAGGTGCCGAAGATCAGCGACAGCAGGATGCCGAACGCGCCGACCAGGTTCATCACCTGGTACGGGTAACCCTGCCCTGAAAGCTTGTGTGCCTGGAGCAGGAAGAACGCGATGAGCACCAGCGCGACGCCGAACAGGCCGCACCAGTCATGCCAAAGCAAGCTACTCATTTCACACCTCGCTGGCGTAAGGCCTCGAACAACACGACGCCGGTGGCGACGGAGACGTTGAGGCTTTCCATGTTGCCCGGCATCGGGATCCTTGCCACGAAATCGCAGGTTTCACGCGTGAGATGGCGCATGCCATCACCTTCGCTGCCCAGCACGATGGCCACCGGGCCCTTGAAGTCGACCTGGTAGATCGACTGCTCGGTCTCGCCGGCCAGGCCGGTAATCCACACGCCGGCGTCCTTCATCGCGCGCAGCGCACGTGCCAGGTTGGTCACGGCCACCAGCGGCACCAGATCCGCACCACCTGCCGATGCGCGGCGCACGGTAGGCGTAAGGCCCACGGCGCGATCCTTAGGCACGACCACCGCGGTCACCTTCGCAGCCGCCGCGCTGCGCAGGCAGGCACCGAGGTTGTGCGGATCGGTCACGCCATCGAGCACCAGTACCAGGCAATCGGGGCCGGCCTTTTCCACCAGGCTTTCCAGATCGTTCTCGCCCAGCATCGGCGGCGTTTCATAGCGCGCCACGACACCCTGGTGGCGGGCCTCGCCACTCATCTTCTCGAGCTGATCCTTGCCCATGGTGCGTACCTGGATACCGCGCTTGCGCGCGATAGCCAGGATCTCGTTGATACGCGCATTCTTCGAGTTCTGCTCGACCAGCAACTCACGGACACGCTCCGGATCGTTGGCGAGCGCGCCTTCGACCGGGTTGATGCCAACAATCCACGTTTCTGTCGCCATGACTTACGGCTTGCCTTTATTCGTGCGCGGCGCGGCCTTCTTGGCCGCCACCTTCTTTACGGCGGCCTTTTTCGGGGCCACCTTCTTCACCGCCGCTTTGCTTGCGGCGACCTTCTTTGTCGCAGGCTTGTTTGATGAAGCAGTCTTCGTCGGTGCGTTCTTGGCCGACGGGTGGTTACCGGCCGCTTTCTTCGCCACAGCCGGCTTTGCAGCCGCAGGCTTCGTTGCCGCTGCCTTCTTCGCCACGGCCTTCTTCGCTGCAGGCTTCGCCGGCACTGCCGGTTTCGCCGCAGGAAGCGGCGGCAGCGTGGGGAGCGGATGATCGGCGACCACTGGCGGCTTGGCAACCATCGGCCGCTTCTTCGCCGTGGTGGGCTGCGCGGTAGCGACCGGCGCCTTCTTAGCCACTGCCGGCTTGGCCGCAGCGGGCCTGGTAGCCTGCGGTGGGGCGACGGGCAACGACCGGGCGACCTTCAGCTTCGTCGGCTCGGATGCCTTCACCGGCACCGCCTCGGTAGCAGGAACCTTCGGCGCAGGCTTCTTGCCCGCGAGCTTTTCGGCGACCTTCTTGACCACGCGACCCAGTGCCTTGCCCACCTCGGCCATGGTACCCACCGGCATGACCGGCGGTGGCGCTATAGCGGGCGGCGGCGCGACCTTGGGCAGGCTTTCAAGCCGCGCCTTCAGGCGGAAATCGATCTTGCGGTCTTCCATGCTCGCGCGCAGCACCTGCACGCTCACATAGTCACCCAGGCGGTATGCGGCACCCGTACGCTCACCTGCCAGAAGGTGACGGACCGGATCGAACTTGTAGTAGTCGTTCGGCAGCTGCGACACGTGCACCAGGCCGGAGACGCGCGATGCCGCAAGTTCCACGAACAGGCCGAACGACGTGACGCCGGTGATGGTGCCCGCGAACTCCTCGCCGACGTGCTTTTCCATCCAGGCGCATTTGAAGCGCTCATCCACATCGCGCTCGGCCTCTTCCGCACGGCGCTCGCGCTGCGAACAATGCACGGCCATCTTTTCCATCTGGCCTTCGGTGTACTCGTAATCCGCCGGCTTGCCCTTGGTCAGGGCATAGCGGATGGCACGGTGCACCAGCAGATCCGGATAACGACGGATGGGCGAGGTGAAGTGGGCGTACGCGTCCAGGGCCAAGCCGAAGTGGCCATCATTGGTCGGCAGGTACACCGCCATGCTCTGCGCGCGCAGCAGCACCGACTGGATCAGCTCGGCCTCGGGGCGGTCATGGACCTTCTTCAGCAGCGCGGAGAAATCCGCCGGGGTCACTTCATCATTCGGCGGCAGGCGCAGCTTGAACTCACGCAGGAACTGCAGCAGGTCTTCGTACTTCTCGACCGGCGGCGGCGCGTGCACGCGGTACAGTGCCGGGATCTTGCGCTTAGAGAGGAACTTCGCCGCCTGCACGTTCGCGGCGATCATGCACTCTTCGATCAGCTTGTGCGCATCGTTGCGGTCGGTGGCACCCATCGCGATCACATCGCCCGATGGCGTGAGGCGGAATTTGACTTCCGGCGTCTCAAAATCGATGGCACCGCGACGCTTGCGTGCCTTGGCCATGGCCTTGTACAGCTTGTGCAGGTTTTCCACCTGCGGCAATACGTCGGCGATTTCCTCGCGAACATCGGCATTGCGCTCGCCGACGGCCTGCCACACCTTGGTGTAGGTGAGGCGCGCGTGCGAGTACATCACGGCTTCATAGAACTTCGCGTGCTGGACCTCGCCCTCCGCATCCACCTCCATGTCGCAGACCATGCACAGGCGATCCACTTTCGGGTTCAGCGAGCAGATGCCGTTCGAGAGCGTCTCCGGCAGCATCGGGACGACGAAGCCGGGGAAGTAGGTCGAGGTGCTGCGCTCGTAGGCTTCCGCATCCAGCGGGGTGCCCACGGGGACATAGTGGGAGACATCGGCGATAGCCACGATCAGGCGGAAACCGCCGTGCTTCAGCGGCTCGGCATACACCGCATCGTCGAAGTCGCGGGCGTCCTCACCGTCGATGGTCACCAATGGAAGGTGGCGGATATCGACCTTGCCCTTGCGCTCGGCGGCAGTGACCTTCGGCTCCACCTCTTCGGCCTGGCGGACGACCTGAGGCGGCCACTCGTGCGGGAGGTCGTGGCTGGCGATGGCCATCTCGACCACCAGCGAGGGCTGCAGGCGCTCGCCCAGCACGGCACGGATGGTGCCCAGCGGGCCCCGATGCGGGGTCGGCGGCTCGGTGATCTCCACGACCACGATCTCGCCCGAGCGGGCGCCGGCGTCACGGCCCGCCGGGATCATGATGTTCTGGTGCAGGCGGCGGTCATCCGGTTCGACCAGGGTCACGCCGTTTTCGACCACGACCCGGCCAACCAGGCGCGGCGAGCGGCGCTCGAGCACTTCCACGATGGCGCCCTGGCGGCGGCCTCGGCGGTCGATGCCAACCACGCTGGCGAGTACGCGATCGCCATGCAGCACGCTGCGCATCTGCGACGGCGAGAGATACAGGTCATCGCCACCCTCGTCCGGGCGCAAGAAGCCGTAGCCCTCGGCATTCGCAATGACGCGGCCAGGGATCAGGCTGAGCTTCTGGGCCGGTGCGTAGGCGTTGCGGCGGTTACGCAGCAGCTGGCCATCGCGGACCATCGCGCCCAGGCGCTTGTCCAGGGCGTTGATCTGGTCATCGGTGAACAGGCGGAGGCCGCGGGCGATGTCCTCGGCGGACATGATCTCGCCCCGCTCCTCCATCATGGCCAGGATGGCTTCGCGGCTGGGGATGGGGTTCTCGTAGCGCTGCGCTTCGCGCGCGGCGTGCGGGTCGGCTACCGCCGGCCCGGGGATGCGGTCACGGTATTTGGCCAGCGCCTTGCCGGGGCGGCTGGCTTTCGGCTTACGGGGCCCCTTGCGGGCACCGGAACCTTTGTTTTTCTTCGTCACGTAGGGACCTTGGAAGGGGGAAGTGAAATATTCGAACTTCCGTTTTGAAAAATCGTTGACAAGTGTACTCGACCTGCCTAATCTACGCGGCTCACGGGGCAGCAACTGCTGCTACCGGGACACCTGCCCAGGTGGCGGAATTGGTAGACGCACTAGTTTCAGGTACTAGCGGGTAAAACCGTGGAGGTTCGAGTCCTCTCTTGGGCACCAATTATAAGACAAAGCCTCGCAGCGATGCGGGGCTTTGTTTTTTCCGGGGTTCGATAGCGATATGACCAGCGATCCGAGTCCCTCCTCCGCCGACCTTTCGTTGGAAGCCGCCGCCCTGCTCGCCCAGGCCGTCGAAGCACGTGCCGCGATGGACCGCGCCGCACGCGACACCACGACGGCCGCCGATGAACTCCGCCGCTACGCCAAGTTCTCCAAACCCGGCCAGCCCTCAGCGCACATCGTGCAACTCCGGCAACGCCAGGCCACCGCACGCATCGATTCAGCGCGCGCGAAACAGGCATTCCTGAAAGCCTCCCAGGCCTTCGTCCACGCCGCCGGCCTGACCGTGCCACCCCGCACCACTCTCGACGCGTTCATGCAGCCCTGGCTGGCAAAGCCCCGGTAGGAGCGCGCTTGCGCGCGATGCGCTTTGCGGGTGAGCCTCGAGCATGCCCTAATGCCACCCGGACGGGCGACACGACAACCTCAAGGAGCAAGCGCATGGATATTCCAAGCAGCATGGCCGCCGAACTTCAGGCCTGGAACGGGGGCGAAGGCATTGATCTCGCAGCCTGGATTGGATGTGAAGGGCGCTTCTCGCTCGCAGTAGGTTACCTGACAGTCTTCTGGCCTGATTTCGACCTGCTTGATGACCATATCGTTCGAGCTCGAACCACCCTCGATTCGTTGCGGGGCTTTCAGCTCCGCCAAGGCAGTACGCGGCAATCCGTGGAAACCGTGCTGAACCATCTGCATCTGACCGACATCCAGCACCTCGGCTGCCCAGACGCATCTGCGGACAAACTGCTTGCCCTTGGCACAAAACTCAAGGAAATATACGAAGCGAAGCTCGCGTGGCAATTCCCTGATCGGCCATGCATCGTCAGCCTCTTAATCCCTGAGGACCAGAGCGATCTCAACGCATATCAGTTGACGTTCTGGCAAGCCACAAGCGAAACGTAGAGTACCGTCCGCGGATCACCTACGAGGTATCAGCGCGCGCCTACTCGGATACGCGGCATGGACCGCTTCAAAGCTAAGCGCATCGAAGGGACCATTCCGTATCTAACGATTTACGGAATGCATGATGCGGGTCATCTGTAACCGCGTACTCAGACAATTCGGACAAAGCTATCCCGATGCGGACAATTCGCTCCAGCACTGGAGACGGCAGGTGGAATCACGAGACTACCTAAGCTTCGCCGATCTCCGCTCCGCATTTGGCAGCGTCGATCTCGTTGGAGATCGCATGATTTTCGATATCCGCGGTAACCGATATCGCCTTATCACATACATGGATCTCATCCGTCAGGTCTGTTTCGTCAAAGATTTTCTGACGCATGACCAATACGACAGAGGAAAGTGGATGAAAGCAAAGACAGTGAAGGAAGACGGCGGCTTTTTCTGGACAACACCCCACCATCCACGCGCAGCTTTTGAGCTCAACACACCCGACGACTATGACGTGGCAGTTTTAGCGATCGACAAACTTGTTAATGATGGCGCGATCAACCATCAACATCCGCATAATGACCTTTTCATGAGCCTCTTCGATGCGATCCATGCGTACGAGAAAGTTCATTACCCTTAGTCGGCCCAAGGGTTCATTTTCGCGAACTTCGGCGCATATCCCCATTTTCCAGATAGACGACGCCGTGACTAGCATCGCTACTCGCAAACTCTGCGACAAAGGCGCGGCCAATATCGTCCTGCTCGATCACGCCAAACCGCCCGGGCACCAGGCGACCGAGCCACGCAACATAGCCCGGCGTATGGGCATTACCCGCAATGATCCCCGGCTGGAAGATGGCCAGCCGCTTGAAGCCGACGGCCTCGACGGTGGCCTCCTTCAACCCCATCACCCGCACATACCGAAAGCGACTCTTGGCCGTGCTCCCCACGGCCGAGAGCAACGCGAAGCGCTCTATTCCGCCCGCGTGACACCCACGTGCGAAAGCACCCACCACGCCCACTTCAAGGGCCTTGAGCTCATCTTCTGACCATTTCATGCTGCCAGCGCCAACGCCAACACATGAAGCTCCATAGACGGGCTCCCCCTGCGCAACCAGCTCTCGAGCAATTCGCCCGATCTCCGCCTCGAAGTCAGAGGAACCCGTATCCAGGACGACCTCGCGGACACGGGGATCAGCGAACGCCATGGCTTGCCGTCGATTAATCAATACGACTTCAACGCAAGCGGCATTCGTTACCAGGGCGCGCACGACCGCAGCGCCAACCTGCCCTGTGCCGCCAATGATCACTACGCGAAACGCCATGGGAACCTCCCGCATCGGGATTAGCCTGAAGTCTGGATGAGTCTAGTCACTTCCGCCAGCGGCGAGTGACCTTCCGCCAGGCTAACCACCAGAGCCATGCCAGTGGGAAAGCGAGGATGAGGTAGGGCAAGCCTTCGGCTAGCGCAGCCAGTGCATCGGCCGTGCCGTCGAGCGCGCTGTCGACCATCGCGGGCCCGATATCGCCAAACTCCCGGCGACTAGCGCGCGCATGTGGATCGTTAAATGAGATTCGCAGCAGGTTGGTGTCCAGCCTGTGGTGCTGGTCGGTGGCGGCATTGTCGAGAACGCGGCGCTTCTCGGCCACGGCGGCCTGTTCTTTGCTGACGGCGATAAGGTCCGTGACCGAGAGATCCTTGCGCGCCACTATGTCGTCCAGCCGCTTCGCATAGGCGTCAAGTTGGTCACGGTCACGCTGTGTTTCATGAACGGCATCACTAATGTCCTCGGCCGTCGTCATGCGCGACGCCACCTTGCCGCCCGCCCCTGCCATCTCCGCCAGCGGTTGAACACCTTCCGGCACAATGCGCACGGTGATCGAACCACCCGTGCTCGACTGATCCACGTTGAGCAGATTGCACGCGCCATGGGAACTGCTGGTGCAGGCCTTTCGGATGGCATCAATGCGCGTCGGAATGTCGGCGATGGGGAGGTCGACGCTCATGCTGTGCGAGTAAGCGAGCATCGCCTCGGCCGTCGACTTCTGGCCCGGCATCGGGGCAGG
Source organism: Luteibacter aegosomatissinici (assembly GCF_023078495.1). Classification (NCBI taxonomy): domain Bacteria; kingdom Pseudomonadati; phylum Pseudomonadota; class Gammaproteobacteria; order Lysobacterales; family Rhodanobacteraceae; genus Luteibacter; species Luteibacter aegosomatissinici. The sequence goes on along the minus strand of NZ_CP095742.1, from coordinate 1,816,909 downwards.
AAGGCCGGCGGTGGTCTTTTTCGAGCAGCCAGCCATACCGACCGCGAGCGCAGCGGCGAGGATAATCCAACGTTTCATTCCCTGATCCCCTGTGGACTGGGGCGAACCATGGCACGAGACCGCGCCCAATGCCATGGGCCTCCCGTCGAAACGGGAAGCCCCGATACCAAGGGTTCAGTTACTGATTACCGGCAACCACACCGCGCTCGGCTGACTATCCGACCGCAGCACCGAGATGGTTGCGGCCCGATAATCGGTGGCCTTCGCATTGAAGATATTGGGTACGAAGGTCTGCGGGTTACGGTCGTACAGCGGGAACAGCGTGGATTGCACCTGCACCATGATCCGGTGCCCGGGCTGGAAGACGTGGTTCACGTTGGGCAGGTCGAACTTGTAGGTCTGCGGGGTGTTGGCTGGGATCGCACTCGGGTGCTCGAAGCTCTCGCGGTAGCGGCCGCGAAAGATGTCCATGGCAATCGCCATCTGGTAGCCGCCCATGGCTGGATCGCTCGGCACCGATGAGGGGTAAACATCGATGAGCTTGATGACGAAATCCCCATCCGTGCCTGTGGTCATGGCCTTAAGGTCGGCCACGGGGATGCCCTGCACACGTACCGGCTCGGTAAGTACGGGCGTCTGATAGGTCAGCACATCGCTGCGGCCATCGACAAAGCGCTGGTCGTGCACCAGCCATGTGCTCCATGGGAGATACCCGGCATAGGTCGAGCCGTAGCCGAAGAAGGGGTCGAGTACGGGGCGTGGCAGGAAAGGAACGGGCTTTGCCGGATCGCTGACGTACGTGTCGGCGCCCTGCCCATCCGCAGGCTTTGTAAAGGACAGGCTTGCCCCTGTAGCCAGGTAAAGTGGCTTCAGCCCGACACCACAGCCCTGCGCACACGCCGTCGGCCAATCGTTGAACGCCTCCCAGTGGTCGTCGCCCGTGTTGTAGATGTTCACCTTTGCCAGCTTGGCCGGCTTGCCGTCACGCAGGTACTGCTCGAAGAACGGCATGACCATCTGCCGGTTGTACTGGCGGGCGGTATCGCCCTCCCACTTGAACGCGCCGACCGCGTAACCCTTGCCGTTGACCTGGCTGTGCGACCACGGCCCCATGACCAACCAGTTGTTTGCCGAATGGCCTGCTGCTTTCAGTGCAAGCCAGGCGTGGTTCGCGCCCCACATGTCTTCTTGATCGAACAGGCCCTGCTCCCAGATGGTCGGCACACTTGAAGGTTTTGCAGCCAGGCGCCGGGCCAGATCCTGCTCCTGCCAGAACGCATCATAGGCCGGGTGGGCCATTTCCCGGGCGATGAACGGGAGCTTGTCCAGCCCACGGCTGCGGATGTAATCGCCGGCGGAGCCCGCGCTCAAGTATTCCTCGTACTTGTCGTAGATATCCGTCGGCGTGACCGCGCCCTCGCCCTTCTGCACCGTCTGCATGTGCACGTAGCCAAGCATCATCTGGCGGAAGGCGCCGTAGTGAAACCAGTCGTCGCCCATGTAGGTATCGACCATCGGGCTCTCGGGCACCGCGGCCTTCAGGGCGGGATGGGGATCGAGCAACGCCATCACGACCGTAAGACCCTCATACGACGATCCGATCATGCCCACGCGACCGTTCGACTCGGGCACGTGCTTCACGAGCCAGTCGATCGTGTCCCAGCCATCGGTCGTCTCGTCGGTCTTGGTAGGGTTCAACGGCCCGCGAGGCGGGTACATCATGACGTATTTGCCGTCCGAGCCGTATTTCCCGCGGACATCCTGGTAGACGCGGATGTATTTCGCCTCGACAAACGCGGCATCGGGTGGCGGCAACGCCGTGGCCAGCGTGGTGGCCTTAGGATTCCCGGCGCGCTCGGCGGCGTTGTAGGGGGTGCGGGTAAGAACAATGGGCGCATCGTGTGCGCCCTTCGGAATCATGATGACCGTATACAGCTTCGTCCCGTCACGCATGGGAATCATGGCTTCACGACGTGTGAAATCCTGCCCACCCGGAATGACGTCCTCGAATTTCTCCGGGATATCGTTCTTGCTGTATAGCGACGTGTCTTGCGCATGGGCCAGCGGTATGGCGGCCAGCATGGCCAGGCCAAGGGAAGCTGCGAGCAGGCTGCGCTTTGCCGAATTTGGCATGGTCTGTCCTTTCATCATGAGTATCCCCCGAGTCGCAACGATCTTAATCACGGCTTGTTGGCCACTGGCAGCAAATAGTTCTAATGCGTGCCATAAGCTTCTCTAACATCATCATGCAGGCATTGCATGCTGCGGCGCTTGTCGTAGCATGCCGTCATGACGCTCCGCCTGGACATCGCCCTGCTCCGCAACTTCGTCGCCATTGCCGATGCGGCGGCCATGTCTCGTGCGGCTGACCAGGTCGGGCGTACGCAAGCGGCGCTCAGCCAGCAGATCAAGAAACTGGAAGAGGCGATCGGCCAGCCGTTGATGAACCGCACCGGCCGAGGCATTGCCCTTACCGTGCATGGCGAACGCTTGCTCGCGCACGCACACAAGATTCTCCGTGCGCACGATGAAGCAGTCGCCGAACTGAGCGGCGCCAGTCTTTCGGGGCAAATTCGCTTTGGGTGCCCCGATGACTACGCGCGCATCTTTCTGCCTGAGTTGCTGGAGACGTTTGCGCGACAGCACCCACAGGTCTTCATCGAAGTGGTTTGCGCATCCACACCGCGGCTATTGGAACAGCTGAAGGAACAGGCGCTGGATATCGCCATCGTGTCCTTGCCCGATAGCCCCGAACGCGACCAGTTCCTGCGATGCGAGCCGTTCGTATGGGTAGCGGCCAGGGGCAGCGAAGCATGGCTACGCGATCCGTTGCAGCTGGCGCTGTCCGATCCCGATGCCCTCGACCATATTGCGGCGACATCAACGCTTGAGAAGGCCGGACGCCGATTCCGAATCGCGTACGCGAGCGGAAGCGTCGCGGGGCTAACCGCCGTGGTTCGCTCAGGACAGGCAATCACGGTCATGACATTGACAGGCGTGCCGCCGGATCTGCAGGTGCTTCCGCCCGCGAGTGGCCTGCCGATGCTTACTTCGGTCGGGATTTCAGTGCAGACAGCACGACGGAATCCATCGCGACTGGTCCATCTGTTCGATACCCACGTACGAGCCGTCCTCCCCACACTCTGAGTCGCAGCCCAGACACATGGACCTGCACACCTGCCTCCTGTTTGCCGGCGCCAGCGTGGTGCTTTTCCTCGTACCTGGGCCTGACATGCTGTTCTTGTTTGGCCGAACCATCGCTTACGGCCGTCGCGCGGGCATTTGGGCCGCGGTGGGTATCAACCTTGGCTCGTACGTGCACCTCTGCACTGCCATCACGGGCCTTTCGGCCCTCATCGTCACTTCGGCCACGGCATTCGCGGCCGTGAAGTACGCCGGGGCTACCTACCTGCTCTATCTCGGCTGGCAGGCATGGCGGTCGAAGAGCGGGTTAGCTATCTCCACCGGCCGTCCCGCGGCAAGCGCTGCCCAGCACGTATGGCAGGGCTTTCTCAATGATGTGCTCAATCCCAAGGTCGCCCTGTTTTATCTCGCACTGCTGCCACAATTCATCAGCACGACTGACCCACAATCCGTCCGACATCTCTTTCTGCTCGGGATGATCGCCAGCGGAATAGGCCTCGCGATGAGTCTGTCCTACGTCTTTCTCGCCGCCTGCCTGATCCGGGCACTACAACATCGGCCCGCGCTGGGGCGATGGATCAATCGCGCGGTAGGAACACTGTTCATCGGCCTTGGCATTCGCCTTGCGTCGGCGCGCCTTTAACGACGCTTACAAAGCTTCAGCCCACGCCTACGGACCGACGCGGCATTCACCGAAGGCACGCCTGATCGGCATCCCGGAAAATCACGCATCCCGAACTCATGGGAATCGGAGATGTTGCTCACGGGATCTCGAATCATCAGGCAATTCGTGCAACGGCACCCTGATGCCCGCCGCGCACTGGATGCCTGGGCTCGCCTCATCGAGGCCCATGAATTTCGAAACTTCGCCGAACTTCGGAATACGTTCGGCAGTGCCGATATCGTTGGTGAGCGGATCATTTTCGATATCCGCGGCAACCGCTACCGCCTCATCGCAGGCCTCATACATGCGACACAGACCTGCCACGTCCAATCCATTCTTACCCACGCGGAATACGACAGGAGACGCTGGATGAAACCTCACGCGGTAAAAGAAGTTGCACTTGCGGCCTGGCACGATCCCCACCCCGTTGTCGTACCACCTATCTTCAACGAAGCGGACTACGACATTGCACTGGATCTGATCGACGGCCTTATCAGTCGGGGTGCAGCGAACGATCTCCACCCCGAAAATGCGGCGCTCAGCCGGATCCTTCTCGCCATGTATGCCTACGAAAAGATTCACCACCCCTGGCCTGACCACGGCCAACATCTTGGCTAGCGGGATTCATCGACGCCGCTTAGGGGCCACGTGCGCCCACGAAGGTCAAACCGCGCGCGCCGTTGCCAACAGGTACGCCCGGCACATCACAGGTAGCTCGGCGCGGAGCATGGCAATAGCCTCGGGCGAGGCATCGGTCTCAAGGACGGCACGAACGGTTCCCGTCAGCATGGTACGCAGCGCAACCGTCGTTGTGCCGACATCCACGAAAACAGCATCGTGCGCACTGGCCAGCAGCCCAGCGATGATGGCTTCGCAGCGCTCGACGATGTCATCGATAAGGCGGGAGGTTTCAAGCTCGGCCGCCACCACGTAAAGCGCCCGCGAACCGGGCATCCGCCGCATCTTGGCCTCGATGTACGCACGGCTGAGGCCATCGGCCATGTCGGCCAGCTTCGCGCCGTGGAACCGCCGGGATGCGTCGTCCATCGCCAGCACCACATCCTCAAGGTAGTCCTCAAGTACCGCATACAGCAGCGCCTGCTTGTGCGGAAAGTACTGATACATCGTGCCTACGGAGACCCCTGCCCGTGCAGCCACCCGCGTCGTCGTCAAGCCGGCATAGCCGTCTGAAAGCAAAACCTGAATCGTTGCCTCGAAAATCGCCTCCACGGTGGCCGCTGATCGTGCCTGTCGTGGGGTTTTACGGGGCTTCAGGGCATCGGAAGGGGCTACGGGCATATGCGAATGTAAATCCGTGGCAAGGGTTCCCAGTTCAAGGGATGGGGCTACCCATCACGTATTCAACAAGGAACCTGAGCATGAGCGACGCCAAACGCATCACCCTTATCACCGGTGCCAACAAGGGCATCGGCTTTGAAGTCGCCCGCCAGTTGGGCAAGGCCGGGCACCGCGTTCTCCTCGGCGCACGCGACGCCGGCCGCGGGCAGGCAGCGGCCGATACCCTGCGTGGCGAGGGCCTGGACGTGCGATTCGTCCAGCTCGACCTGGGCGACACAGCCTCCCTCGCGAAGGCCGCCGCGGAGATCGGGGCCAACGAAGGCCACATCGATGTCCTCATCAACAATGCAGGCGTCGCCCTGGAAGGTGACGGCAACGTCAGTACGGCCAACCTGGATGCCGTGCGCCGCACCTTCGATACCAACTACTTCGGTACCATCGCAGCGACCCAGGCCCTGTTGCCGCTGGTGAAGAAATCCGGCGAAGGCCGCATCCTCAACGTCTCCAGCCGCCTGGGCTCCCTCACCTATAACGCCGATCCCAGCTGGGAGTACGCCGGGGTGAAGATGATCGGCTACAACGCCTCCAAGGCGGCATTGAACATGTCCAGCGTGATCCTGGCCGATGAGCTGAAGGACACCGGCATCAAGGTCCACGTCGTGTGCCCGGGGTATACGGCCACCGATCTGAACGGGAACAGCGGCCCGCAGACGGTCGAGGAAGGGGCCGAGGAAATTGTCCGGCTGGCGACGCAGGCCGATGCGGCGCCGAGTGGGTCGTTTACGGGGCGGGAAGGTCCGGCGCCCTGGTGAGGGTGGTTATGGCGGCCCGCGCGCACCCTTGTGGTGCCGTGGGTCGGCGCGAGGCTTGGGGCGCAACGGATCCGCCGGGCGCCTGATCGCGCGCAAGCGCGCTCCTACAAGGGGCGAAGCGCCTTTTGCAGGTATCCGATCGGGTGGGCCGCGAGGGGGTTAACGCGCGCGTGAAGGCTGTATAATGCCCGCCTTACCGTACGGTGGGAGAAGCGGATGGACCCGCTGCCGAAGGCGCAACGCCCGTAATCGCTCAGGCTTCCATACCACCGCGCGGAAAAACACTCTGGAGAGACCGGTTAGATCCGGCGCCGAAGGTGCAAGGGGTTACCGCCCCCAAACTCTCAGGCAAAAGGACAGAGGGGCGCCCCACGTGCCGGCACGGCACGTATTTACGGACGCCCCTACGCCATGAGCCAGACCCACTCCCCCTCGCTGCGCGACCTCGAGAACCACGGCGCGTTCATTGAACGCCATATCGGCCCGAATGACGCCGAGATCGCCGAGATGCTGACCGTGGTCGGCCACGGCTCGCTCGATGCACTGACCGATGCCATCGTCCCCGGTTCGATCAAGTCCCCCGCCCCGCTTGCGCTGCCCAAGGCCGTGACCGAGGAAGAAGCGCTGGCCAAGATCCGCGCGGTAGCCGACAAGAACCAGGTGTTCCGCAGCTTTATCGGCCAGGGCTACTACGGCACGCTCACCCCGAACGTCATCCTGCGCAACGTGCTCGAGAACCCGGCGTGGTACACGGCGTATACGCCGTACCAGGCCGAGATCTCGCAGGGCCGCATGGAAGCGCTGATCAACTTCCAGACCATGGTCACCGACCTGACCGGCATGGATATCTCCAACGCATCGCTGCTCGATGAGGCCACCGCGGCCGCCGAAGCGATGACGCTGGCCAAGCGCTCGGCCAAGTCGAAGTCAAAGGTGTTCTTCGTTTCGGAAGACGTGCACCCGCAGACCATCGAAGTGCTGCGCACCCGCGCCGACGGCGTCGACATCGAAGTGCACGTCGGCCCGGATGCGGAAGCCGGCAATGTCGATAGCTTCGGCGTGCTGCTGCAGTACCCGAATACCTTTGGCCGCATCAACGATTACAAGGCCCTCGCCGATGCGACGCACGCCCGTGGCGGCATCGTCTGCGTGGCCACCGATCTGCTCGCCCTCACCGTTATCGCCTCGCCGGGTAGTTGGGGCGCGGATATTGTCGTGGGCAACACGCAGCGCTTTGGCGTGCCGTTCGGCTTTGGCGGCCCGCATGCCGCGTACCTTGCCTGCCGTGACGCTTACAAGCGCTCCATGCCCGGTCGCCTGATCGGCGTGTCGGTGGATACCGAAGGCAAGCCGGCCTACCGCCTCACCCTGCAAACCCGCGAGCAGCATATCCGCCGCGAGAAGGCCACCTCGAACATCTGTACCGCGCAGGTGCTGCTCGCCGTCATGGCCAGCATGTACGCCGTGTACCACGGCCCGGAAGGCCTGGTGCGCATTGCGCGCCGCGTGCATCGCATGGCGACCATCCTCACCGTCGCGCTGCGTCGTGCCGGCGTGGCTGTCGGCAACGATTTCTTCGATACGCTGCACATTACCGGTGTCGATGCCAAGGCACTCCACGCCCAGGCGGCCGCTGCCAGCATCAACCTGCGTGCGATCGATGCCGCCAGCGTCGGCATCAGCCTCGATGAAACCACCACCCGCGCGGATCTTTCGGCGCTTGCCAGCGTGTTCGGCGCCACCATCGACATCGATGCGATCGACGCCGAAGTGCACGACGCCCTGCCGAAGGCTCTCCTCCGCAACACGGAATTCCTGCAGCACCCGGTGTTCAATACACACCACAGCGAGCACGAACTACTGCGTTACCTGCGTGGCCTGGCCGACAAGGACCTGGCGCTGGACCGCACGATGATCCCGCTGGGCTCGTGCACCATGAAGCTCAATGCCACTGCCGAGATGATCCCGGTGACGTGGCCGGAGTTCGCCAACATCCACCCGCTGGCCCCGGCCGACCAGGCCAAGGGCTACAAGCAGCTCATCGACGAGCTGGAAGCCATGCTGGTGGAATGCACCGGCTACGACTCCGTCAGCCTTCAGCCGAACTCCGGCGCCCAGGGTGAGTACGCCGGCCTGCTCGCCATCCGTGCCTACCACCGTTCGCGCAACGAGGGCCACCGCGATATCTGCCTTATCCCGGAATCGGCGCACGGCACCAACCCCGCGTCTGCGCAGATGTGCGGCATGCAGGTGGTGGTCACCCGTTGTGATGCGAACGGCAACGTCGATGTGGAACACATCCGCGAGATGGCCGAGAAGTACTCGGACCGCCTGGCCGCCATCATGATCACCTACCCCTCCACGCACGGCGTGTTCGAGGAAGACGTGGTTGCCATCTGCGATATCGTGCACAAGCACGGTGGCCAGGTGTACACCGATGGCGCCAACATGAACGCTCTCGTCGGCGTGGCCAAGCCCGGCAAGTGGGGTTCGGACGTCTCGCACCTTAACCTGCACAAGACCTTCTGCATTCCGCACGGCGGTGGTGGCCCGGGCGTCGGCCCGTGCGCGGTCAAGCCGCACCTGGCCCCGTTCCTGCCGCGCGCGTTCGGTGGCGAGGGTGAGGTAGGCATGGTCAGCGCCGCGACCTTCGGTTCGGCCTCGATCCTGCCGATCTCGTGGATGTACATCACGCTGATGGGCACGGAAGGCCTGCGCAAGGCCACCCAGGTCGCCCTGCTCAACGCCAACTACATCGCCAAGCGCCTCGCCCCGCACTTCAAGACGCTGTACACCGGCCGTAACGGCCTGGTGGCCCACGAGTGCATCCTCGACCTGCGCCCACTGAAGGACGCCACGGGCATCGGTGCGGAAGACGTGGCCAAGCGCCTCATCGACTTCGGCTTTCACGCCCCGACGCTGTCGTTCCCGGTGGCCGGCACGCTCATGGTCGAGCCGACCGAAAGCGAATCGCAGCATGAGCTGGATCGTTTCATCGACGCCATGATCCAGATCCGCGACGAAATCCGCGCCGTGGAAGATGGCCGCCTGGACCGCGAGGACAACCCGCTGCGCAACGCCCCACACACTGCGACCATGGTGACGGGCAGCGAGTGGACGCACGCCTACCCGCGTGAGCTCGCGGCCTTCCCGCTGCCGTCGCTGAAGCTGAGCAAGTACTGGCCGCCGGTCTCCCGCGTGGACAACGTGTTCGGCGACAAGAACGTGATGTGCGCGTGCATCCCGGTCGATGCCTATAAGGAAGACGTGGAGGCCTGAACCACCTCCGGGCTCTCGCGCCCCCTGTAGGAGCCCACCCTGTGGGCGACATCTTTCGCACCGACGGCCAATGCTCGTGGCCACATCGCGAAAGGCTGTCGCCCACAGGGTGGGCTCCTACAAATGCGGGCCATTGATCGCAAAACCCGACGGGTCCATACCGCCGCGCATTTCCATCACACCGGTTTGGCATAAACTGCATCACCTAAGCCCGCCCGGCCCCTCTGGCGGCACACTTCCAAGGTGAGCACATGACCCAGGAAATCCCACGCGACGACAGCCTGCTTGGCTTGCTCAAGGGCGTCGAAGACTTCAGCGCCAACGTCTTCCCCGAGACCCAGGAGCTGTTTAGCGAACTGGCCGAAGGCCAGAGCCCGCATACCCTTTTCATCACCTGCGCGGATTCGCGCGTGGTGCCTGAAATGATCACCCAGACCCAGCCGGGCGACCTGTTCGTCTGCCGCAACATCGGCAATATCGTGCCGGGTTACGGCGAGATGCTCGGTGGCGTTTCCGCCGTGGTCGAATTCGCGGTCGCCGTACTGCACGTGCGCCACGTGGTGATCTGCGGCCATAGCGATTGCGGTGCCATGAAAGGCCTGCTCAATCCGGAATCCACCAAGACCCTGCCGACCGTCGAGGCCTGGCTGCGCAACGCGGCAGCGGCCAAGAGCGCGGTGTTCGCACGCAAGGTCGAAGGTCCCGAGCTGCTCAAGGCCGTGACCCAGGAAAACGTCCGCCTGCAGCTGGCGCACCTGCGCACGCATCCGGCGGTCACCGCGGCCATGGCCAACAAGGCCATCACCCTGCAGGGCTGGGTGTACGACATTGGCGATGGCACGGTCTCCGTGCTGGACCAGGCCCACGACGAGTTCATTCCCCTGGCTGAAGCGATCAAGCGCGAGCACCGCGGGTGATCCTCCCCGGGCGCGCGCACGTCGGCCACATTCTGCGGTACGTCGGCAGGCCGCTGGCCCTGCTTTTCGCGTGGGATGTGGCGGTCACCGCGTTCTGGTACATGGCCCACCCGCGCTGGACAGCGGAGTTTCCGGCGCTGCCCATCACCCTGCTTGGCTCGGCCATCGCCGTGTACCTGAGCTTCCGTAACACCACCGCCTACGCGCGGTGGTGGGAAGCGCGCACCCTTTGGGGAGCCATGGTGAATGCGTCGCGTACGCTGGCCCGCGAGGCGCTGACGCTACTGCCCGAACGCGCGCAGGCCATCCCGGTGGTCCACCGGCAAATTGCCTACGTGCACGCCATGCGCCTGCACCTGCGCAGGCAGGTGCCATGGGATGACCTGGCCGCCCGCCTCCCTGCTGACGAAATCGAGCGCCTGAAAAAGGTCGCCAACGTCCCCAACGCGATCCACAGCAGGACAGCCGAGCTGATGGCCGCCGCCAGGCCCGATCCGGTGCTTTGGCCAGCGCTCTCGCGCACCCTGGCGGATATCTCCAATGCCCAGGGCGGCATGGAGCGAATCAAGAACACACCGCTGCCGCAGCAATACGCCACGTACCCCGCCATCTTCACGCATGGTTTCTGCCTGCTGTTGCCTGTGAGCCTCGTCGAAACGCTGGGCCTGTGGACGCCGCTCGGCTCGACGGTTGCAGGGTTCCTCTTCCTGGCGCTCCTGCAGATCGGTAACGACATGCAGAACCCGTTCGAGAACCTGGACGACGACGTGCCGATGAGCACGCTGACCCGGGCTATCGAGATCGATCTGCGGGACATGCTGGGTGAGCCGCACGAGCTGAAGCCGGTGCAGCCGGAAGACGGCATTCTGCTGTAGCCCTCCTACAACGACGGCGATGCTGCACTGCACGCATGACCCTTGGCACGGGACACCACGCCCGATTCGCATTTCAATCGAGATAAATCCCGTTTTCGTGGAGGTCTCCCCTTGCGCGCGTTCCAGCCGATCGCTCTTGCCGCCGCCCTCATCCCCGCCCTGGCCGGCGCCACCTCCGCACCGGCGGATCTCGTCAATCCGCTGATTGGCACCACCAATGGCGGCAACGTGTTTCCCGGCGCCGTGGTGCCGTTTGGCATGTTCCAGTTCACGCCCGAGGCGTCCCCGTTGCCCGGCAAGAAGGCGCCGATCGCGGCGCCCGGCGGCTACGAGTACCGGGCGGACGCCATCCGCGGCTTCGCCTTCACCAACGTCGAAGGCTGGGGTTGCGCGGGCGGTTCGGGCGATGTGCCGGTCATGCCGATCACCGAAGAGGTCACCACCTCACCGAGTTCGGATTTCCGTCACGCTTATGCATCAAAGTTCACGCACGCCAACGAAACCGCAAGGGCCGGCCACTACCAGGTCAAGCTCGATAACGGCGTGACCGCCGACCTGACCGCGGCCTTGCACAGCGGCGCGGGGCGCTTTGCTTTCCCCGCGGGCAAACCTGCGAACGTGCTCGTGCGTGCGTCGGATTCCGAAGTGGGCTCCGAGAACGCCACCGTGTCGGTCGACAAGGCAAACCACCGCATCAGCGGTTCGGTGACCAGTGGCAATTTCTGCGGCTACATCGATAAGGCCGACCGCCACAGTTACTACACAGTCCATTACGTGATCGAATTCGACCAGCCGTTTGCAAGCACCGGCACGTGGAAGGACACCACGGTGACCAAGGGTGGCACGAAGAGCGAGGGTGGCTCTGGCTATGGCGACAAGGGCTTCCCGAAGGAAGGCCTTGGCTCCGGCGCATGGGTCGGCTTTGCGCCGGGCACGAAGGAAGTGAACGTCCGTGTCGGCATCTCGTACGTCAGCGCCGCGAACGCGCAGGCCAACCTGGATGCCGAAGTGCCCAAGGGCACGCCATTCGAAACCGTGCGCGACAAGGCGGTGGTGGCCTGGAACAAACAGCTTTCCCGGATCGACGTGGAAGGCGGCACGCCCGACCAGCGCACTGTGTTCTATACCGCGCTGTATCACGCGTCCATGACGCCCAACGTATTCAGCGATACGAACGGCGAATACATGGGCTTCGACCAGAAGGTGCATAAGGTATCCGGCACGCAGAAGGCGCAGTACGCGAACTTCTCCGGCTGGGATGTGTACCGTTCGCAGCTGCCCATGGTGACCTGGCTCGATCCGAAGACCGGCAGCGATATTGCGCAGAGCCTGTACAACCAGGCACAGCAGAACAACGGCGTGTGGGATCGCTGGACGCACAACAACGGCGCCACGCATGTCATGAACGGTGACCCGGCTGCCCCGTCCATCGCGGGCATCTACGCGTTCGGTGGCACGGATTTCGATGTGAAGGGCGCCTTCGCCTCGCTCGTGCACGCAGCAGATCACCCCACGGCACTCGATACCTCCATGGACGGCTGCCCGGTGGAATGCGTCGGCCAGCGCCCCGGCCTGGACCAGTGGCTGAAGCTGCACTACATCCCCGTGGGCGCGCCGTCGTGGGGCCCGGCCGCCGATACGCTGGAACTGGTTGCCGCGGAGTTCGCGCTCAGCGCCCTTTCCGATCGCCTGGGCGACAAGGCCACGTCGGAGCGCTTCCTCGACCGCGCACAGTACTGGCGCAACCTGTTCGATCCTAAGGCGACCCCGGAAGGCGGTTACATCCGCAACCGCAATGCCGATGGCAGCTGGGCCAAGGTAAAAGACGACGACGACAAGGAAGCCCACGACTTCGTCCCGTCCACGGGCGATGGCTTTGTCGAAGGCAGCGCCGCGCAGTATGTGTGGATGGTGCCGTTCAACGTGCACGGCCTGTTCAACGCCATGGGCGGCATGGATAAGGCAACGAAGCGGCTGGACAACTATTTCTACCAGCCCGATGGGGCGTTTGCTGTCACCAAATCCGGCCCGCTGCACGCGGAGCTGGATAACGAACCGTCCATCGGCGGCCCGTGGCTGTACAACTACGCGGGCCAGCCGTGGAAGACTCAGGAACTGGTTCGCCGGGTGCTCGATACGATCTGGGTGAACGCGCCCAACGGCATCCCCGGCAATGATGACCTGGGCGAGATGTCCTCGTGGTACGTGTTCGCCGCGCTCGGCATTTACCCGAACATCCCGGGCCGCGCGGAGTTCATCGTGGGCAGTCCGATCTTCACCAAGGCCACCATCCACCGTGAGGGTGGCGACGTGACGATCCTTGCGCCGAAGGCAGGTGCGGGCAAGCCGTACGTCAACGCGCTGAAGGTCGACGGCAAGCCGAGCGAGCGTTCATGGTTGCCTGAGTCGTTCGCCTTGAAGGGCGGCACGCTGGAATTCGACCTGAGCGACAAGCCGAACAAGGCATGGGCGGCAAAGGCGAAGGACGCCCCGCCGTCGTTCGACACCAAGAAATAGCCTGCCATGTGTAGGAGCGCGCTTGTGCGCGATGGGTGCTTGCGACACATCCCATCACAAGCGCGCTCCTACATCGATTGGATCAGATACGTTCGGTGCGCAGGCGCAAGGCGTTTCCTACCACCGATACCGAGCTCAGGCTCATCGCCAGCGCGGCCACCATCGGCGATAGCGTGATGCCCAGCAACGGATACAACGCCCCTGCCGCCAGCGGCACGCCCACGGCGTTGTAGATGAACGCGAAGAACAGGTTCTGGCGAATGTTCTTCACCGTTGCCGCCGACAACGCGCGTGCTCGTGCAATACCGGCAAGATCGCCTTTCAGCAGCGTCACCGATGCACTTTCGATGGCGATGTCGCTGCCGTTACCCATGCCGATGCCGATGTCGGCTTTCGCAAGAGCGGGCGCATCATTCACCCCATCGCCCGCCATGGCGACCTTGCGCCCTTCTGCCTTCAGCTGCGCCACGAGGTTCGCCTTGTCCTGTGGCGAGGCGCCCGCGTGCACATCATTGATCGGCAACATGGACGCCACCGCCTTCGCGGTCACGGCGTTGTCGCCCGTCAGCATGACCAGGTGGATACCCGCTTCGTGCAATGCTTCCAGCGCGGGTCTGGTTGAGGCCTTGACCTTGTCGGCGAGTGACAACACGGCAGCGAGCCGGCCATCGATCGCCACGTACATCGCCGTGGCGCCCTTTGCCCGCCACTTCTCCGCGATGTCCCGCCCTGCCGCGGCGTCCACGCGCTCATCGTCCATCAACCGCCCATTGCCGACAGCTACATCGTGGCCATCCACGCGACCCGCCACGCCACGCCCGACCATGACACGGAAACCGGAGACCTTCGGAATAGCGATGCCCTCGCCTTCCGCTGCCGCGACGATCGCGGCGGCAAGGGGATGTTCGCTGGGCCGTTCCACCGCCGCGGCGTAGGCGAGCACTTCGGCACGATCACGATTGAACGTGCGTACATCGGCCAGCGCTGGCTTGCCTTCCGTCAGCGTGCCGGTCTTGTCGAAGACCAGGGTATCGATATCGCGCAGCGTTTCGATCGCCGCCGCATCACGAAACAGCACACCCGCCTGGGCGCCGCGACCGCTGGCTACCATGATGGACATGGGCGTCGCCAAGCCCAGCGCACAAGGGCACGCGATGATGAGCACGGAAACCGCCGCGACCAGCGCGTGCGCAAGGACCGGCTGCGGGCCCAACAGCCACCAGGCAGCGAAGGCCAGGACCGCCACCAGCACCACGGCGGGCACAAACCACGCGGCCACCTTGTCGGCAATGCGCTGCGAAGGCGCGCGTGAACGCTGCGCCTCGGCCACCATCATGACGATTCGCGAGAGCACGGTATCCGCGCCGACGTGATCCACGCGCATCGTCAAGGCCCCGTGCTGGTTTTGCGTTCCGCCGGTGAGTTTGTCGTGCGCCCGCTTCACCACGGGGTTCGCTTCGCCGGTAAGCATGGCTTCGTCGACGTGGCTTTCGCCTTCCACGACGGTGCCGTCCGCCGGAATCTTCTCGCCGGGACGTACGCGCAAATGGTCACCGACATGCAGGTGATCCAGCGGCACGTCATCTTCCGTTCCGTTCGCAGCGATGCGGCGCGCGGTCTTGGGTACCAGGCCCAGCAGGCCGCGAAGCGCAGCGCCCGTGCGGCGACGGGCACGCAGTTCAAGGAAATCACCCAACGTGACCAGCGTGACGATGACGGCCGCTGACTCGAAATAGACATCCACATGACCGTGCATGTCGCGCATCGACACGGGGAATGCGCCGGGAAGCAGCAACGCCACCACGCTGTACGCCCAGGCAACACCCGTGCCCAGGGCGATCAACGTGTACATGTTGGGCGACCATGGCTTCAGCGACCGCCAGCCACGGGCAAAGAACGGCGCCCCGCCCCACAACACGACCACCGTAGCAAGCAACGCCTCGCCCCAGCGGGCCACGGCATCCCATGGCGAAGGCCACATCCAGCCGAACAGGTGCGGCCCCATGGCCACGACGAAGACCGGCACGGTGAGCGCCAGCAGCAAGCCGAAGCGGTGTGCCATCGCCTGCACTTCGCCGTCGTCGTCATCCAGCGATGGCATCGCCGGTTCCAGCGCCATGCCGCACTTCGGACATGAGCCTGGCCCTTCCTGGCGAATCTCCGGGTGCATCGGGCAGGTGTAGATCGTGCCCGCTGGCATCGGCACCTCGGGCTCCTTCGGGCCAAGGTACTTTCCCGGATCGGCCATGAACTTCGTGCGGCAGCCTGCGCCGCAGAAGTGGTAGTCGTGGCCTTCGTGGGTGTGGTGGTGCGGCGTCTTCGCCGGGTCCACCGTCATACCGCAGACAGGGTCAATCACCGGCGCCGCCTGTGGGGCGGTGCCGTGCGAGCAGCATGTATGGCTCATGGCGTGGGCTCCGCCAGGGCTTTCAGGATCGGACAATCCTCGGGGGAGCCATGCCCCGGGCAGGCATCCACGAGCTCGGCCAGGCCATCGCGTACACGCTGCAGTTCGGCGATGCGGTCATCGATGGCCTTGAGCCGGGCGGCGGCGCGCTCGCGCACCCCCTCCACCCCGCCATGGCGATCGGCCGACAGCGCCAGCAGTTCGCGAATCTCATCGAGGGTGAAACCCAGGTCCTTCGCCCGGCGGATGAAGCGCAGGCGGGAAACGGCCGAGGCGTCGTATTCGCGGTAACCCGAGGGCCGGCGCCGGGGCTCGGGCAACAGCCCTTCGCGCTCGTAGAACCGGATCGTATCGATGGCCACCCCCGCGCTCTGCGCGATGCGGCCGATGGTGAGTGAGGGTTGGGTAGTCATGGCTTAAGTCTAGAGCCTTGAGTTAGCTCTAGAGTCAAGAGAGGATCAAGTCACGCCGTCCGGGGGGCCTTGGGGACAGTTCGAGCCGGGGGCGACAGTTCGGTAGCGGCGCCGCCATCCGTATCGACGACGACGCGATTTCTCCCCATGTGCTTAGCCCGATACAGTGCCGCGTCGGCGGCGCGGCACAGGCGCGACAGGTCATAACCGGCGATATCTGTGCAAGCCACACCCACGCTAGCTTCAACAGTTATGACCGCGGTATCGATGACCAGCGGCGCGGCGGCCATCGCGGCGCGAATTCGC
Source organism: Luteibacter aegosomatissinici (assembly GCF_023078495.1). Lineage (NCBI taxonomy): Bacteria > Pseudomonadati > Pseudomonadota > Gammaproteobacteria > Lysobacterales > Rhodanobacteraceae > Luteibacter > Luteibacter aegosomatissinici. The sequence goes on along the minus strand of NZ_CP095742.1, from coordinate 1,800,276 downwards.
TCCGCAACCACGCTTCCCTGCATGCGTGGCGCATCCACTAAAAGCATGCCGAACTCCTCGCCGCCCAGGCGACCAAAAAGATCGTCTTTGCGTAGTTGGGCCTTGCAGATCGCTACCGCATGCTTGAGGACCAGATCGCCTATTGCGTGCCCATGCGTATCGTTTACCTGCTTGAAGTAATCCAGATCAAGAAAGACCAGGCAACCCGCACCTCTTCGCCTGGCCAGCACGCCAAGCATGCGCTCGGACTCACTCATGAAATGCTGGTGGTGGAATATGCCGGTCAATCCGTCGCACGATGAGAGCCACTTGAAGCGCAACTGCGAGCGCTTGATACGCACCATCCAGAACACGATCGAGAGCAGGACCAGCGACAAGACCACGACATACAGTCTGCTGGCCTCTACAGCCTTGGCATCGAGCGCCTGCTGCAACTTCAGGATGTGGTTTTCCTTGCTCAAGCCTTCGGTCTCGAGCTTCTCCGCGCGGAAATGTTCGCGCGCCGCCTCGTAGGCGGCATTCCTGACGTTAGCGTCGCGCAGATATCCCTGATCCTGGATAACATAGTTCTCGTAATACGCCAGTGCACTGGCAGTATTTCCTTGCGCCTTCTCGGTGGAATACAGAATGCGGTACGCGAAACGCATGGCCTCATTCACGTCGCCCGCGTGGGCCATGCTGACGGCATCCAGCGCTGCGCGACGGGCTTCGGCCGTGTTACCCATCTGCTCGTAGATCCGTGCACGTTGCGAAATGGCATCGATAAGGTGGCGAAAATATTGACTGGCCCGAATTCCGGGCACGATGCGTTGATTCGCGGCCAATGCATCCGCAAGCTTGTGCTCATCCAGCAGGCGATCGACGAGGATGAGCGATGCCGTGTTAGCAAAGATCGGCTGGTTGTCGGTGGTGCAGGTTTCGATCGTCTTGAGCAGATCTGGGCTACGGGACGTTAATTGCCGCGCTCCTTCGAGCGCCGTGACCTTCTGGACCATCGCCTGGCAAGCCGATTGACCTGCAGGCGTGGCCTCCAGCATCTGCTCGGCGTACTTCAACCCCTGCTCTGGCTGGCCGGCGAAGGTCAGCATTTGCGAGAGATTGGCAAGCAAGACATAGCGCGGGTACGGGTCCGTTATCTCGGGCAACGTATCTGCCGCCCGCGTGGCCACCGCGTAGCCTTCGGCGTACTTTCCTTGCTCGCTCAAGTTGTTCATCAACAAGGACGTTGCCCGGATGCCCACGGCATCATCGCTCGCATCAGCAATGACCTTCCTGAAAGCCGCCTCCGCCTCGGGATACTTCCCCTCGTAGTTCGCCTCCCAGCCGTCGAGAAACCGGAGGTATCGCCGCTCGGCAGGCGTCATGCCAGCGTCGCTACGATGAAGTTGAGCTAGCGAGTCAATGAAGTGCGGGTGATCCGACGTGCGCATGCCGTCGGTCCATTCGAGCCGCTCCGTTGTAGTGATGTCGCGCCGGGGCTCGGATGCGTGGCCAAGAGGCGTCAGCGCTCCGAGGGCGACTCCGATCAGGAGTGCCCCCGAGCGTAGGCGCCCAAGGCGGCCGCGGGCCATATCAGGCAAGGTCAGGCTGGCGGCGTGCTGTCGCCATCTTCAGGGTGCTGGGAAGGCTTGTCTTCCCGATCGTGATCGCGATCGGGGTGATGGTGGTGGTGATCGTCATGGCCGTCGCCTTCGTGGCCACCCGTCTGGCTCGTATGCTCGACGTGCATGTGCTCGAGACCGAGCTCTTTCGTCAGCGTGGCGCTATCGCCGCCGGAGGCAAGTTCGCGCAGCCCTTCCGATGCGTTTTCCGCCTGCAGCACCTTCGCCAAGTCCTCTCGCGATGCGTGCCGCAATGTCGCGTCGCGGCCGATGGCCTCCAGTAGTTCTACCGTGTCGCGCATGTTGTTCCCCTGGTTTTCATGACTTGGAAGCGCTACCGCACCGTGCTGTAACGGCAAGCAGACCTCAATCTTTAGCGGCTTATGCCAGCACGGCCGCCTCGGTGCCTTCACCGTAGAGCGCATCAAGCTCATCCAGCCTTGCACGCATCCTTGCGTTGGGCTTCAACGCATGGAGCGGGGGCAACACAAGCGTTTCGTGGCCAGTGAACTCCGCGCGCGGAAAGTCGCGAAGGGCCATGCGCTGGATGTAAGGCCCATCGATCGGAAGCGTGGGCGCGCGATAAACGATCACCTCATGGTCGGCCGGATAGTCCTCGCACAGGCGCTCTGTGAGCAGTTCCCTGTAGGCATCAGGCGTGAGGAACCGGCCAAGCGAACGATCACCGACGACACCCAACTGCCACAGGATGACCTGGCTGGTTGTATCCAGCTGGCGCTCAAAGAAAAGTGGCTGGCTGGCTTCGAGGTGCTGGCAACCCACGCGCCCCGGATCGATGCCCAGATCGGCATACAGGCAATCTTCCGCAGATATGCCGGGCTCCATGTGGGCGCGGTAGCCTTCGGCACGCGCAACGTCGATGACCTTGTGCGGCGACCAGGCAAAAATGCCGGGATGGCCGTAGAACACCGCACAGACGCGCTTGTTCGCACGAACCTCGGTCATCATCAGCTCGACCCATTCGCGGTAGGTCTTCATGCGCGATTTGCCCGGCCGATAGTACGGCTGCAAGCTGCGCACATCCGGATTCAGACGGCGCAGCCAAAGCTCGACGAGGTGATCGGACAAGGCGGCAAAGACGACATCCGCCGTCTCGATGTGGCTGCGCGCGAGCGGCGTCAGATGAGAGCCCAGGGTTATACCCATGCCGACGCAGGCAATACTGCCCCTGCGGCTGTCAGTAGGGTTCACGGCAAGTTCGGTCATCGCTAGGTCACAGGCAGGAAGTAGATGGCCGGCGTAGGCGCACGCACCGCAGGTGTCTTGCGAACCCCAAGAATGGCGATGAGCGCTCCCCCCGGGGAACTGCTATGCATGATGCAACACATTCCACGTTCCCGGCAGCAGGAATCGGGGATCCCCGCCGAATTCGCACATGCCCTCTATCGGGAACCCCCTTCTGGCCCGATAGCGGCCGAATCGACCGAACGAAAGACCGCCTCGAGCAGGTCATCCGGCGTGGTCCCCTCCGGCGCGAGCCGCTCAATGCCGCGAAGGCGCCGGTCGAGCAATAGCTGTGTAAACCCATGCACCAACGACCAGCCGGCGACCACTTTGCCCAGGTCATCGAGGGTGGGGTTCTCGAGGGGAATGGCGCGAGCGCCTGCAAGTACGCCTAACGCGCGCATACGGGCCTCGATCAGGTGGGTGTTGGTGTTATCCAGGCGGTCGCTCTGGAACATCAGCTGGAACAGGGCCGGGTTCTCCACGCCGAACGCGACATAGGCCCGGGCCGGATCCCAGCGACGAGGCCCTTCCCCGCCGGCCGCTTCGAGCCGTGCGGCCAGCCGGTCGTAGCCATCGGCGGTGAGTTCGGTGAGAAGGCCGGTCAGGTCGCGGAAGTGGTGAGCCGGCGCCGCATGGGACACGCCAGCCTCCCGCGCCGCCGCCCGCAGCGTCAGGCCCGCCAGGCCATCGCGCTGGAGGATGGTCTCGGCCGCCGTGAGAAGCGCGGATCGCAGGTTCCCGTGGTGATACGGAGTTGACTTCTTCATGAACGCATCTTACCACCGTAAAAATATGCATTGACAAGGGGTTTCGTTCGGGTGCAAGCTATCTTTACGTCGCCAAGATCGTGTTGCATTGAGGCGCGCACCCAATCGCCCCCCCTACCCCGGGATAACCATGATCCGCAATGTGCTCATCTCCGGTGCCGGCGTCGCCGGGCTGGCTCTCGCTTACTGGCTGGAACGCGCCGGCGTGGAAACCACGATCGTCGAACGCACACCCGCGTTCCGCCGGGGTGGTCAGGCCGTCGATATTCGTGGCGTCGCCCTGGAGGTCGTTGAGGCCATGGGCCTGCTCGAGCAGGCACGCGAGCTACGCACGCAGCTCAAAGGCATGTCCATGCTGGACAGCGAAGGCAACGAGGCGAGCCGTACCACCGAACGCACCTACAGTGCCGGCCGGTTGGATAGCCCGGATATCGAAATCTTCCGCGATGACCTGTGTGAGCTGTTGATGACCTCCCTTGGGAAGAATGTGGAGTTCATCTATGGCGATAGCATCACGGCGATCGGAAGCGCGGGACCGACCGCCCATGTCTCGTTCGAGCACGCCAGCCAGCGCGCATTCGACCTGATCGTCGGCGCCGATGGCGTTTACTCGAAAACACGACGCCTGGTCTTCGACAATGAGTCATCCGTGGTCAAGCCGCTGGACGTCGTGCTCGCCCTCTTCACCACTCCCAACCTGCTGAACCTGGATGCGTGGCAGTTGGGCCACCGTGAGGACGGGGTGGGCGTCATCATCTATCCCAACCTCGATAAGAGTGAATTGCGGATCGGCGTGGGCTTTGGCACGAACGGCGCGAACATCCCGCGCGGTGACCTGGCCGCTCAAAAAGAACAGGTCGCGGCGCAGGGGAAACACCTGGGCGGTCCGTTTCCGGCGCTGTTCCAGGTCATGCGTGACACACCCGAGTTTTATTACAACGAACTGGCCCAGGTACGCATGCCGCAGTGGTCGCAGGGGCCAGTAGTGCTCGCGGGCGACGCCGCGCATTGCGCCTCGCCGTTCTCGGGCCAGGGCACCAGCCTGGCCCTGGTGGGTGCGTTTGTACTCGGCCGGGAACTGGCTCTGCACCCGGACCAGCGCGAGATCGCACTGCAGCGTTACGAAGAACGCATGCGCCCGTTTGTCGCCCTCAACCAGGATATGGTCGATCTCACCCACAAGGGGCCCATTCCGGACGAGATCATGACCCGCGCGAAGAACGGCATCGACCTGGCTGACCTGCTCGCTACCACCTAGTCGCAGCCACGGCCGCCAAGGAAGGCGGTACGGCTCCAAGATATCGGCGACGGTACGCCAGACCATACCGGCATGAGCGATGACCGAGCCATCCGCCGCGCCATCGATGCGCACTGGGCTGCCTCCGCCGCTGGCGATCAGCAGGCTGAGCATGCGATCTACCACGACGACGCCTTGTGCGAGTACCCACAGTCCGGCGAAGTCATCCACGGCAGGGCGAACCTGCAGGCGCTGCGCAGCCACCACCCGGGCAAACCGTCAGGCTTTCAGGTCCGCCGCATCACGGGCGGCGGTTCGCTTTGGGTGACCGAGTACATGATTCATTACGAAGGCAAACTTGCCTTTACGGTGAGCATCATGGAGTTCGTGGGCGACAAAGTCGCCCACGAGACCCAATACTTTGCCGATCCGTTTGATGCTCCCGGATGGCGCGCCCAGTGGGTAACGACATCGCGCGGATTACGCTGACATTACCCTCCGCCGCTCGATGGTGCGGCAGCGGCTGCCGTCTGCGCGCCCTGCGACGGGGCACAATCCGCTTTCTTCACTGGCACCGACATCAACGTTCCGCGCAGCGAGCGTAGCAGCACCCGATCGCATTGCTCGGTAATGGGCTGGCCGCGCTCCATCCGTTCCTCGTTACCCTCCTGGTAACGCACCGTGCGAAACGCCGTTTCCGTGGCTGGAACCATCGCGTCAGCAAACGCAATATCGAGCGACTCCGCCAGAAGGTGCGCACTCTTGTCCTTCAGCAGCGCGCCACTATCCGCGGTCCAATGCCCCAGTGGATCGGGTTCGGCCTCAGCATCCGCGATCACACGCACCGTATTGATGTAGCTGGTTCGTTTCGTTTCCCCGGGGGCGTAGATCGCGATCGTGTTGTCCAACACCAGCGTCGTCTGGTCCTGGGTGATGGAATACACCGGGTTAACCAGTACCACCCACGTATCGGGATGTGCCGCACCACGGGGCAATACCGGTAACTGCGTACCAGTAAGCGCCCAGGGCTTGCTCCGCTCGGCAAGATCCGCGTAGGCAAACGTATTGATCACACCGCTAAAGGGTTCAAGGACCTGATCGGCTTCCTTCTCAATCTTCGTCTTCTGTGCGTCGCGGCTGCCTTTGGATATCGCCGCGTGTGTTAGTACCGCCACGAGCAACCCGGCCGGGTTGGGCGCCGGGTACATCATGCTGACCGGGGCGATACCCGCCTTGTCGAAATTCACCACGCCACGGAATGCCACCGTTTGAGCAGCGGGAAGCTCCATGGCCCAGCGGAGGGCAGCGGGTTCGGGCAGTTTCGCCGGGGGTGCCACCGGTGCGGCGAGGGCCAGGAAGGCCATCGCCGTCGCGGCCCGGGATGGGGGCATACGCATCGTGGGCATCAGCCGCTGAACGGCTTCAGGAAGCTGTCCTTGCCCATTTCCAGTGCCTGGAAATAGGCATTTGTGAGGCCCGGGAATTTCGGTGGTTCATCCCACTTGCCTTCCGCGCTGACGCGAATGTTCACGGGCGCATACCACTCATACGCGTTGGTCTTCAGGTTCACTTCGTAACCCAGGCCGGTCACGGCGCCCTTCGGATCGCTGGCCGGAATATAGGCCGAGTACATGCGCTCAAAACCGATCTGCGAAATATCAATCACGACCAGGTGGTCGATGTTGTACTGGCGGCCAAGTGACGAGAAATCCTTCTTCGCCATGTCCGGCCCCTTGCCCTGGGCGTTCGGGAGCTTGCCTACGTTGATGTCCTGCTCAATCACGACGACCTCCATGCCCTTCTTGCGGAGCAGTTCGGCCACTTGCTGCTTGAGCTTCGGCAGATCTTCCTGGGGGAGCGTATGGGTATAGCTGGTAAGCGTGGAATTGGCCACGGAAGCGGCGGCGAGGCAGAGCAGGCAGCCGGCGCCCGGCAGGGACGTATCGACCTTCGGCAACGCGGTCATGGCGACGCCCACCTTTTGCGGCTGGGCGGACATGGCGGGTGCTGTGAAGGCAATGGAGCGCTGCGGCTGGCCCGCACAGCCAGTCAGCAGGACGGTACCGGCAAGCAGCGCGGCGCCAAAAAACTTGTTCATGTGTTGATCCCCTGTAAACGGTTGAACCAGCCGGGCCCTCCAGGCCCGGTGTGGCGCAGCCGCCGGGACACGCTCACGCGCACCCCGTCGCGGCACACTCCCCCCCCGGGTGCGGCGACCAGCCAGTCGTATTCAGTAACCCCTGTTACGCAACGACCCCGCGTGAGCGGGGTCGGTCGCATTTTTCCACGAGGACCGCGGGGGCGTCTGTAGTCCTTCCCCTACAACAGCGCGTCAGTGCCGAAGAAGCCTACCAGCGCAACCAGCGCGGCCCAGCCAGCGCCCCGAGGCCACCGGCGATGAGCATCCCTAGCAAGTACCACAGCGACCAGAACGGCGGCGCCATCTCCGGGCAATGCAGGCAATAGGCGATAGCGGCCATGGCACCGGCGAGCAGGCCGGCCGCCGCGCCAGCCAGGCGGAGCCGCACCGGCGCCATGCCCCGGACCGCCCAGAACACAGCGATGATGGATGGCAGCGAGAGCACGGCGATGAGCGTGGAACAGACCTTCCACGTGTGCCCGAGCATGAGCGCGCCACGCGTATCGGGTGCCGCCTCGGCCAGCACCACGCCTGCCAGGCCCCATGCAAGAAGTATGGGCAACGCCAACCTGACCCACGCCCCACCACCCACACGCAGCCCCGGCCGGGATAGCCGGGCGGTTACATGGAGCGCTGCCAGGGCCACAGCCACCGGGAAGGCCAGCCGAACCCAGAACATCGGCTGGTGAACCACCATCGCCAGGTCAGGGCGCAAACCCAGCAACCCTGCCATAAGCGCCGACGAGGCAAGGAGCCCGGCGATGACGCCCACCGCGAATCGGCGGCCACCCACCTGGCTGCCCGGCGGCGGCGATGATTCACGGGCGAGGAAATCGATGAAGTCATCCGTCTTCATGCGTCACCCCGGATACGGGCCGCGAGGGCCTTCAGGCCGCGGTGGATGCCCACCTTCACCGCCGATTCCGACAGGCCACTGCAGCGCGCGGCTTCGGTCACGGAAAGGCCTTGCAGTTTGACGAGCTCGATAGGCACGCGGTGGCGATCCGGTAACGTTCCGAGCAATTGTCCCACGTCGCGACGCGCATCGGCCGGTTCCGCATCGGACGCCACGAAGAGATCGTCGTCACCGATAGGATCGTGGAGGGCTTCGCGGCGGGCGTGCGCGCGGAAGAAATCCATGAGCTTGTAGCGCGTGATCGCATGCACCCACGCCGTGAGCGGCTCACCCGCCCGGTAGGTGTGCCGCGCGTTATGCACCGCCAACAGCGTTTCCTGCAGGATGTCCTCGACGTCCTCCAGCGCACGCGGCAGGCGCCGCCTGAGGTAGGCACGCAGGTGGCACGCCAACGCATCCAGGAACTGGCGATAGGCGGCTGCATCGCCGCCCAGCCCACTAACGAAGCAACGCCTTAGTTCGATTTCTACAGCCGACGGCCCCTCTGGCCCGTGCTCCCGCGCTCCATGGCTCGTCATCGTCATCCTTTCGATGGAGGAACGTTCGTAGCGGACCCACCGCGTTCGCAGCGCAATCCAGTTTAGAGCCTCGCCAGGCTGGCGGCTCATGGGGACACAGTAAGGTATCGCATACATGCACGCTAGTTCGCTGCGGCACGCCCCACGGTTACAACGACGCGGCATCCATAAGAAACATCAGGCAGCGGTGTAACCGGAAACCGCCCCGGCACGAACTGCTCCATGAAGCCGGCCAACGGGCCCGGCATGACTGGAGCATACCCATGACCCCTCGTTACGTTGCCTCGTTTGCCTTCTCGGTCGCCGCCCTGGTGGCTGGCGTAGTCCATGCCGATGACGCAAAGGATGCGAAGAAGCCTGCCGTCGAAAAGTGCTGGGGCGTTGCCAAGGCGGGCCAGAACGATTGCGCCGCCGGGCCGGGCACCACCTGCGCGGGCACGGCCAAGGCCGACTACCAGAAAAATGCCTGGAAGAACGTCCCCGCCGGTACGTGCACGGCGATCAAGACGCCGCATGGCAACGGCTCGCTGACCAAGGTCGGCTGACCGGCGCGCAGCATGTCACTGGCGGCCTTCCAGCGCACGTTCCACGCCGAGCTTCGGTGCGAGGTACCCACCTCGCCACTGGCCACGCACCCCGGCCTGGCCGTGCACCGAAGCACGATGGCGCGTGCCGCCATCGATGCGCTTGAGGCCAATTTCCCCGCGGTGGCCTGCCTTGTCGGGCAGGCGTGGTTCCGTTCCGCCGCGGCGGCTTTTTTTGCCGAACAGCCCGCGCGTGACGCCCGCCTGCTCGCTTACGGCGCGGATTTTCCGGCCTTCCTGGCAGCAGCGCCGTCCGCCAGCGATCTGCCTTACCTCGCCGACGTCGCGCAGCTCGATTGGCTCTGGCTGGAGAGCTACGCCGCCGCAGATGCGTCGGCACTCCATGCCTCGAGCGTGCGCCGTCTTGCCGATGACGCTATCGGCGAATTGAGGGTGGCGCCCCACCCCGCCACGCGAGCATGGTCATCATCGTATCCCGCCCTCGCGATATGGAACGCGAGTCGCGCATGCGTCGCGGTGCCTGACGACATGGCCTGGGAGCCGCAGACCGCGCTGATCACGCGGCCTGCCGGTGACGTGGTTGTCACCCTTGCCGACCCACCCACGCTCGCCTTCCTCGATGCCTGTACGGATGAGGCGCCGCTGGCGGCGTGCGTTGAACGTACCCAACATCACTTCCCCTCCGCGCGAACGGATCTGATCTTCGCGCAACTGCTCACCACTGGCGCCCTGACCGCGCTCTGAAGGACCTTCCCATGGACTCTCCTGCCACGACAATCCCGGCGTCACGCTCGCTTCGGAGCCGATGGAACACCCTTGCCGAGCACCTTGAACGAGGGGTTGGCCACTCGTTCCTCGCGTTAGTGTGCCGTGTATCCATCGCCGCCATCTTCTTCCAGTCCGGCCGGACGAAGGTGGACGGGTTCCTGACCATTACCGAAGGCACGTACGAACTGTTCCGCACCGAGTACAAGCTGCCGCTGGTGCCACCGGAAATCGCGGCGCACATGTCCGCCAGCGTCGAAACGTTCGTGCCCATCTTCCTCGTGCTGGGCCTGTGCACGCGCCTGTCCGCCGCGGTGCTGCTTGGCATGACCACGATCATCGAGGTCTTCGTCTACCCCGACGCGTGGCCCACCCACCTGTCGTGGGCGGCCATCCTCCTTTACCTTATCGGCCGGGGTGCTGGCCGTTGGTCGCTGGATCAGGTGCTGCGCATCCGTTGATGTTCGCGGCAAACTTTTTTCGCGACGTGCTGTAACCCGCTTCCGAACACCGACGAACTCATCCATGCCACTTCGGCAACCCACATCCAATCGGAGACTCGCCATGCAAACCGCTACGCACAGCATTGCCGCCGCTGCCGCCCTTCTCGCCGTCTCGACCGCTGCCATCGTGGCGCCCGCCCAGGCCGCGGACCAGGCTGCCGGCAAGACCGTCCACTGTTACGGCATCAATACCTGCAAGGGCACGTCGGATTGCAAATCGGGCAACCACGAATGCAAGGGCCAGAACCAGTGCAAGGGCCAGGGCTTCAAGGCCGTCTCCGTCTCGGAGTGCAAGGCGCAGGGCGGTAGCACGACCCCGCCGGCCGCCTGATCACCGCGCCCGGCCGCCGCGTGCGGCCGGGCCCTTCCCGGAGAGACCCATGGCGATGACGACACTCCCCACCTTCCACGGTTTTGGCCTGGGCCTGCGCGTGCCGCACTACCCCGATGTGCTGGCGACGAAGCAGCCACTGGACTTTGTGGAAGTCATCTCCGAGAACTTCATGGTCGACGGCGGCCGGCCGCTGCACATCCTGGAGCAGGTCCGCGCCAGTTACCCGCTGGCCCTGCATGGTGTTTCCATGAACATCGGTGCCGGCGATGGCCTGGACATGGATTACCTGAAACAGCTGCGCCGGCTGGCTGATCGCTTCGATCCGCTGTGGGTGTCCGACCACGTCTGCTGGACGGCGGTCGATGGCATCCAGGCGCATGACCTGCTGCCGCTGCCCTACAGCGACGAAGCACTCGACGTGGTGAGCCGCAATGTGATGGTGGCCCAGGACGTGCTGGGCAGGCCGCTGGTCCTGGAGAACCCCTCGACGTACCTTGAGTTCCCCGGCTCCATGAGCGAAGCCGAGTTCCTTGCCGCCCTGTGCAAGCGCACGGGTTGTTACCTGCTGCTCGATGTGAACAACATCGTGGTGAGCGCCACCAACCACGGCAGGCGCATCGATGAATGGCTGGACCACATCCCGCTGGACCGTGTACGTCAGATCCACCTGGCGGGACATAGCCAGGGGCGCGACCTGCTGATCGATACGCATGACGCGCCCGTGCCCACGTCGGTATGGGAGCTCTACCAACGCTTCCTCTCCCGGCTTGGGCCGGTCGCCAGCATGATCGAACGCGACGACCACATTCCGCCGTTCGCCGAACTCCTTGATGAACTGAACGTGGCGCGGCGTGTCGCCGCAATAGCCGCCGCCGCATGAAGCTGGTCGACCTGCAACGGGCGTTGCTTGCATCACTCAACGACGCGGGTACGCCTGTGACGGCCGATCCCCGCGGCGTGCGGGTCTACGCCAACAACCATCGGGGCCAGTTGCTCGGTTCGTTGCGCGATACGTACGAGCGCGTGGCCCTATGGATGGGCGATGAGGTCTTCGAAACGTTGGCGCTGGCCTATATCGACCAGAACCCCTCGGCGGCATGGAGCCTGAACCACTACGGGCAATCCTTCCCCGCTTATCTGGCAGGCGCATGTCCGCTACCGGATCCGGTCGCCGAACTGGCCTGGCTGGATCATGCGCTGCGCCAGACGTTCTACAGTCACGATGTCGTCCCCCTGGCATTGCGTGAGGCGGCGGTCATCGATTGGGAACAGGCGAACTTCGCGTTTGTACCCTCCCTGCGCTTCGGGCATGTTCACACCAATGCGGCGGCCATCTGGTCGGCATTGTCGGCAGGTACTCACCCGCCCACGCCCTCGCTACTCCTCGCCCCCGCCGCCGTCAGGGTATGGCGCAGTGAGCTGTCGCCTCGCTTCGTAAGCATGCCCCCGCACGAAACGGCGAGCCTGGACCTCGCGATGGCCGGTGGCACCTTTGGCGATATCTGTGCGCTGCTCAACACCCACATGCCCGATGGCGACACGGCGGCCACCGCTGCCCAGCTCTTGCGCGAATGGTTCGAGGATGGTCTTGTGGTATCGGTAGCCTGAGCGCCACCGCGTACGCCGCGCCTGTACAAGACAGCGCGAGCCGCGTGCGCACAATACCTGCCTGACCACGATCCACCGAACCAGGAGCCCGCCGTGACCACCGATCGCTATCCCGCCGTTTCTTTCATCGGCCGCCTGCTGATGTGCAGCCTGTTCCTCGTATCCGGGATCGGCAAGGTGGCGGCACCGGCGGCGACCAAGGCTTATATCGCCTCGGCTGGCCTGCCCCTGCCCGATATCGCCTACCTCGCCGCCATCGCCGTGGAGCTTGGCCTCGGTACGTTGCTGCTGCTTGGCTACCGCACCCGACTCGTCGCCGGGCTCATGGCCCTGTTCACCCTGGTTACCGCGTTCACGTTCCACGCCCACTTCGATGATGCGAACCAGCAGATCCACTTCCTGAAGAACCTGTCGATCGCCGGCGGCCTGGTCCAGTTCGCGGTATGGGGCGCTGGCCGGTGGAGCCTGGATGGGTTGCGCTCCCGCACGGCGTAAGCGTTACACCGCTACAGTTTGCTGTGCTCGACCTGCCGTTCCCGCTGCATCAGCGTCCATTCGGCATGCTCGGTGAGGGCGGCCTCGCCGAGCGCGTGCAGGATGGCGCGTTGCTGGGCGGGATCGTGGGTGCGATCAAGCGCGCAGCGCGCGCTGGTGAATATCCGCTGCATGAAGCAGTACTGGCGCATCAGTTCGCGATCGGCCTTGCGGTACGCGTAAGCCTCGCGCACCGCGGCGACGATGGACAGCACAGCCATCACGGTCACCAGGGTCACCTTGGCCTCCTCGCCCAACTGTAGCGCGAATACCGCGAGGAAGACGCTGATGGCGATGCCACCCCACAAACTGATGCGACCCACGGTCTCGGTGATGTGGTGCAGACCTGTTCGCTCGGCGGTCTTCGATTCGTAGTAGTGCAGCTGGCCGGATTTACCCGGCTCCCCGACCCATTCCGCGATAACCTCCTGCAGGCTCGCGTCACCTGGCTCTTCCGGGTGGGTCGACGGATACAGGCTTGCCGCCCGCATCACATTGCGGATCCAGCCAAGCTCGATGTTTTGCTTCTGCAGGAAATTATCGTGCGCGAACTCGTGATCCGCGCTGGCCGCGATACCGGCGCGGCGCCAGCACGACTGGATGCGCAGGCCCTCGGCCAACGCGCGGTAATCCAGGTATTTGCGATGCCACCCACGCCTGCCCGCCAGCATGGCCACGAAACCGCCCGTCGCAAACAACAGCAGAAAGCCGTAGATCAACGAGTTGTTACCCGGCAGATGGGCATAGAAGGTGAAGGCAATGCCCATCAGCGCGGCAACGGTGTACGTGGCGCGTAGTGCCAGCACCACGCGCTTGCGAAAATGGATAGCGAGCCAATCGGCCTGGTGAAACACCTCCTCGATGGTGGCCGTGGCACCGGAGGGGCTGCCATGCAGGCTGCGGGGCTCGGCATCGATCTCGTCGGCATGCCGTGTCACATCATCGTTGAAGTCCGCCATGCGCTCGAACATCAGGCGGAAATCGCCGGGTAACGTTGTGTGGAATGACATGTCATCGGCAATCCGCCAGCCGGCTTCCAGGGGGTGCAAGCCCTCGGCCACGGGTTCGCCCGCGCGTGGGCATACGATGTGATAAAGCAGGCTTTCATCCCCGCCCGCCAGCACATGGCGCATGCGGTTGTGATGCAGCGTAGGCCCGGGCAAGCCACCGGTAAGGTGGTAATGCACGATCTGCGCGGTGCCGCCAACGCCATTGGCTTCGTTGCCATCCCACAGGGCGAGCAACACATGGCAGTGGCTCGCAATGTAGACGCCCGCTTTCGCGTACTGCCGATCGCGTGCCGCACCGGGCGAGCCCACGATGTGGCGCGGCATTTCCATCAGCCGTGGCAGCAACACCACTTCCGCACGCTTACGCAGTGATTCAAACGTCGCGTGAACTCCCGCGTCGTCGAAATCATCGACGTACAGATCGGGCGGCAGGGGTAGCGGCGCGACGAGACGCGCCCCTACCCCAAGGGCCTCTTCCGCGACGAGCTGGTCGCCTCCTTCGGCCAGCGCCGATAACACGAGCAAGGGCAGCCCTGGGAACGCCTCCTGGAGCTGCACAAAGAAAGCCCTGACCTTTTCGCGTAGCGGTTCGATATCGCCAGGGGCGATGTCGCGGTGGCTGGTGACCCCAACGACCAGTGGGATCATGAGGGCTTGATGCCAGGTTTCTTGGTGACGAGCGCGTCGGCTAGCGTCTTGGGAGTAGGGCTTCCCGTATCGTCCCGGTCGTTTTCACGAAGATCCTGACGATCTTCCTGGGTGGGTTCGTTGTCGAGATCAGCGGACATATCGTTCTCCTGTTGCGGTGATGGATCACAAACGGTCCCTGCTACCTGCCTCCAGCCGTCGCGGCCACCAGCTCGCGCTGGAAAGCCTGGTTGACGGGGTAATCGATGCGCGCGCGGCGCAGTTGCTGGACAAGGGCGAGATCGCGGTAGCCGGCGCTCCACAGGGTGCGAATCAGGGGCTCGGCCTCGGCGTGGCGCCCGAGCGCAAGCAGTGCTTCTACCTGCAGCGCGATCAAACGGGGATCTGACCTTGCGCTGGTCACCGCTGCGGCATCGCGCCCTACCCCGTCGCGCAGGACGCTGCGGCTGACGACATCAGGCGCCACATCGGCGGCCGCAAGACGCGCTGCCAGCGTGGCCAGCAACGTGGCGCGGTCGGCAGGTTGGGCGGCAAGCAACGGCTCCAGAACACTCATCGCCTCTCGAGCGCTGGCGGCAGCCATCATGGTGTCGCCGCGCTGCGCTGCTTCAGCGGCTTCCTCCGTACGCGCCTCGGCGTATTCCCGTTGCCATGCGGCGTTATGCGGATCCTGCTTGCGCAGGGCGATGAACACGGGTAGTGCTGTCGCGATGAGCGCGCGCGCAGCGTCGGCATCCCCGGCCAGCCGACGCAGGCGGGCCAGGTGTGTCGAGAACAACGCGACATGCTCCTGGGCATCCGTATTGGTCGCATCGAGGGCGACCAGTGCATGGGCCGCGTCGACAGCGCGCTGCAGGCGCTGCACGCCGGCAGGCACGTCACCCGCCAACGCCTGCGCACGGCCAAGGATGGCCTGCACGGTGAGCAGGTTGTCCTTGCGGTTCGCATCCTTCGGGTCGCTGCTACTAAGCCGCGCCTGGATGGTTTCGTCAGCGGCGTATTGCGCGATGGCGTTCGCGATCTCCCCGCGCAACAGGGCAAGCTTGCCCAGGTTGTAATGTGCCGAACCCAGCCACTCGGCGACATCGGCATCATTCGGAGCGGCGTTCGAAAGCCGCTGCATGCGAGCCAGCATGTCCCGGTAGTGCGTCTCGGCATCATCGATGGCGCCACGCGCTTCCATCACCCGGCCCATGTTGTTGTCGAGCATGGCCAGCTGGAAATGCAGGTCATTGTTGTCGGGTGCAGCCTTCTCCGCACCGGCCAGGATGGCGCGCGCATCGGCGAACGCGCGCTGCGCATCGTCAAGCCGCGCCTGTCGCCAATGCACCATGCCCATAAAGGTCACGACCTCCGCCAGTAGCACCTGTCGCGGAATATGGGCAGGATCCTTTGCCACGAGTTCGGCGGCGACATTTCGCGCCGCTTCGTACGAGGCCAGCGCGGCATCGAGCCGGCCCTGGTCCAGCCGCACGCTACCGATCTTCTCCAGAGCGGTAGCGCGCTGGAGCAGCGCCCTGTCGCTCACTTCGTTTGTCGGTTGTGCCTGGAAGTACGCCATCGCGCGGTCATCCACCGCCTCCAGGATATCCAGCCGCGACACCTGGGCCAGCTTGTCGTTGAGATCGCCCAGCATGAAGGCAACGAGGTCTTCGGCATCCTTTTGCCTACGCTCGGCGACACGGCTGGCTGCCACCGCATCGCGCCGCGCGAGAGTCGCGTTGATGGCCAGGATGATCGTAACGACCATCACCGCGACGGCGACCGCCGATATGGCAACCGCGCGCTTCGCGCGCCTCTGTAAGTCGCGGCGCTTCAGCTCATCCAGGCCGACACCCAGCATGCCGGCGACAAGTTTGCACAGGGCGTCATGCTTGCCATCCCCGCCCGGCCGCACGTCGGCGGCCAGCGGTTCAATGACGTCGTCGCTCAGGTTGCCTTCCGCGTCGTAGCGCTGCCGCAGGGCGGGCGGAAAACATTCTTCGGCGCCCCGCCCGGCGATACGGCTGGCATTGGGCTCACCCGCCACGACCAGGCAGAAGATGCGCTCGGCCCCACCCTGCCGCTGGTACATGCGTATTTCTTCATCGACCCAGCGCGATAACGCGGCCTCGGGTGAGCAGACCACGAGCAGCGACGCCGACTGTGCCAACGCTTCGCTCACCTTCTGGCCAAGGTCGCGTGCCGTGGCGAGTTCGTCGGTATCGCGGAAGATGGGCGCAAGGCGTTTGGGGACGGTGCCCAGATCGGTGACGCGGCCCACCAGGCGGTGCGGCACCGGGTAGCTTTCCAGCGCACGATGCAGCCATCTTGCCCAGGCTTTATCCCGGTGGCTGTAGCTGATGAAGGCCCGGTAGCGGACCTCCTGCGCCGTCGACCGTTGCGCCACCACGCGTGCTCTCCCCACGACCTGCGCCGAGGACGCCCCATCCACCCCAAGGGATAAGGGCACGGACCTGTCCGCCTGCCCGGACACGCGAGTTCTTACGCTAGCACCAAAACGTGATGTACATCACATTTAATATGTTTTATCCGGGTCAATTAAATGGCCCCGCGCCGACGCATCGAAAGACACGTCGGCGCGCGTGACAGGCCTGGTGCGTTCCGTCAGGAGGTGCGTCGATTAGCGAGGATCCGCTTCGCCGCATCGATGCCGATCACCCACGCGCCAGCCATCATCAGCGTGTCCTTCAGCACCAGGCGCCCGGCACCCGAGAGGTATGGGAAGCCATGCTGTGCATCGCCCAGTGCAGGCACCCACGCTTCCGGCGTGGTGAACAGGAACGACAGCGTCACTACCGTCGTGGCGAATGAGAGGAACGCGCCCAGCAACGCCAGTCGCTTCGAGAACGGGAAGGAAAGCACCAGGAAGGCGATGGTCAGTTCCACCGTGCCAAGGCCGCGGGAAAAGGCGTACGTGTTGTTCTGCTCCTGCCACGCGCGCTGCTCGGGTACGAGCTGGCCTTCATGGGTCAGGTGCGGCTTGTACTCCTGGGGGTGCTCGTAGAAGAACGACATCACCGGGCTGTTCGCGACGAACGGCGTGATGCTGTCTGCCTCGTAGGGTACGAACTTCAACGCACCGATCCAGATAAACACAATGGCGATCGCAAGGCGGATCAGGGTGGGTCCGACGGATTCGAGGCGGACAAAGCGTTCCAGCAGGGAACGGAAGGCGGTGTTCATGGCAGCTCCAGGGTTGATCGGGCCGTATTGCCCGGCAGGTGCATATGCTCCGCCGCCGCCATCGAGACGATAAGACCCTGAATACTCATGTTCTAGCGCAATCGTCTCACGCCACCGAACGCCCCGTGATGGCGCCTTTTCTTCTGGATTCAGCCGCGCGGGTGGGATTCATGCCATGCTGGCCCCACGTTCTATATCGCACGTCCACCCGACAGGAGCAGCAATGAAGCGTTTCACGATCCTGGCAGCGATCCTTGGCCTGGCAGCCACCCTGTACGTCGCGGGCTTTGTCACGGGCGCCATGTTCCTTGTCGCCGCCGGTGCACTCTTCGAAGGCGCGTTCTGGATCACCCTGCTCCGCAAGCCGCGCCCGGTACGCATCGTCGTCAAGCGCGACGAGTCGCAGCGCCGCCGCTATCGCTGAACGCTCAGGCCCGTCGCCACGACGGGCTTTGCCATGCCGCCAACGCATCCAGGAAGACCTGCAGGCGCTGGGGCATGAAGCGGCGCGTGGGGTAGACGGCATGCACCGGGAATTCCGGTGATGACCAGTCCGGCAGCAGCCGGACCAGTTCGCCGGCGGCGATCTTTTCGTCGCAGTACGCCGATGGCAGGAACCCCACGCCATGGCCGCGATAAACAAACGCACTGACCGAATTAAAGTCGCGGCTGGTTAGCGGCCCGCTGACATGCACGCGCTCCGCGTGCTTTCCGTTGACCAGGAGCCACTCGGCCTGGTTGTTGCGTGCATTGATCATGACGCACGCCATCGCCTCCAGGTCCTGCGGCTTCCGAGGGAGCGTTTGCCCGGCGAGAAATCCAGGCGTCGCGACGATGTAGCGGACGCTCGTGCCGATACGCCGCGCCACCAAGGCCGAGTCGTGCAGGTCGCCATAGCGAATGGCGACGTCGATGTTTTCCCCGATCAGGTCGAGGAACGCGTTGGTGATGTGAAGATCCACCCGGATCCGCGGGTAGGCATGCATGAAGTCCGAGACGAACTCGAAGAAGGGCGCCTGGCCCAGGATGACCGGAACCGACACGCGCAGTAGCCCCTCCGCGGTCTTCTGCGTCTGGGTCAGCGCCCGCTCCGCGTCGTGGAGTTCGTTCAGTGGCTCGCTGCACTGCTCGTAGTACGCCCTGCCCTGCACCGTCAGGCTGAGCTTGCGCGTGCTGCGCTGGATCAGCGTGACGCCGAGCTCCTCTTCCAGCGCCGTCACCCGCCGGCTGACGGTCGAAACCGGCATGCCCAGCGCCTGCGCCGCACGGCTGAAGCTGCCCAGCTGGGCCACCCGGACAAACACGGCGATGTCGTTGAGGTCGAGCATGCCTCGACTTTTGCATATGTGGAAAAGAGATTCCAGATTTTTCCGTCTAATCAAGCAATGCGGATCGGCGGAGCATACCCATCCAGCAAGACACCTCCCCAACCGATTCGGAGTCACGTATGAACGCTAAAACCATCATTGTCACTGGCGCTTCGCAGGGCATCGGCGCCGGCCTCGTCAAGACCTTCCTCGAGCGCGGCTATAACGTCGTCGCCACGTCCCGCAAGGTCAGCGAGTCGAACGAGCTGCCGGTCTCCGATCGCCTGGTCCGGGTGGACGGCGATGTCGCCGACGCCGCCACCGCCGAAGCCGTGGTGAACGCCGCCGTGAAGGCCTTCGGCAAGGTCGATGGCCTGGTCAACAACGCGGGCATCTTCATCGCCAAGCCGTTCACCGATACCACCGAAGAAGACTACCGCCAGCTGCTGTCGATCAATCTCGATGGCTTTGTGTACATGACCCAGCGCGTGATCAAGCAGCTGCTGGCGCAGGGTACCGGTGGCGCCATCACCAGTATCACCTCGCCGCTGGCGGACCACCCGATCGCAGGCGTGCCGGCATCCGTGGCCATGATCACCAAGGGCGGCATTGAATCCGCCTCGTTGAACCTGGCGATGGAATACGCACAGCAGGGCATCCGTGTGAACACCGTGGGCCCGGGCATCGTCGATACGCCGATGCACGCCAACGGCCCGAAGGACATCCTGGCAACGCTCTCGCCGATCCATGGCATCTCCAGCATCCAGGAAGTCGTCGATGCCGTGGTGTTCGTCACCGAGGCCCCGCGCGTCACCGGTGAAGCGCTCCGCGTGGATGGCGGCGCCCACCTGGGTAAGTGGTAATGAACGCCCCGCAAGCGCAGGCCGCTGGCGCAGAACAGCGGCTGGTGAAACTGGGCATCACGCTCCCCCCGCCGCCGTCGCCCTTTGGTAAGTACGTCGAAGCGGTGCGCGTCGGCCGCATGGTGTACTTCAGCGGGATGCTCCCCGCCGTTGGCCACGACCTGCCCTTGCTGGGACGCGTGGGTGAGGCGCTGACCGTTGCCGACGGCCGCAAGGCCGCCGAGATGGCCGCCCTCAGCGCACTTGCCGCAGCGAAGGAGTTCCTCGGTTCGCTCGACAGGGTCACCGCCGTGGCGAAGCTGGGTATCTATATCGCTACCGTGGGTGATTTCCGCGAGCACCCGACCATCGCGGATGGTGCTTCGGAACTGATGGCCAGCGTGTTCGGTGAAGAAAAGCTCGCCCCGCGCGTGGTCCTCGGCATGGCCAGCCTGCCTCTCGGCGTGCCGGTGGAACTGGAAGTCCTGCTCGAAGTCGCTGATTGATGGCGGCATGGCGGGCGGCCTCAAGATTCGGGGCCGCCCGTCGTTAACCAAGGGAGCACCAAGACGAAGGATCGTTGTGAATCCCCTGCTGCTGAACACAAACCAGGGCACGTCCGCCACATCGTGGCAGGATCGGCTGTACGCGCTGACGTCGAAGCCGGCCGCCGCAAGCCATGCACCGATAAAGCCATCGGTGGTGTACGAGGCCAGCGTGCCTTCGGCCAGCGCGACCTACGCCGGTGTGGGCGCTGCGTCGGTTGACCCTTCATCCAACGACGCGCTCGCGGCACTGATGGCGCGCAACAGCGCATCCAGCCAGCCGAGTGGCCTGTTCGCCGGCCTGGGGCAGGCGCTGCTGGGGCGCTTTTCCACCGAGGGCGCGGACTTTCAGGCCGACGTCGCTGGCGCAGGTAGCGCCGATGCATCCGTCAGCCTCGCCATCCGCACGGCCAGCGGCGCCACGGTCAAACTTTCGTTGAACGGCACGCAGAGCGGCCTTTCCGTCAGCCTCACATCCGATCGCACGTTGAGCGATAGCGAGAAGCAGGCCGTCGCTGGCCTCGCAAGCGCATTCCAGGACGCAGTCGACGGGTTGGGCAAGCAGCTACCCACCCTGTCGCTGGATGGCCTGATGGCAGCGGATCCGGCGGTGCTTACCAGCGTGGACCTCAACGCATCGATCGCGACCGCACCAGGTGTGCATGAAAGCATTGCGCTGCACACCGGTAGCGACAGCCGATCACTCAAGGTTGACGGCGCGGGCGGGTCTATCGCATTGAATCTCGATATGAGCCAGCCCGCGACATGGGGCAACCGCACGCAACGCGATGCGTCCGTTGCCAGCTACCTCGATCAGATCGATGCCGCGGCGCGCCGCGGCCATGCCGATGCGTCGCTGGTCAGCCTGTTCAAGGATGGCTTCAGCCAGCTCAACAGCCACTACCCCTCCACGCCCGCGAGCGCATCGACCCGTAGCTCGGTGCGCAACCTGTCGGGCAATGACCATGCCATGCTCACCGGCCTGGCGGATTTCGACGTGTCCATCTCGCAGGCAACGCAGGCGCCGAATCCCCGGCAAGGCAGCGAGCTGGATACCTTCAACTACGATGCCTCGCAATCGACGGCACTCAGCGGCCGCAACGCCAGCGACAGGCACATCACGCAATCGCAACAAAGCCACCTGAAAGCGAGCTTCCACACCTCGCCCTGGCCCGACGTTCCACTCAACCTCACCGACAAGATCGGCTCGCAGAACTACAACTACACACAGATCGACGACTCTGCCCACGCCAGCACGAATATCGCGTACGCCAAGGGCGAGCTGGTCGCAGCCACGATCAGCCAGGATGCGAGCCAGGATACGCACGTTATGAAGTACATGGTCGGCCAGCTGATTGATGACAGTGACACGCCCTCGCACCGGGATGCGACCCGCGACCTGTTGCCCTTGCTGACGCAAAACGCGCGCCACCCAGGCACTGCGGAGGAACAGGCCATGGCGGCGGATACGCTGCACGCCTACACGAAGCTGCAGGCGGATCCGTCACGCATCGCTTTGCACGATTAATTCAGTACTCGTCCCGCTAAGGCGCCACTAAGTAAGCAACTTGTCATGCCATTGACAGGAGGCACTAAGGTGGGGGCGGCAAGGTGTGCGCATCACTCGCCCCCTGTCGTGCCATCGGAACCCGTATGCCAACGATTGCTGCCGCCTCACGCACCGCGCCCTCGCCGGAGGGGAAGCGCACGCCCATGCACGGACGGCTGCAATCCTTTCGCCGGCGTGCTGCCGCGTGGATGGCAAAGCGAATGGTTCCGCACAGCGCCAATATCGTTGGGCCGGGTGAACTTCCGCGGGGTGGCATCCAGCGGATCCTCGTGTGCCGGCCGAACCATCGGCTGGGCAATACATTGATGGTGACACCGTTGATCGCCGAGCTCGAGGCGCGCTTCCCGGGCGCGGAAGTCGATATCCTTGGATCCGGGGCGGCGACGCAAAGCGTCTTTGCCGGGTACCCGTCGATCGGCGAACTGTTCCTGCTGGACCGGCGCGCGCTACGCAGGCCGATCGCCACCGCGCGTACCATCGGCCGTTTGCGTTCCAAGCGCTACGACCTGGTGATCGATGCGGCATCAGGCTCATCCTCGGGCCGCATTGCGTCCAGCATGGCGCAGGCGCGGTACCAGATAAGGGTCGAGGGCACCGGCGGCTCGCCCACGCATTTTGCGATGCGTCCGGTACATGCGCTACGCGTGGCACTAGGTATCAGCCCAACAAAGTGGCCATCACTCGATCTGCGCCTGCGCGATACCGAGCGCGCAACGGGGATGGAAACGCTGCAACGCGTATTGCACGCGGGGCCCGAAGGAAATGCGGCCCCCGTCCTGGCGATCTTTCCCAACGCGACAGGTGCAAAGCGGCACGACACGACGTGGTGGCAGCGCTTCATCGCCGAGCTCACCGCGGGCATCGGCGAACGCCGGATCGTCGAACTGGTGGCCGCTGATGGTGTGTCGCGACTGGATAACGCCTACCCCACCTATTTCACCAGCGATCCGCGCAAGCTGGCCGCCTTTATCGATGCCGCAGGCACCTACATCAGCGCCGATTGCGGGGTGATGCACCTGGCCGCTGCGACGCGTGCCACCACCATCGGCCTGTTTAGCCGGACGGATCCGAAGCGCTATGCCCCTATCGGCGATGCGAATGCTTCGGTGATCTGTGAAGATGGCTGCCCCGAGCGCACCGCCGCGCGGGTCGCGGCTTTGCTGTCAGGCGCAAGCACGCGCGCTTAGATCACGCACCCTGCACCACGGGCACTGCGAGGGGGATGGACACCCGCACCTTCAGGCCATGCCCCCACGGTGCATCGCCCAGGCTGACGGTTGCCCCATGCAACTGCGCCACGCGTTGGACGATGGAAAGGCCGACACCAAACCCATCGCCCAGGCCAGTGGCTTCGCGATGGAAGCGCTGGAACACGGCATCTCGACGGTCGGGCGGAATGCCGGGGCCATCGTCCACGACATCCATGGTGGCGGTGCCGTCGCTCGCCGCCAGGGCCAACATGACGCGACCACCCAACGGTGCATGGCGCGCGGCGTTTTCGAGAAGGTTACGGAGCATCGCGGCGAGCGCTTCCGGGTAGCCCGGCACCGTGACGGCCTCCTCAGGCATGTGTACGGTGAGCAGGAAACGGGTGCAATCCACGGTCGGTGCCCATTCGGCCAGCACATCGCTGGCCAGGCCTTTCAGGTCGACGCGTTCCAGCGGCAAGCGCGCGTGTTCATCCAGGTGGGCCAGCACGAGCAGCTGCTCCGTGCGCCGCGACAGGATCCGCAGGCTCGCGAGGGCATCCGGCAGCAGCTCCGCCGAGGTGGCCGTCGTACCGAACGCGACGGCGCTATCCAGGTTGATCATCGTGGCGGCGATCGGGGTCCGTAACTCATGGGCCACATCGGCGCTGAAACGGCGCTCGCGCTCAAGCGCCGTTTCGATGCTATCGATCTGCGTGTTGAGGGCTTCGACGATGGGTGCCATCTCGCGCGGCGTATCGGCGACCACGACCGGCTCACGCGCCCCGGGTTTGCGCCGGGCCAGCAGCGCCGCAAGGGTATCCAGTGGCCGGAGGCCCTTGCGCACCGCCCAGCGCAGCGCGATGAACAGCAATGGCAACCCGATCAGGATAGGCAGCGTCCGTTCCATCGCCACTGCATTGGTCACGTCACGGCGCGTATCGTGCCGCTCGGCCACGCTGATCGTGACACCCAGCGTCGGATCCATGCGCGTATACACGTGCCAGCGGCGCCGGCGAATCTCGAGCGACACCACCTGGCCATCTGCGGGCAGGTCACGCGGCAGCTCACGCATGTTATCCGTCACGAGGATCGGATCGCCTTCCTTGTCCGTTACCCGGTATCCCACCTCGGCCTCGTAGGTGGACGCGGGCCCGACACCATTGGCAATGACGGGGACGGACGGCAGGGCTTCCAGGCGGGCGTGGTTCTGCACGGCCATGACCCCGGTCTGCCGCAGCAGCGCATCCAGGGTTTCGGCGGTCTGCCGTAGCCGAACATCGGAAAGCGCGTTGAGTTCCGAAATGGTGCGCAGGGCCGCGAGGAGCCCGAGCGGAAGCAGCACGGCCAGCACGGCGAGGGCAACACGACGACGCAGGCCCTGCTGTAGCGAACCGTGGCTCACGCGGGATCGACCGGCACCATGTAGCCAAAACCGCGCACCGTACGAATGCTGTCGGTGCCGAGCTTGCGGCGCAGGGAGTGCACCAGCACTTCCAGCGCATTGGGTCCCACCTCGGATTCGCTACCGTAGACGGAGCTTTCGATCGCGTCGCGTCGGACAATGCGCCCTGCCCGCTCCATCAGCACGTGCATCAGGGCGAACTCGCGCCGGGTCAGGTCCACCCGCTGGCCACCCACCGATAGCTCCATCCGCCCGACATCCAGGCGCATGTGCCCCGCCTCGATCAGGTTATCGGCCAGGCCTTGCGCACGCCGGGCGATCGAGCGGATGCGCGCCGCGAGTTCATCCAGGTGGAACGGCTTGACCAGGTAGTCATCGGCCCCGGCATCGAGCCCCTCCACCCGCGCCTCGATGCTATCCCGGGCGGTAACCACGAGAACCGGGGTGCGGATGCCGGCCCGGCGCGCCTCGCGCAGGACCTGCACCCCGTCCTTGTTCGGCAGGCCCAGGTCGAGCAGCACCAGGTCGACGTTTTCCTGGCGCAGGGCCTCAAGGGCCTCGTTGCCCGTGCGCAGCCACATCACGACATGGGTGAGCTGTTCCAGCGCGCGCTTGATCGCGGCACCCAGCCGCTCGTCGTCCTCGACCACGATGATGTTCACAGGGACCTCCGAGTCTTCAACGCCCCTATTCTGCTACATCAACCCCGAACGGAAACCTGCGCCGTCAATGCCCGGGGGCTGGCCGATCTCCATCCTTGTCATGAGTGGCAAGACGCGCAACCAGTGTGGCACTGGCCCGGTTGAGCCCGCGAATATCCACGGGCAGGCCGCGATCGCGGAATTTGAGCACGACCTTGTCCAGCGCCCCGACCGCGGTCAGGTCCCAGAAGTGCGCCTCCTCGACATCGATGATCACGGCCGACAGCCCATCTTCACGCACGTCGAACTCGTCCACGAAGGCATCGGCCGAGGCAAAGAAAACCTGCCCTTTGACCGAATACGTGCGTTCGCCCTGGCCGGAGAGCGAGCTATCCACATCGAGCAGCTTCCCCACCTTGGTGGCGAAGAACACCGCCGAGAGGACGACCCCAGTCAGCACGCCGCGGGCGAGATCATGCGTCCACACGGTCACCACCACAGTGGCCAGCATCACCACGCTCGAACTGGTGGGATGCGAGCGAAGCGTTGCCAGCGAGCGCCAGCTGAACGTGCTGAGCGAGACCATGATCATCACGGCGACCAGCGCGGCCATCGGGATCTGGCTTACCCATGGCGCGCCGAACACGACGAGCATCAGCAAGACCACGCCCGCAACGAGGGTGGAAAGGCGCCCGCGGCCACCCGATTTCACGTTGATCACCGACTGACCGATCATGGCGCAACCGGCCATGCCGCCCATCAGGCCCGTGGCGATATTGGCCAGGCCCTGTCCCACGCACTCACGATTCTTGTCCGATCGCGTATCGGTCATATCGTTGACGATCTGCAACGTCATCATCGACTCCAGCAGGCCAACCACCGCCATGGTCAGTGCATGCGGCAACACGATCTTCAGCGTATCGAGGTTCAGCGGCACATCCGGCCAGAGGAAGCGCGGCAGGGAATCAGGCAATGCACCCATGTCGCCAACGCGATGGATATCCATACGAAACACGATGGCTACGATCGTCAGCACGACAATCGCGACCAGTGGAGACGGCACGGCCTTGGTCACGTAGGGGAACAGGTAGATGATGGCCAGCCCCGCCGCGCACATGGGATAGACCATCCATGCCACGCCAACCAGTTCAGGTAGCTGGGCAAGGAAGATCAGGATGGCAAGCGCATTGACGAACCCGGTCACCACCGAACGCGATACAAATCGCATCAGCGAGCCGAGCTTCAACGCGCCGATCACCATCTGGATCACGCCGGTGCACATCGTGGTGAGGAACAGGTATTGCAGGCCATGCTCCTTTACCAGCCCCACCATCAGCAGCGCCATGGCACCGGTGGCGGCCGAAATCATGGCCGGGCGGCCGCCCGCGAACGCAATCACCACGGCCATCGAAAACGACGCGTAGAGGCCGATCTTCGGGTCCACGCCCGCGATGATCGAAAAGGCAATGGCTTCAGGGATAAGGGCAAGGGCAACGACGAGGCCCGACAGGACGTCGCCGCGCACGTTGAAGAACCATTGCTGGTTCCAACGGGTGGTATGCATAAGGTGTTTTCCAGGTGCGCCGGCGAAACGCGCGGCAAGCGTCAACCCCGCGGCGCAAGGCCACGGCCGTGATGAATCAAACGGCGGCAGATCAGGGTGGCGTAAGCACCGGGCAAGTCTCGGGAAGCGTGCGAAGCCCCAAAGAATACCATGCCCCTGCAGGAGCGCGCTTGCGCGCGATGGGAGGCGCAGGTGGCAACGATGACAGTCTGACGGGACAGGACCTCACGCCACTACAGGAATAGACCTACAATCAACGCGTCGCGACTGCCTCAGACTGGCAAGCCCTGAGCCAACGCCGAGCCCCCCATGGAAGCCCTCCGCATGTCAGATGACGATTTCAGCAGCAAGGTTCGACAATTCGCGCGGGAACGGACATCCGAACCTGCCATCGACTGGGATGTCAGGCGGACATGGTGGACATCACGGGTCGACGATCTCTTTCAGAAGATCGGGGCATGGATTGAACCCCTTCTTAGCGACGGAACGGCAGACCTCCAACCTGGAATGCTGACCCTCAAGGAGGACTACATTGGCACCTACCCAATCACTCAGGGTGTTATCCGCATCGGCGGCGAGTCGGTTCAGATCATCCCCCGGGGCACATTGATCGTTGGTGCAGCCGGCCGTGTCGACCTCAAAGGCCCCGTAGGCGACGCCATGCTCTTGCTCGTGCAACCGAGCACCCCATCGACCGATCCGCAGTGGATTCACGCATCCTGGTACCTCGCCAACGCGCAGTCGCGAACGGCCCTGGCTCCCCTGGACCAACAGGTATTTCAGAATACGTTGCTCGATATCCTCGGGATTGCGACCTGATCATGCTGTTCTTAGATCAGGCATTGGACCGCCCACGGCCGCTATTGGTCGCTCAAGACGAATCTGAGTGGTACGACGAGCATTCAGGCGTCGACCACCCTCATGAACCTCGAAAAGCAGTTGGATCTGTTTTGCGTAGCGTCAGGCTGGGCACCGTTCCCATCGCGTTGAGGGCAAATCACTGCCGGGACATCCCCCCGGCGTCGGAGCGCGCTTGCGCGCGATGGGGCATGTCGCGAGCACCCATCGCGCGCAAGCGCGCTCCTACAGAGGGGCGTTAGCCCGGGATTAGTAGTCGTACGTGATGGAGAAGCGGACGTAGCGCGGGTCCTGCAGGTACAGCGGGGTGCGGTACAGGGGGTTGGGTGTGCCTGTGGCGTCCTGGTAGTAGTGCGGGTTGATGCTCAGTTCGGCCTGTTCATTGGTCACGTTGAACACGTCCAGATTCAGGCCGAGCTTGTGGTCGGCGAACGCCGGGGTCCAGTGCAGACCCAGATCCAGCTGGCGCTGCCAGGGCATGTTGCCGGTGGACCCCGGGGGCGCGGGGCGGCCGTCGCAGAAGTGGTAGTTCGAGTTGTACCCTGCCGGGTCCGAGTTATCGCTGCCGAACAGGCCCAGGCACGTGGAGGGGCTGCCCGAGATCAGCGACAGGTTGCCCGACACCATCCACTCCGGCGTGATCTGCCAGTACCCGTACATCTTCAACTGGTGCTTGTGGTTGTTCCCTTGCAGGCCGTTGCTGTAGACCATCAGTGCCGGGAAATCCCAGTCCTCCGATTGTGACGGGCCATCGGACTGCACGTTGGATTGGGTCAGCCCCTCCGTGTTGCCGTAGCTCCGCGAATACGTGTAATCGACACGGCCGTACCACGTGCCATCGAACGGGTGCTCCAGGAAAGTATCCAGTGCGTAGTAGTTGCGCTTGATCTTCGGGAAACCCATCTCCGCATTGCTGAGCTTCACGTCGTGAGCGCTGCCCGCGTCGTCCAGCACGACGAAGGTGTTGGCCTTACCGGGATTGATCAGGTAACAGCTGTTCACTGACGCGGCAGTTATGCCCTTGGCCGCAGCCGCATTCGTGATCCGGTCCACGTCGCAGAAGTCATCGATGCCCGTGCGCAACACACGGCGCGAGAGTTTGGCCCCGTAGACCCAGCGGTTATCAATGCTCTTGCTGAAGCCCAGCATGTACTCGTCCTGATACTCGGACTTCAGGCCCTTCGCGGTCACGGTGCGTGGATCGGGCGGCACGCCGAACGCGTTGTTGGCCGACACCGGGCCGGACAACGCCGTAAGCCCGGTCGGCGTCCCGTCCGCGCCGATGCCCGAGTAGGTGAAGTACTGGGTGGTGCTCGTGTAACCCGCGGCCGCGCTCAGCGCCGGCGCCAGGGGTGACCCAAGGTAATAGCGCCCCACGTTGCCATACACCTTGAACGACGCGTCGCCTTCAACGTCCCAGCTGAAGCCCAGCCGCGGCGCCCACTGCGGCTTCGTCTGGGTGATATAGGGCTGGCTATCGCTGTTGTAGTTGGTGAACTGGTCGTTGCGCAGACCAAGCGACAGCAGCAGGCGGTCGGTGGCCTGCCACTGGTCTTCGATGTACTGGGCGCGCTCCGTCGTGCGCACCGTGGCGACGGCAGAGGATACGTTCTTCATCACGTAGTAGCCGCCCGCACCGTCAGGCGTGCTGTTGGGCGCGGCCACTCCCAGGCTCGGGGCCGGACTGTTGCCTGGCAGGGTGGTGAACCCGTAAGACCACGAATAGCCTGGGCCAGAGGTACGCGCGCCCTGGTCCTCCGCTGTGGCCTTGAGGTTATCGATGCCCGCGGTAATCGTATGGTCACCCAACTGCCAGGCCAGGCTCACCCGCAGGTTGTTCGATCGATTGCCTTGGTCCGGATCGTAAATGCTCGACACCGTCTGGCCGGCCGAGCGAGGCGTCCCACCCGTGAACGCGGGGTTCTGGTTTTCCGTGCCGCTCACATAGGTCAGCGCCTCGTTGTAGCCCACGGGCGCTTCGTAATTCAGCGTGTGCATCTTGCCGTACTGCGCACTCAGCGTCAGGGTGTCGGTCAGGTACCCGGTGTACTTCGCGGTCCACAGGTTGCCGCCGGTCTTGATAGTGTCGGCGTGGCCGATCTGATCCCCACGCTGCAGCGCATTGAAATCGTACTTGTAGATGTCACCGCTGGTTTCGCGGGTATTCGATGCACCCGTGACCTCAAGGATGTTGCTGTCAGAGATGTTCCAGTCGAGCTTGCCGTACCACTTGGGCATCTTGTACTCGTACGACGTGTACGGGCTGGTGGAGGTCACCGCACCCAGCCTGTCACCCTCGCTCTTCGCCCACTCACCCGACGCGAAGAAGAACAGCTTGTCCTTGATCAGCGGGCCGCCGACATAAGCGTCATACACCGTGTTCCAGTTGCTGTTCTTGCTGCGTGGGACATACAGGTTCCTGGCAACGGGCACCGGTGGCAGGCCATTCTGGTAGTACGTGTTGTCGTACGACGCACGAAGCGATGCGGGATCCCAACTGAGCTTGCCACCGAAGTGCCAGTCGTTGGTGCCGCGCTTGCCCACCATGTTCAGCACCCCACCATCGGAACGCCCGTACTGCGCGCTGTAGCCGCCGGTGTACACCTCCTGCTGGTCGATCGAACCGTACGGCAGCGTCAGGCCGCCTGCGGCCTGCAACGGATCGGTCGTATTGAAGCCGTTGATGTAGTACGCGTTCTCGTTGGCCGCGGAGCCGCCAAAGCTGATCAGCGATTGCCCGGTCGGCCCGGTGAAGCCACCGGCATTGCCGACGACACCCGGCGCCAGGCGCGCCGCCGCCTCCGCGTTGAACCCCAAGGGCAGTTTCGCCAGCTGCTGCGAGGTAATGACGGTACGCGAATCGACACTGGCCACATCGATGGGCGGCAGCGTGCTGGCTGAAACCGATACGCCTTCCAGGTTCTGCGTATCGGACGCGGCTGCCGGCGCCGCGAAGGAAACATCAGTGGCTGCACCCACGCGCAACGCCACATTCTGATGGCTCTGCACCGTCGCGCCGGCCTTGCGCAGCGATACGGTGTAGTTGCCCAGCGGCAGCTGCGCGATGGCGTAGCGGCCGCGCGCATCCACCGGCACATCGCGCTGGAACCCCGTGCCGCTTTCAATATGCACGGTATCACCCGTACCCGGCGCCACCTGGCCGCTGATCGTACCGGTGGTCGACTGCGCCAGCACACCCCCGCTGGCCAGGCCCGCCGCGATCACCACGGCCAAAACACGTTTGCGATACGTCATGCCCTGCTCTCCCCATTTTCAGGCAACACTCCCCCCTCGCGACCATGCCCCCCCGGCGTGCGCGTGAGATGAGCGATGTGGACGCCCCCGTGGTCCGGGGGCGTGGTTGTGGTTACGGCGTCAGTTCGAGTGTCATCACCTGGAACGGCTGCAACGTGATGGTGGTCGGCGTATCGGCGTCCAGCGGCTGTGCCGGCTTGCCTTCATCCGCCTTCCATGGGCTGCGAGCCTGGAAGTGGCGCTTTGCGCCCGGCGGCAGTTCAAGCTGGCGGTCCAGGTCGATCACGAATGCCTGCGGCTTATCCGAGGGATTGCGCAAGGTCAGGATGGCCTTCGCAGGCGTCCACGACGCCCAGCCATACACATCCAGCCGGCCCGGATCGCCACCCACCCAGTGGGTATCGCGCAGGACACCAGCGTTCGTTCGCGACCAGCGGGCGGCTTCCGCCAGCGTGTCCCAGTCTTCGCTTGAGAGCAGTTCTGGCGTGATGTACAGCTCCTGCAAGGCCGTGCCGCTGCCAAAGTACGAATGCACTTCGTTGCCGAAGTCATGCCCTGGGTCCGTGTTGAGCTTTCGGTTCTCCCGCGCGTAGATGATCCCGTGCAGCATCAGCGAATTCAGTGGGAACAGCGGACCCTTTTCCACGATGTTGTGGTAGGTCTCGCGGTCACGGTAGGTAATCCAGCGCTCGCGCTTGGTGCCTACGCCCACCAGCTCATCATCCTCACCATCACGCCAGATCGAATCGGCGTACATCAGCCAGAACGGCGATGCCAGCGTGCCCGTGGTGAGGTTGATGAACAGATCCGGTTTGGCCGTACGCAGGTCATCTATCAGGTGGATCGCCGCATCGAAGTCGCTATCGAAAACGCTGCCCGGGAATACCTTGTTGGCGTTGCCCGTGCCATCGAACTTGAACTGGTTGACGCCGTTGTCCTTCACCAGTGCCATCGTCACATCGTGGAAGCGCTGGTAATACTTCGGGCCAGAAAGCGCCATGCCCTTGTCGACAATCTCGTAGCCGGCTTCGCCCGCACGCTTTGCGCGCTCTTTCGAAGGCGGGCCATAGCCACCCCACGGCGACAGCCACATACCCGGCGCTGCACCATAAGCCTTCGCGGCTTCGGCCAGCGGCTTGAAACCGTGCGGGAAATCCTTGCTGAAGGCCCAGCTGCCGCTGTAATCATCCCAGCCGTCATCGAACAGGAACGAATCCAGCGTGACGCCGCGCTTCGTGGCCAGCTCGTCACCGATGTGGTGGATGCGCTCGAGCGCCTGCTGCTCGGTGTACGGGGTGAAGTAGCCGATGTCGTACCACGAGTTGTAGTGCAGGAACGTGCGGTACGGGTGGGCGCGCTCGCGCTCGACATAGGTGAGGAAATCGCGGCGGAGCTGGTTATCGTGGGTGGCGCCGATGGCCGCTGAGTACGTCACCGACGTGCCTTTGCGCAGTGGCAGCTCGCGTTCGACCCACAGCTGTACTTTCGTGCCGCCGCTCACCAGGCTCTTCGACAGCGGGTTTTCGAAGCCGAGCCAGTCGCGACCTGAAATGACCGGCGATCCGTCAACGCTACCGACGACTTCCGAGTCAGGTAGCTTCGCCTGCAGCAGATCCACACGACGCACCGGCTCGTCTGCCTTCAATGCGCTGATCGTCACCACTTCGCGCAGGTAGTCGGAGCCGTCACGCTGTACCCAGGCCACATCGACGCGAAAGCGCTGGGCTGCATCAGTAAAGCTGGCCTTCAGTGCTTTACCTGGCAGCCGCTCCGCGCCACGCGAGGCCTTGGTATCGGCCTTCAGGGTTTCGGCCTGTACCTTGCCGGTGAGACGGAAGTCGTTGGGCCCGAGCACGCTGCCATCGGCCATGGTGAGCTGGAACGGCGTGGCGATGGGAAGCTCGCGCTGGTTGATGTGGTCGGTAGCCACCACGTTGGTGACCTTACCATCGCTAACCTGCCAAGCCAGCGTCATGGCGCCCTTGCCGAAATCATCCGCCATCGCCAGCGGTGCCAGCGTCAGCGCACATGCCGCGACCAGCGCACGCACCGGAAACCCTGCCTTCCCCATCCACTCTCTCCCAAGCTCGTTGACTACACATCCAATGGCTCGATACGGACGAGCGGCTGCAAGCCGTCCACCGTGTCGAGCCTTACGAATCCTGTTTCTTCACCCAGCGCATTGGCCGCACCGCATGCGACGGCCAGGCGTAGCGCAACGCCAAGCGCCTCACCGCGGACCAGGCCGGCGACGAGGCCACCAAGGAAGCAATCCCCGGAGCCCACGGTGTTGCGTACACCTTGCACGTGCAGCGTGGCTTGCCATGCGCCGTGCTCGTTCACCGCAACCGCACCCTGCGCCCCCAGCGTCAGCACCGCATGACGCACGCCGCGTGCGTGCAGTGCGCGGACTACCGCCGCAGCGTCGCCCATCGTATTCACCGGGGTGCCGAGCAAGTCAGCGGCTTCGGCCGCGTTGGGCTTCAGCACCCACGGCGAGGCCTCCGCGGCCAGGCGCAGCGCATCGCCACTCGCATCGATCGCGCACGGCAGCGCGAGCTCGCCGGCGATGCCTGCGTAATACGCCGGGTCAAAGCCGGGCGGCAGGCTGCCGGTACACACCACGGCTTCGCTCTCCAGCGCCCAGTGCCTCAGCACTTGGTCGAGCACAAAGCGTGTGTCTTCACCGGGATCGTCACTGCGCTCCAGCACCTCGGTGATACGGCCACTTGCCTCGCGTATGGCAAGGCACTGGCGCAACGGCACCGGCGAACGTACAGCGCGAAAATCAACGCCGCGCAGGCGCAGGCGCTCGCTGAACTCCGCCGCATGCGCGTCATCGCACAGGCCTACGAGCGTGACCGGGACACCGAGTGCCGCCAACGTCTGCGCCACATGCACACCTTTGCCGCCCGGCCGCTCATCGGCCGGCGTGGAACGGTTCACTTCGCCGGCCCGTAACGAACCCACGTCGACAAGACGATCGATGGCGCTGTTGAAACCAGCGACGGTGATCATGGATAAGCGTCCAGCAGCGCGTGCACATCGGCCACACCGGCCTGTGCGAGCGTGCCACCCAATGCACGCGTGGAGAGTGCGCCGCATGCCGCGGCCCAACGCAGGCAGGTCTCGAGAGGTTGCCGATCGAGCCATGCGTGCAGGAAACCGGCGTTAAAGTTGTCGCCCGCGCCCGTGGTATCGACAGCGGCCACCGCGAAGGCAGGCACGCGCACTACGTGGTCGCCATGCAGCGCCAGGCAACCGTCCCGGCCGTGCTTAACCACGACCGTCGGGCCAAGGGCGGCAAGTGTGCGCAGCGCATCCTCCACGTGATCGGTCTTTGCCAGCGCGCAAGCCTCGACGGCGTTGGGCAGGAACACATCGACCAGGCGCAGGGATGCAAGCAGGCCGGCATCCCAGGCGCCAGACGGGTCGAATCCGGGATCAAGGGACACGGTCAGGCCCGCCGCGCGGGCACGCACGAGCAGGTCGGTCATATCGCCCTGCAGGCACCGCTGCAGGAAATAGGAGGAGATATGCAGATGGGCCGCGCCGCGTAGCAGCGCATCGGGTATATCCGCGCCGCGCAGGTCGGCGATGGCGCCCGGGAACGTCACCAGCGCACGATCGGCGGCACCGGAAAGTGCCACGGTCAGCCCGGTCGCCTGGGTCGCATCGGTGATCACGGCATCGGTATCGATGCCTGCATCGCGCAGCGCCGCCACGCAGAACCGGCCGCGCTCATCATCACCCCGACGGCCAACAAAGCGCACCGCGTCGCCCAGCTTGGCGAGGCCAAGCGCGCAGATCATCGAGGAACTGCCCGGTACCTGGCTGGCACCGCTGGCCAGCATTTCCGTGCCGAACACCGGCGGCGCGTCGATCCCGGTAAGGATCAGGTCGACGTTCATCTCACCGGCGACGACGATCGTGTTCACGCAGCGCCCCCATCGTGCAGCGTGAATCCACCCACCACGCGGGTCAACACACCTTCCGACGGAGTATCGGGACGGTGGCCCAATTGCAGGCAGCGGAAGAACGCGAACAGCTGGCCAACAACGGTGTGCACCAGCAGTTGTTGCGCGGGCGGCAGTGCGTAAAGTCCGGGCAGATCCACCGCGAGACCGCGCGAACCGGCCAGCTCCGGCTCGATATCCTGGCCCACGACGATGCGGGTAGCCCCCAACCCCTTGGTGTTGAGCTCGCGCAGCAGGTCGGTTTCGTAGGCACGCACGCTGGCATCGCCCGAGAGATACGCGACCAGGACGCCGCCCCGGTTCAGCCATGCCATGGGGCCATGGCGGAAACCCAGGAAGCTTTCCGCCAACGTCACGGTGTCGCCGCCGCTCATTTCAAGCATCTTCAACGCGGTTTCGCGCGCCACGCCGTAACCGCCGGCGCTACCCAGATACACCGCCGTGTCCCGCTCACCCGCGGCCATGGCCGCCAGCGCATCGGCATACACATCGAACACCCGCTCCACCAGCGCGGCCGCGCCATCGGCAGGGCGTGTCGCACCCAGCGCGCTGGCCGCCAGCAGCATGTTGGTGAAACTGCTGGTCATCACGAGGCTGCGATCATTGGTGCGCGGATCCAGCACGATCACATCCACGCGCGGCTCATCGGCATAGCGGGTGGCGAGCCGGCCACGGCCGTTGCAGGTGATGACCAGGTGGCGCCAACCGGGTGCGTGGGCCAGCACCGCATCGACGGCGCCCACGCTTTCGGGGCTATCGCCTGAGCGGGCGATCGAGACCAGCAAGCCATCCGGGCCAGGTAGCGCACCGGTACGGTGGGTAAGCAGATCGCCTGCAGGGATGGCCCGGGCCGGGATACCGAGTTCGGCCTGGAGCACCGGTGCCAGCGCCTCGCCTACGTACACGGAGCTACCGGAACCGGTAAGGGCAAGTTGTGCCGGGCGCCCCGCGGCGGCGTGATCCAGGATGGCGCGAAACGCCGCGCCCTGGGAGCCGGCGGTCGCTCGCCACGTCGCGGGCTGTTGCAGGATCTCGCGCAGCGTGTCCACATACCCCAGTTCAAGCTGTCGGGCATCGGGCAAGCCACGCAGGCCGGCGAGGGTGGGAACGGATTCGTTGGAAGGGACGGTCATCGTGGGGCTTGACTTACGATAGGTTGAAAACGAAAGATAACGAAACTTTCGATTGCAGAGTAGCCCCGAGGAATCACGACATGCAAGCCCCGACCCACGAGACCCCCACGCTCGCCACCCTCGACCTGCCACCGGGCAAGCGTACGCGCCTGCAGCGCATGCTCTACGGCCACGGGCCGGGCAACGGCACCCTGCTCGTCCTGCCGCTCGACCAGGGCCTGGAACATGGCCCCACGGACTTCTTCCCTCACCCGCCCGCGCTGGATCCGACGTACCAGTTCCAGCTGGCCGAGGCCGGCGGCTTTTCCGCCATCGCCCTGGGTATCGGTCTGGCGCAGAAGTACATCGGCCAGTACGCCGGCCGCGTACCGCTCATCCTGAAACTCAACGGCAAGACCAACATTCCCGACGATGGCGATGCCACGTCACCGCAGTTCGCCTCCGTCGAAGACGCCGTGCGCCTGGGCGCCGATGCCGTCGGTTACACGCTGTACGTCGGTTCGCCGCGCCAGCACGATGAGCTGCGCCAGCTGCGCCAGGTACGTGAAGACTGCGATCGCTTTGGCATGCCGCTGGTGCTTTGGTCGTACCCGCGTGGCGCCGCGATCGATGCACGCGGCGGCAAAGGCTCGCTCTACGCCCAGGACTATGCGGCCCGTGTCGCGCTGGAAGTGGGTGCGGATATCGTGAAACTGCACGAGCCCGACGACCGCCGCGATGGCGTACCCGGCCCGTATGCCTCGCTCGATGAAGATGCCGCCGGGCGCACCTCGCGCGTCGTCCGCTCCGCGGGTCGCACCATCGTGCTGTTCTCTGGTGGCGAGAAGAACGACGACGATGATGCCGTGCTGCGCAAGGTGGAGTTCTACATGCAGCAGGGCGCAACGGGTGTGATGTTCGGCCGCAACATGTGGCTGCGCCCGTTCGAGCAGGCGGTGGCGCTGACCCGCCAGGTGCATGAGATCATGAAGCGCTACCCGCGCTGAAAAGGCTGGCTGATGACTGACGACCGCCACGATGACGCCTGGGCCGGCTGCCTGTGTTGTTCGCCGCCCGCCGCCCAGGCTTCCGGCGGTGGCGGGGCCGGCAAGAACCCGCTGGAGACGGCCCCGGCTGATGCCAGCCTGCGCCTGGTCGATTTCGCCCCCCGCAGCATGTTGGCCACGACGGGCACGCGTATCGAGACACCGCGTTTCCCGGTGATCGACATGCACACCCACCTGACCTGGATGAAACGAACGCGTGGTGGCGTGTCGCTGGGCGAGGAGATGGTGCAGTTCGCCGCACCGGATGACGTGCTGCCCCTGATGGACCGCAAGGGCATCCGCTGCATGGTGAACCTCACCGGTGGCGTCGGCCGTGGGCTCGAGGATTCCATCGCCCGTTTCGACCGGGCTGCCCCGGGGCGCTTCCTCACCCTCACCGAACCGTCGTTCCACCTGTTCGGCGAGGCGCATTACCCGGCGCTGCAGGCGGATGCGCTGGCCGCGGCGGCACGGCTGGGGGCCCGCGGCCTGAAGCTGCTAAAGACCCTGGGCCTGTACCTGCGCGAGGGCATCGACAGCGGTGCGCTCGTTGGGCTCGACGACCCGCGGTTTGATCCCATGTGGGAAACCTGCGCAACTTACGGGCTACCCGTGTTCCTGCACACGGCCGACCCGCTCGCGTTCTTCCAGCCGACCGACCGCCACAACGAGCGCTACGAAGAACTCGCCCAACACCCGGACTGGTCGTTCTACGGCCGGGATTACCCATCGCACGCCGAGCTCATGGCCGCGCGCGACCGGGTGATCGCGAAGCACCCCGGCACGACCTTCGTCCTGCTCCACGTCGGCAATCAGGGGGAACGCCTCGACGACCTGGCCGCCACCCTCGCCCGCTTCCCGAATACGATGGTGGATATCAGCGCGCGCATTGGCGAACTGGGCCGCCAGCCGCGGCGGAGCCGGGCGTTCATCGATCGGTTCCAGGATCGCGTGCTGTTTGGCACCGATGCGGTGCCCCCGCCCTACGGCAACGCGGTGCCGCAACAGCTGCTGTGCGATGAGCTCTACGAGATCTACTACCGGTTCCTCGAGACCGAGGACGAGTACTTCGATTACGCCCCGGCGGATACACCGCCACAGGGGCGCTGGTCCATCTACGGCCTGGGCCTGTCTTCGGCTATCCTGCGCAAGGTCTACCACGACAACGCGGCTCGCCTGCTGCGCCTGGATTAGAAAAGCGAATGAGCGAACGACGCGGCAAGGCGCCGCCGAAGAAACTGCTGATCGAGGAGCGCCGGCGCGCCATCGTCGAACTCCTCCGACAGGAAGGCCGGGTTACCGTCGATGACCTGGTCACGCGCTATGCGGTCTCCGCCGTGACGATTCGCGGCGACCTGGAAGCCCTGGAACTGGCCGGCTCAGCCAAGCGCTCGCACGGCGGCGCCGTGCCAGCGGAACCCTCGCCCCAGGATGTGCCCCTGCTGATCAAGGAGACCCGCCGGCTCGCGGAGAAGCGCCGCATCGGCGACGCGGCGGCGCGCATGGTGGGCGATGGGGAAACCATCATCCTGGACTCCGGCTCCACCACCGTGGAGATCGCCCGCTGCATCCGCCAGCGCAAGTGGAGCTCGCTCACGGTTATCACCAATGCGTTGAATATCGCGCTGGAACTCAGTGGGCTGCCTACGGTGCGCGTGATGATGCTGGGCGGCATGCTGCGGCAGACGTCCTATTCACTGGTGGGCATGGACGCCGAACGTGCCCTCGCCCGCCTCTCCGCCGATCGCCTGTTCCTGGGCGTGGATGGCCTGGATACCAAGGTGGGCGTGACCACGCCCGATCCTCAGGAAGCCAGCCTCAACGCACTGATGGTGAAGTGCTCACGCGAAGTGGTTGCCGTGCTCGATGCCAGCAAGATCGGCCAGCGCAGCCTCGCCGTCATCACCCCCATCAGCGGCATCAACGTGGTGATCACCGACACCAGCGCCCCGAAGGACGCCATCCACGCGCTGCGCGAACAAGGCGTGGAAGTCCAGTTGGTCTAAACCACCCTGCACGCTCGTCCTACCTTGCCCGCTGCCGCAGGGGCACGCCTCGCACAACGACATCAGCGTGATGCGATATCGGGCATGTGCGGCGTTCCGCCGCGCAACGTGCCGTCAGGAAACATGTGTTCACTGAAGAAATCGATGAATACGCGAAGCTTGGGCAGCACATGGCGGCCTGACGGCCACAGCAGATGGAAGCTGCTCGACGCGTCGAGGTAGGCATCGAGCAGCGTCACCACCGATCCATTCGCAAGCGCGTGCCGGGCGGAATGATCGGGCACGAAAGCGATGCCGTGGCCACGCGCGGCGAAGTGCACGCGGCTCTGGATATCGTTGCACACGAGTGATTCGGGCAGGCGCAACTCCGCGCCACCCCGCAGCGGCCACACCTCGAGTCGGCCCGTGCTTGGGTAGCGGTAGTGCATGCACTTGTGCCTGACGAGATCGGCAGGTGTGCGCGGCGTGCCGTGTTCGCGGAGATACGCGGGCGATGCAATGAGGTAGCGATTGAAACTACCGAGGTAACGCCCCGCCAGCCGCGAGTCGGCCGGCTCGCCCACGCGCAGCACGGCATCGAAACCCTCCTCGATCACATCCACCATGCGGTCGGTGAAATCCAGATCGAGCACGATATCGGGGTAGGCCGCGACGAAATCCGCGAGCACCGGCAAGACGAGATCGTTGACGGTTGGCAGGCTCACCCGCAACCGCCCTTGCGGGTTACCCACGCGTTCGGAGAGTTCGGTTTTCGCGGCCTCCGCTTCCGCGAGAATCCGTCGGCAGCGGGCGAGGAACAAATGCCCCTCCGCAGTGAGGGTGACGCTGCGCGTGCTGCGGTGGAACAGGCGCACCCCCATGGAGGCCTCAAGGCGGGCGACGCTCTTGCCCACGGCCGCGGCGGAGACGCCGAGCACACGGCCGGCATCAACGAAGCTGCGCGTCTCGGCGACACGGACGAAGGTGTGCAGGCTGCCGAAGCTATCCACAGCAGATTCCCGATTGCGGACATTTTTGTCCCTTATGAGGCGAACTCTACCCGGCTTTATCCGCTATCGCATCCCACCTATGCTCGTTGCCATTGATTTTCATGGAGATTCCCGATGACCCGGATGCAGAGGGAGGCTACGGCCGTACCCCACGTTTTCCCCTGGACCGGCCTGCTGTGCCTGGCCGCGGCGGGTTTCATCACGATCATCACCGAGGCGCTGCCCGCCGGCCTCCTGCCCACGATGAGCGCGAGCCTGGGCGTGAGTGAAGCGCTGATTGGCCAGCTGGTGACGGTGTATGCGCTGGGTTCGGTGCTTGCGGCCATCCCCGTGGTCGCCCACACGCGGCGCTTCAACCGGCGGCCGCTCTTGCTCACGGCCATTGCCGGCTTCGCCGTGGCGAACACGATCACGGCACTGTCGGGCTCGTACACGCTGATCCTGGCGGCGCGGTTCGTGGCCGGCGTGAGTGGCGGCCTGCTCTGGGCGCTGGTGGCGGGGCATGCCCTGCGCATGGTGCCTGGCGAACGGCAAGGCCGGGCCATGGCGGTGGCGCTGGTCGGCGCACCGCTGGCGCTGTCGCTGGGTATCCCCGCGGGCACCTGGCTGGGCAACGCCATCGGCTGGCGCGCCACGTTCGGCATCATGTCGGCCTTCAGCGTGGGCCTCTTCGCGTGGGCGCGTTTCGCGCTGCCGGATTACCCTGGGCTAACGAATCCTGGGCCGCTTCGCCTGCGCAAGGTGATCGCCCTGCCGGGTGTCGCGCAGGTGCTGGGCACCCTGCTCGTCTTCATCCTGGCGCACAACATCATCTACACGTACATCGCGCCACTCGTGGCCACGGCGGGTGCCGGCGCCGCGGTGGATCGCTACCTGCTGGTGTTCGGGCTGGCGTCGGTCGCTGGCATCTGGCTCGCGGGTGCGTTCGGTGATGCGCACATGCGCGCGCTCGTTGTCGGCGGTGTCATCGGCTTCCTGGCCTCCGCGCTGGCCATCGCGATGTTCCCGCACGTACTGCCGGTGCTCGTC
Organism: Luteibacter aegosomatissinici; assembly: GCF_023078495.1. Lineage (NCBI taxonomy): Bacteria > Pseudomonadati > Pseudomonadota > Gammaproteobacteria > Lysobacterales > Rhodanobacteraceae > Luteibacter > Luteibacter aegosomatissinici. The sequence goes on along the minus strand of NZ_CP095742.1, from coordinate 1,759,383 downwards.
GCGGCGCTGGCGGTATGGGGAGTGGGCTTCGGCGCCACGCCCACGCTGTTGCAGACCGCCCTGGCACGCAACGCAGGCGAATCGGCCGATGTCGCGCAGTCGCTATTGGTCACCGGCTGGAACGTGGCACTGGCCTTGGGCGGCATCGTAGGCGGCGCCGTGCTGGACCGCGCCGGTGCAGGCGCGCTGGCATGGAGCACCCTGCCACTGATCGTGGTGGCGCTGCTTATCGCGTGGCGGCCAGCGGCATGGCGCCGCCCGGCCGCCTAACCCTGTGAATCAGGTGCCGTCGGCCGGCACTTCCACCACGTCGCGCACGCTGTACACATCGATCGCGTACGGCGCGGCGGCATCGCCGGTGGAGGTGAAGCGGCCGAACACCGTGGCATCCGCACGGACGTTCTTCTCGGAGATGATCCGGCGGAAACTGGATACATCGCGCTTGCGGCCGTTGCCATCATCGATGGTCAGGGCGACACCGCCCTTGCAGGTCGCATCGGCCAGCGTGGCGACCTTGCCCTCGCTGGTGGCGACGCCACGCACGGTCACCGTGGTACCCACGTAACGCGCGGCGGTACCCAGCACGGTGCACAGGCTGTCGGGCGGAGTTTCGTCGCCACGCGCAAAGGCAGGGCTGGCGGCAAAAACAAGGCCCAGGGTGACCCCCGTCACCCGGATGAAGGTTGGCACATTCATGGTGATTCCCCCGTTGTTACGGGCCGAAAAGGCCCTGCCGTATGGACGGCTGAACGGAAGATCCCCCCAATGCCGCAACGCGTCAATAAGAAAAATGGGCATGCAACTGCGCTTAGAATGGCTTCCATGGCCGCTTTCCCCGCCCAACCGGACCTCAGCCTGCGTAGTTACGACGGCGATACCGGCACCGACCGCCACGACTGGGCGCAACTGGTGCTGCCCGTCCGCGGGTCGCTGACCCTGGACATCGCTGGCCGCGAAGGCCGCCTGGGTGTGGCGCGCGCAGCTTACGTACCGACCCAGGCGTGGCATACCACCATCGGCGACCGGCCCAACCAGTCGCTGGTCCTCGATGTGGCAGGGGTCGATATCCCCGATGCCCTTGCCGATCGGTTGGCCAGCGAGGCCTTCGTACCCATGGCACCGCCCGCGGTGGCGCTGGTCGACTACATGCGCCTGCTGGTCGAGGAGGGCACGCACGGAGCGGATCAGCTCGTGCGCTGGGTACCCCTGCTACTGGATGCACTGGGCCGCCAGCGGCCACGTCCGCTTAGCCGGCTACAGGCCATGCTGGCCGCCGTGGAAGAGGCGCTCGCCCTGCCATGGACGGCGGCTGACATGGCCCGGCACGCCAACCTCAGTACCAGCCGCGTGCACGAGCTCTTCCGTGCCGAACTCGGCACGACCCCTCGCGCGTGGCTCGCCGAGCGGCGCCTCGCGCGTGCCCGCGAGTGGCTGGCGCGCTCCGACCGTCCTATCGCCACGATCGCGACCGAGGTCGGTTACGGCGACCAGAGCGCCATGACCCGAGCGATGCGCGACGCGATGGATACGACGCCCGCGGCCTACCGCCGGCAGCAACGCGAGGCGGCGACAAAAATCCCGTAGCCCCTGCCAAGCCCATGGCGCGGTAGCGCTGCCATCATGGCGGTGCGTACTTCAAGGAATCCGCGTGGACGGCAAGGCCAACCTGACCCTGGGCATCCTCTTCGGCATCGTGGCCGGGGCACTTTGGGGCACGGTGTTCGTCGCACCGCAGCTCGCTCGTGATTTCACCGGCCTGCAACTGGCTGCGGGGCGTTACCTTGTTTACGGGGTGGTTTCCGCGGTGCTGCTTGTCCCGCGCTGGCCGGCGCTGCGTGGGTGGATGGAACCACGCCATTGGCGTGCCCTCGTCGGGCTCAGCCTGCTGGCAAACATCATTTACTACATCGCGCTCGCCACCGCCGTGCAATGGGGTGGTGTGGCCATGGCCTCGCTGGTCATCGGCTTCCTGCCCGTGGCGGTGACCGTGGTGGGCAGCCGCGCCGTGGGTGCGGTGCCGCTACGACGCCTCGCGCCATCGCTGCTGTTCAGTGCCATCGCCATCCTCTGCATCGGCGGCCAGGCGCTGGCCGGCGGTGGCGCGTTCGAATGGCGCCGGGCCGTGGGGTTTCTGTGCGCTGTCACGGCACTCGTCTCCTGGACGATCTATGCGTTGCGCAACGCACGGTGGCTGCACGAGCTACCGCATGTCTCCGCCCACGACTGGAACCTGCTCACGGGCCTGGTCACCGGTGCGCTTTCGCTGCTGCTGGTGCCTGCGGCGTTGTACTTCGATACCACCGCGCATACGGTGGTCGCCTGGACGCGCTTCGCCGCGATCAGCGCCGGCATGGCCGTGCTCGCATCGATCCTGGGCAACAACTTCTGGAACCGCATGAGCCGCATGCTGCCGCTCACCCTGGTCGGCCAGATGATCCTGTTCGAAACCCTGTTCGCGCTGCTCTACGGGTTCCTCTGGGAATGGCGCGTGCCTGTCCTCACCGAATGGATCGCCATGGCGTGCGTCGGCCTGAGCGTGATCACCTGCCTGCACGCCCACCGTCGCTGACTGGGTCCACCCTAGGCTTTACCGGCGGCAATATTCACGCTGATCGCAATGATGAACACATTGAAGAAGAACGCGATCGCGCTATGCATCAGCGCGATGCGCCGCAGGTACCGCGTGCAGATCTGCACATCCGAAACCTGGAAGGTCATCCCGATGGTGAACGAGAAGTACGCGAAGTCCCAGTAGTCCGGATCCTCGTCACCGGGAAAATCCAGGCCCTTGTGCTTGTCGCCAAAGTTGCCGTAGAACCCGTGCGCGTAGTGCAGTGCGAACAGCGTATTCATGAACGCCCAGGCCAGGATGATCGTGCTGGCGGCCACGGCGATAGCGATCGCCCCGCCCTTCTGCGCCGATTCCAGCTCCGTGCTCACCGCCACGAGCACCGCAGCCGATAGCACCACACCCGCCAGCAGCGTGGTCCAGCGCCCCACATCCTGCGCCTTCGCCTGCGCCTCGATCGTCGCCTTATCCGCGTGGGCGAAGATGCGAAGGATCAGCAGCAGGTACACCAGCGCGCCAAGGTCAAACCCCAGCATGAACGACAACGCGTGGGGGATGCGTGTCGTCTCCAGGATGCCGATCGTGACGGCGGCGACGAGAGCGCCTACCAGCAAACGGGGGCGGGCCTCGACGTAGCGCCGGGCCCACCAGTGGGGTTTGGGCTGTCCGGTCATGGGGCGGACTATAGCCGGTGGGTGTGAAGTCGGCGCGAGAAGCTTTGGCCCCTACAGGAGCGTGGTCGCTTTCTTTAGCACCGCGGTGGCCTTGCGAGTTGCTTCCGTGGTCAGCGCGATTTCTTGCGCGGCCTGCTTCCAGTCCTTTGCGCCGATGGCGTCGCCGATGCCGGGGAGTGGCGCAACCTCTTCGCCTTCCTTGCGGCTGGGGGCCTGGAGGAGGTGGCGGTACCAGGGGCGTTGCGGTAGCCCAGCGGGCTGGAGCCATACCGTCGCGAATTCGCGAAGTGCCGCGTTGACCCTGGCCGCCTTTGCCGCAGGCAGGTCGCCTGCTCGGGTAGCGGCGGCGTCGTACGCAGTGGCCACGGCGAGCAGTTCCTTCTGCGCTGCCTGCAAACCGGACAGGTCCAGCGCCTGCCAGCGATCGTCGATGCGTGCCGGTGGTGCCAGTTGGCGATACGCGACGGAAGCAAGGCGATAGGCATCGGCGTCAACCAGTGCGTTGTGCCTTGCCGCGTCCTGGTGCGCCTTCAACGCACCGGCCTGTAGCCGGTCGATATCCTTGCCTAACGATTGCGCGAAGGTCGTGTATCGCCACGGCAGCGCGTCGGCATTCGCGGTGCGCAGCACCAGACGCGCATTGGTCTTAGCCAGCAGGCTCACGTAAGCCAGGCCCGGATCACCAAACCGCTGGTAGTGCGTGTACGTGTCGTACAGCGAGTGGTAGATCGGCACGCTCTCTTCGTCGCCGTCGCGGTCGTAACCGTAGCGCACGTGGAGCGACGGCACGCCGAAGCGGTGGGCAAACGGCAGGTAATCGGAGCCGGTACCCAGGCGTTCCGGGATGATCGTGCCATCGGCGTCCTTGCCCTTCTCCGCCGCATCCACCGCGCGCTTCGCCAGCCGACGGGCCTGTACCGTCGCACCGGTTTCCGGATCACGCAGGTCAGTGGCCACGCCATCAATGAGTGCGGCCAGCGAGGGATCGCCGCCGGCGGAAAGGAAACCGCGCCCCGTGGTGTCGTTGTTGAGATAGAACACCGCATGCGTCGCAAGCTCGGCAGCGTGGCGCTCCGCCCATGCCTTCGAGCCGAGGATGCCAAGCTCCTCGCCATCCCAGCTGGCGAAGACGAGCGTGCGCTTCGGCCGCTGCCCTGCCTTTGCGAGTTCGCCAAGCGCCTTCGCCTCGGCGAGCAACGCTGTGGTGCCCGCCAGCGGATCCCATGCGCCATAGACCCACGCATCGTGATGCACGCCGCGGATCACCCATTCGTCCGGCCAGGTGCTGCCCTTGAGCGTGGCCACCACGTTGTAGAGGGTGCGCCATTCCCACGGCGAAGCGACTTCGAGGTGCACCGGTGCATCGCCGCCGACGTGATACGTGAGCGGCAAACCACCCTGCCACCGCAACGGTACGGCCTTGCCGCCCAGCGCACTCAGGAAATGCGCCGCGTCGCCGTAGCCGATCGTGACTACCGGGATCGACAGATCGGCCGTGTGGTGTTCCGTTTGCAGGGTCTTCGCCCCCTTGGCATCCAGCACGCTATCGATCCCCAGCGTGCCACGTTGCACGGTGCGATCCGTGCGCCAGGCACCCGTGGGGTACACATCGCCCTTCGGGAAACCGTCGGCCTCGGGATCGGAATAGATCACCACACCGACGGCACCGTGCTGCTGGGCCAGGCGGGGTTTCACCCAACGGCCGGCCCCGCTGGATTTCACCAGGACCACTTTGCCCTTTACCGATTCACCAAGGCGATCGAGCTCATCGTAGTCCCGTGCAAGCCCCTCGTTGACGAACACCAGCGGCGCATCGACGCGGCCATCGGGGCTGTACGACTCCATGCCAGGCAGGACGCCTGCACGATGGGCCGTGTCGGGATCGCCCGCCACCTCAGGCTCCGTGAAGTCGGCGGCATAATGATCGCCGCCGACCAGCGACAGCTTCTGCGTCGTCGGATACGCCACAAGCACACGCACCGGCTCCACCTTCACATCCCAGCCCCAGCTACGCAGGCTGGCCGCGATGAAGTCAGCATTCGCCTTGTTGTGCGGCGAGCCGACATGGTTGGGCGCGGAGGTCAGCTGTTTGAGCCACCCATCCAGATCGGCTTTGGCGATGGTGCCGTCCACGCGCTGCTCGATACCGCGTTCCGCAGCGGCGGCGGATGGGCCAAAGCCCACCAGCGGAGCCTCCTGCGCAGCGACTGCGCCGGCGGCGACGGCGAGAACAAACGAAGTTAAAAGTACACGCATGCTTATCACTTCCAACGGTAGGTCACGCTGGCGTAGTAGTAACGGCCGTTCCAGCTCAGTGGCGAGAACAGGCTGTACTTGAAGTTACCATTGGTGGAGTTGGCGTACTTCACCTGCTCCGGTCGCGCGTTGGTCACATTGTCGGCGCCCGCCGTGAACGTCCAGCTATCCAGCGTGTAATCCGCGGAAAGGTCCAGCGTCCAGCGGTGGTCGAAGTTCTGGTCGAGCGCCGCGCCGCTGTTGCTGTAAACGGTGTAGCTGCCGTAACGCTGCACGTTGGCGTGGCCGCCCCAGCGCCCGTGCAGGTAATCAAAGCCCACATCCAGCTTGGTACGCGGGTTCGTATCGCCCAGCAGGCCCAGCCGCTCGCGGCGCTCCACGCGCTGCACGGCGACACCCAGCTCATCGAGGATGGCCGGGTTGGGCTTCACCTTCGTCACTTCGTTTTCGTTGTACGCCCAGCCGAGCGTCGTATTCAGGCGATCGCCATTGGCGAAATCGAAGCCGTACTGGCTGACGAAGTCGATACCCCGCGTGCGCGTATCCACGGCATTGGTGAAGTAGCGGATGGACTGGTAGTTCGCATCCACGCCGTTCGCGGCGAGGTAGGCGTTCACCGCCGGGGTATTGACCGGGATGTTCGACGACAGGTTGATGCGGTTGGTGATCTTGATCCAGTACACGTCCACGCTCACGTTCCAGCCAGTGAGCGGCTCCGCCACCAGGCCCAGCGTGGCGCTGCGCGATTTCTCCGGCTTCAGCTTCTCCGCGCCCAGCAGCGAGGCCGCCGCCGCATCCACCGGGAAGGTGCCCGACTGCACCAGGACCTGGCCCTGGCCCAGGTCCTGCAGCTGCGAGGAAATGTCCGCGTAGTGCTGCTGCACCAGCGTGGGTGCGCGGAAGCCGGTACCCACGCTGCCACGCACGGCGAAGCGCGGGGTGAAGTCGAAGCGGCCGGACAGCGAGCCCGACGTGGTGCCGCCGAAATCGCTGTAGTGCTCATGGCGGCCCGCGAGCGACACCGCGAAACGATCGGTGAGATTGGTTTCCAGGTCGATGTACTCGGAGACATCGTGGCGCTGCCAGTTGCCCTGCAGGTCACCGGTGATGCCGCCATTGGCGCCGTACTGCGACACCGCATCACCCGGGGTCACCTTGTACGCCTGGCGCAGGTATTCCAGGCCGAACGACACGCTCACCGAGTTCGGCAGCCAGCTCGGCGTGAACTCCTTGCTGATATCCACGTTGCCCGTCTGCTGCTGGGTCTTGTAATCCGCGCCCTGGATGAAGAACGGTGTGTAGCCATATGCCTTATACCAGTCGGCATTGATCGAGTGGCTGCGCTGGTCGTACTCATTGGAGCCGTGCGTGGCGGAGACGTCGTAATGCCAGCCATCGCCCAGCTCGCCGCGCAGGCCGGCCGTGAGCGTGGTATCGCTCACGATCGGGATGCTGATCGGCAAATAGCCTTGCGGGTAAATCGCCGGCACGTTGGTGGAGTCGCCGCGGTGCCGGTACAGGCTGGCCGTTTCATCGCGGTCGCGGCGGTAGATGGCCGTGAAGTACACCTCGGCCGCCTTGCTGAACTCGTACTGGCCGGTGAGCGATACCTTGTTCGACTGCACGGCCGGGTCACCCAGCCAGTACACCTTCTTGCCGTAGGTCGTGCCCACGGCCGAGCTGCCGTAGTCGCGGCCCGCGCGGTTGGTCCCGTCGTTGTTCTGGGTATCGATCGCCACGTGGATCGAGCCCTTGTCGCCCAGCTTGAAGCCGGTATCGGCGCTGAGCTGGCGTTGCAGGCCGTCACCCGCATCGTAGCCACCGAACTTCGCGGTGACCTGGCCGCCCTCGCCGCCCTTCTTCAGGATGACGTTGATGACGCCGCCGATCGCATCCGAGCCATAGCGTGCCGACTGGCCATCGCGCAGCACCTCGATCCGCTCGATCGCGGCGATGGGAATCGCATTCAGGTCCACCGGATTCGATCCGCGGCCGATCGCACCTCCAAGGTTCAGGAAGGCGCCGGCGTGCTGGCGTTTGCCATCGATCAGCACCAGCACCTGGTCCGGACTGAGCCCACGCAGCGTGACGGGCCGTGCCACTTCGGCACCGCTGATCGTAGTGGGCTGCGGGAAGTTCAAGGATGGCACCAGCCGCGCCAGCGCCGCCGTGAGCTGGGTGGCGCCGGTCTGTTGGAGCTGCTGCGGCGTGATCACATCGATCGGCTGCAGCGAGCTGGAGACGGTGCGTTCGGTACTGCGCGTGCCGGTGACGATCACGGTATCGAGATTGCTGGCCTTGGCGGCGTCCTGGGCCTGCGCAGTGCCCGCAAGGGCCAACGACACGGCGATGAACAACGGCGCGCGACGGCGCATGGAACGGTAAGACATGAGGTGCAATTCCCCTGGGGATGAAAATAAGCAACGAGCGCCCGTGGCGGCGCGTGAGCGACACCAGGGTGACAAAAGGATGGACGGCAGGGACGGCGACGTAGGCCGCGGGCGAACCCGCGGTCTTTACTTCGTCAGCGCGCTACAAGCGTGGAGATGGCGCCAGGATCAGCCCAGGCAACAACAACACGCGCGCACCACGAAACATCGCGGCATGGCCGCGGACATGTTCGGGAGGTTGGGCGTGTGGTGGTTGTGTGTGTTCACTGGGAGGTTGTTTCGCCTGGCTGTTGCCGCCCGAAGGCGGCGGATGGCAGTGGGCCGCGGCCATGGAACGGTTGGCCGCCTGCCATTTGTTGCACCGCGTCGTGCATTTGTCAACTCAACACACTTCGCCAAAACGGCGACGCCGGCCCTATGTCATCATTCACGCCTACGCACGAGGCCTATCCCCATGAGCGATTACGACGACGATTACGAGTACGAACGCGAGCACGACGACGAGGAAGAAGACAGCGTCGAATCGCAGGTCTGGCACCTTCTGCTCCTGATCAATCCCGGCGACGAAGACGCCGCGATGCAGCAGTTCACCGCATACCGCGATGACGTCGAAGAGGAAGGTGAAGACGACCCCATGGCCATCGTGGCGAAAGTCATCGACTGGCGCTCGGGCTTCGAGGTGGATGCTGACGACACCCGCGCGCTGATCGAAGCGATCAACGAGCTGGTATCGCGCTGGAGCGGGGTCGAGATCGACTGGGGTGGCGACCCCGATGACGACGAGTTCCACGAAGAGGTCGACGGGCCCGAGATCTTCTCGCGCGCGTTCGATTCGCTGAACGAGCGTGGCTACACGCTGTGGTCGCGCGAAGCCGATGAGGACGATGTCTACGCCGGCTGGATCACCTCGTCGCGCGACGATGAGCAGATGCGCGTACTCGCCACCCAGCTGGGCATCAACCTGCGCCTGGGCAAGGATGTGATGTAACCCGCGCGCCTCACGGCACGCCCATGCGCTCCTTCAGCAGATCGATGAAGGAGCGCACTTTCACGGTGGGCTGGCCGGCGTACACGGCATAGACACCGCCAGTGGGTAGTTGCTGGCCAGGCAGCAACGCGACAAGCCGCCCCGCCACCAGGTCGTCGTGGGCGACGTAATCCGGCAGCACGGCGATGCCGACACCGGCCATTACCAGCGCATGCACGGCCAGCGTGCTGTTCGCGCTGGCCACCGGGTCCACCTGCACTGCCTTCGCTTCACCGGCCGCATCGGTGAAGGTCCATCGGGTCGGTGACGGCAGCACCGTAAGGGCGACCCAACGGTGCTTCGCGAGCGCTTCGGGGGTGGCAGGCACCCCGTGCTCGGCAAGGTACGCCGGCGTAGCAACCAGACATTGCCGCACATCGGCCAGCTTCGCCGAACGCAGTGACGAATCACGCAGCCAGCCGATGCGGATCGCCACATCGAACCGTTCAGCGATCAGGTCGACGATGGTGTCGCTCACCACCAGTTCCGGCCGGACCTGCGGGTAACGGCGCACGTACTCGGCCAGGGCGGGGGCCACGATAAAGGGGCCATGGTCGCCGGCCGCGGCGATACGCAGGGTCCCCATCGGCGTGTCGCGGCATTCGCCCAGGCGCGTGATCGCCGCCTCGGCATCGGCCACCACCCTGGCGCAATCCTCGTAGAACCGCTCACCGGCATCCGTGAGCGACATTTTCCGCGTGCTGCGCAGGACCAGGGTCATACCCAACTCCTCCTCCAGCTTCGCCAGGTGCTGGCTGACCATGGCCTTGGTGGTGCCCAGTTGCTCGGCGGCCGCCGTGAACGACCCGGCGCGGATCAGGGTGACGAACACCGCCAGGCGATTGAGGTTGATGTCATTAGCCATGGGGGCACCCGGCAATCGTAAAGTCATACTTTACGATGAATTGCGAAATAAGGTGTTTTTGCGAAACGATGAGAGGCGCATGCTAACGGCCAGCTCCCTTCCCATCGCAAGGACCCTCCATGAACATCGTGCTCTTCGGCGCCACCGGCAACATCGGCAAGGTCATCCTGCAGGAGGCCCTGGACCGTGGTCACCACGTCACGGCCATCGTCCGCGACCCCGCCAAGCTGACCGTGCAGAACCCCCATCTGAAGGTGGCCAAGGGCGACCTGCTCACTCCGGCGAGCTACGAGGCCGCGCTCGCGGGCGCCGAGGCCGCTATCGCCAGCGTCAACGATCCCAACCCGGACAACGTGCCGAAGCAGGCCGAGGTGCTGCTCGATACCCTCGCGAAGGCCGGCGTAAAGCGCTTCGCCTGGGTGGGTGGCGCCGGTTCCCTGGAAGTGGCACCGGGCGTGCGCGTGATCGACGACCCGAACTTCCCGCCCGCATGGAAGCCCTCGGCCATGGGCATGGTCAAGGCGCTGGAGGTGTTCCGCGCCAGCAAGGCGAACATCGACTGGACCTTCATCAGTCCAGCCGCACACATCGAGCCCGGCGAGCGCACGGGCAAATACCGCATCGGCGGCGACCAGTTGCTGGTCGATGCCCAGGGCAACAGCCACATCTCGCAGGCGGATTACGCCATCGGCCTGCTCGACCGGCTGGAAAAAGGCGACGCCGCCCGCAAGCGGATCACGCTGGCCTATTAAGCCTCCTACAGACGCAGCGGCCCCCGGCCGCCCAACCGGGCTGCGGGGCCGAGCGGCTATACTTGGCCGCATGAACTATCGCCACGCCTACCACGCCGGCAACTTTGCCGATGTCATGAAGCACATGGTGCTCGTGGCCCTTATCGATGCGCTGAAGCAGAAGGCCACCCCCTTCTGCTACATCGACACCCACGCCGGCAGCGGCCGTTACGACCTGCGTGGCATGCAGGCCCGCAAGACCGGTGAGGCCGACGAGGGCGTCGCCCAGCTGAAGGCAGCCACCGGCCTGCCGCCGCTGCTCTGGAAATGGCTCGAGACCGTGCGCGCCTGCAACGAAGGCGACGACATCCGTTACTACCCGGGCTCGCCGTGGATCGCCGCGCACCTCATGCGCGAGAACGACACGGCGCAGCTTTGCGAGCTGCATAGCGAAGAAGCGGGCAACCTGCGCCAGTTGTTCCATCACGACGGCCGCGTGCACGTGCACAACCGCGATGGCTACGAGGCCATGAAGGCCCTGGTGCCCCCGAAGGAAAAACGCGGCGTCGTACTCATCGACCCACCGTTCGAACAGCAGGATGCCGAGTTCCGCGTCATCGAAAAGGCGCTGAAGGCCGCCATGGAAAAGTGGCCCACCGGCATGTTTGCCGTGTGGTACCCGATCAAGCTACGCAGCCACGTGCAGCCGTTCCACCGCTGGCTGGCCACCAAGAGCGGCGCCAAGCGCGTGCTCATGGCCGAACTGCTGCTGCACAAGGATGAGTCCCCGCTGCGCCTCAATGGCACGGGGATGGTAATCGTGAACGCGCCGTGGAAGCTCGATGAAGCCCTGCGCGATAGCCTGAAAGTGTTGCCAAAGCTGCTCGGCCAGCCCGGCGAAGCCGAATACCGGCTGACCTGGCTGGTAGAGGAAGGCAAGGATCCGGCGCCTCTACACGTGGCGCATCCACCACGTTCAGTACCAAGGCGCTAAAGTCAGGTCACACGCCAGGAGCCGACCCATGCGCCCGTCCACCGTCCGCCTCGCTGTCCCTGCTGCCCTGCTCACGCTCGCCCTTGGCGGCTGTGCACCGGCGCCCATCTACAAGGCCACGCCGAACACGGTAGCCGTACCGCCGGCGCAGGTATCCCGTGAGCCGGAGCGCTATGGCAGTTCCGATGTGATCTGGGGTGGCCGCATCGTGCAGGTCAAGAACTACGCCGACCACAGCGAAGTCGAGGTCCTGGCTTATCCCCTGGACAGCTCGCAGCGCCCCAAGGCGGATGACACCGGCAGCGGCCGCTTCATCGCCGCCATGCCCGGTTATGTGGAAAGCCTCGACTTCCCGGCCGGTGGCCTCGTGACCTTTGCCGGTCGCCTCAACGGCACGCGCACGGGCAACGTCGGCCAGGCCAGTTACACCTTCCCGCTGGTGTCGGTGAACCAGTCGCACGTCTGGACGGCCAAGGAAATGCAGGGCGGCCATCCAAACGTCAGCTTCGGTGTGGGCGTCGGCGTCATCCGGTAAGATCTTGCGATCTTTCAGGGACAGGGAACCACATGTCGGGCCACGCTGATTCAAAGCGCGCGATCTTCCTCGCGCTCGGTGCCAACTTCGCCATCTTCGTCGCCAAGCTGGTCGCCGCCCTTTTTACAGGGTCCGGCGCCATGATGGCCGAAGCGGTGCACTCGCTGGCCGATTGCGGCAACCAGGGGCTGCTCCTGCTGGGCATGCGCCAGGCCAAGCGGCCGCCCTCCCCGGACTATCCGTTGGGATGGGGCCGTGCCCTGTACTTCTGGTCGTTCCTCGTCGCCATCCTGCTGTTTAGCGTGGGCGGCATGTTCTCGGTGTACGAGGGCGTGCACAAGCTGACCCACGCCGAACCGCTGAGCTGGCCATGGCTGGCCGTGGGCGTGCTTGTATTCTCGATCGCCACCGAAGGCGTGTCGATGCATGGCTGCATGCAGGAAGTGAACAAGGCCCGCGGCGACCAGCCGCTGTGGCAGTGGTTCCGCGAAACGCGCGCCAGCGAACTGCTGGTGATCTTCGGTGAAGACCTCGCCGCGTTGATCGGCCTGTGCCTGGCCCTGGCTGCCGTGGTGCTGACCATGATCACCGGCAACCTCATCTTCGATGCCATCGGCACCATCTGCATTGGCGTGCTGCTGATCGTCGTGGCCGTGGCCGTGGCCCGCGAGGTCAAGGCGCTGCTGATCGGCCAGGGCGTCGAGCCCAAGCGCCGTGCCGAGATGGTGGCGTTCCTCGAGGCACGCGCGGAGGTCGACCAGGTCTACAACCTGCTGACCCTGCAGATGGGCCCCGATGTCATGGTGGCGATCAAGGCGAAGATGGCCCCCACGCCCACGCCCCGGGCCATGATCGAGGCCATCAACATCGTCGAGGCCGATTTCAAGGCCCGCTTCAAGGATGTGCGCTGGAGCTTCTTCGAGCCTGATTACGCGGACTGACGGGCGACAAGCCTACAAAGCGCTGACGCGGCGGCCTGTACAATGGTCGACTTATCTGTTTGAAGACGCCCCGAACCGATGCCCGTAGCCCTGCCCCGCCCGCCCCTGCCCGCCAACGCCAAGACCCGCCGCTATTGGGCCGTGCCCCATGGCTCGTCCTGGGCCCTGGAAGTGGCGGAGGCGGCCCGCGCGCACGATGGCCTGCTGGTGGTCGTGGTGCGCGATACGCGCAGCGCGGATAACCTCGAAAGCGAACTGGGCGTCTTCGCCGGCGAGCTCCCCGTGCTGCATTTCCCGGACTGGGAAACGCTGCCCTACGACGTGTTCAGCCCGCACCCGGAAGTGGTCTCGCAGCGCATCGCCACGCTGTACCGCCTGCCGGCGGTCAAACGCGGTGTCCTGGTCGTTCCGGTTGCCACGCTCATGCAGCGTATCGCGCCGCGCACGCACATCACCGGTTCGGGCCTGGTGCTGCGCAAGGGCCAGAAGCTGGATATCAGCGCCGAGCAGCGCCGCCTCGAGGCGGCGGGTTACCGCAACGTGCCGCAAGTGGCCGAGCCGGGTGATTTCGCAGTGCGCGGTGCGCTGATCGATATCTACGCCATGGGTGCGAGCGAGCCGTACCGCATCGAACTGTTCGATGACGAGATCGAATCGATCCGCACGTTCGATACCGAGACGCAGCGCTCGCAGCACCAGGTGGAAGGTGTCGACCTGCTGCCCGCCCGCGAATTCCCGGTGACGGATGAGGCCGCCAAGGCCTTCCGCACGGCGCTGCGTGATCGCTTCCCGATCGATGTGCGCCGCTGCCCGCTCTACCAGGACATGAAGGAAGGCGTGACGCCCGGCGGCATCGAGTACTACCTGCCGCTGTTCTTCGCGAAGACGGAAACGCTGTTCGAGTACATCGCGGATAACGCCCTGTTCGTGCTCGGCGAAGGCGTGCTCGAATCCGCCGCTGCCTTCTGGCAACAGGTGGGCGACCGCTACGACCAGCGCGCGCACGATATCGAACGCCCGGTGCTGCCGCCCGCGGAGATCTACCTTCCACCGGACAACCTGCGCGAACAGCTGAACAAGCAGGTCCGCATCGATGTCGTCGAGAAAGGCCACGAACACGCCGTGGACCTGGGCACGCAGCCGGCCCCCGAGCTGCCGCTCAACCGCAAGGGCGAAGAGCCTGGCACGGCGCTGCGCCATTTCCTTGCCCATTACCCCGGCCGCACGCTGATCGCCGCCGATTCGGCAGGCCGCCGCGAAGCGCTGATCGAGCAGCTCGCCGGCGCAGGCATGAAGCCGGTGAACACCGAGAGCTGGAAAACGTTCCTCGCTGGCGATGAAAAATTCGCCATCAGCGTGGCATCGCTCGAACAGGGCTTTGCCTTGAACGAGCCCGCACTCACCGTGCTGACCGAGCGCGAATTGTTCGGCGAGCGCGTGCGCACCGAGCGACGCAAACGCGTCGGCGCGGCGCGCGATCCCGAAAGCATCATCAAGGACCTGACCGAGCTGCAGATCGGCTCGCCCATCGTGCATATCGACCATGGCGTGGGCCGCTACCAGGGCCTGTTGACCCTGGATGTCGGCGACATGCCGGGTGAGTTCCTCACCATTGAATACGCCAAGGGCGACAAGCTGTACGTGCCCGTGGCGCAGCTGGGCCTGGTCAGCCGCTACACCGGCACCGCACCCGAACTGGCGCCATTGCATTCGCTGGGTGGCGATGCCTGGGAACGCGCCCGCAAGAAGGCCGCCGAGAAGGTCCGCGACGTGGCCGCCGAGCTGCTGGCGATCTACGCCCAGCGCGAAAACAAGGTGGGCGAGGCGCTGTCGGTGGATCGGCAGATGATCGAAGAGTTCGCCGCCACCTTCCCGTTCGAGGAGACGGCCGACCAGCAACGGGCGATCGATGCCGTGATCGTCGACCTGGCCGCGCCGCGTGCCATGGATCGCGTGGTCTGCGGTGACGTGGGCTTCGGCAAGACCGAGGTCGCGCTGCGCGCCGCGTTCGCCGCCGCCACCGCCGGCAAGCAGGTGGCCGTGCTGGTACCGACCACCCTGCTCGCGCAGCAGCACTATCGCAACTTCGCGGATCGCTTCGCCGACTGGCCGGTGCGCGTGGAGGTCCTCTCCCGCTTCAAATCGAAGAAGGAAGTGGATAACGCGCTGGAGCGCCTGGCCGATGGCCAGGTGGATGTCATGGTCGGCACGCACAAGCTGCTGCAGCCCGATATCCGCTTCAAGAACCTGGGCCTGGTCATCGTCGATGAAGAGCAGCGCTTTGGCGTGCGCCAGAAGGAGCAGTTGAAGAAGCTGCGCGCCGAGGTGGACCTGCTCACCCTCACCGCGACGCCGATCCCGCGCACCCTGAACATGGCCATGAGCGGCTTGCGCGACCTCTCCATCATCGCCACGCCACCGGCGCACCGCACGGCCGTGCGCACGCTGATCTCAACCTGGCAGCCAGCCCTCGTCCGCGAGGCGATCCAGCGCGAGCTGGCCCGTGGCGGCCAGGTGTATTTCCTGCACAACGAAGTGGAATCGATCGAGCGCCAGGCCCGCGAACTGGGTGAACTCATTCCCGAAGCACGCATCCGCGTGGCCCACGGCCAGATGCCGGAGCGCGAACTGGAACAGGTCATGGCGGATTTCCACCGCCAGCGGTTCAACGTGCTGGTGTCGACCACCATCATCGAGTCGGGTATCGACATCCCGACCGCCAACACCATTATCGTGAATCGCGCCGATCGCTTCGGCCTGGCACAGCTGCACCAGCTGCGTGGCCGCGTGGGCCGTTCGCACCACCGCGCATATGCTTACCTGATCGTGCCCGACCGCAAGGCGATGACCCCCGATGCCGAGAAGCGCCTCGAAGCGCTGGCCTCACTCGAGGAGCTGGGTGCCGGCTTCACCCTCGCGACCCACGATCTCGAGATCCGTGGCGCGGGCGAAATGCTGGGCGAGGAACAATCCGGCCAGATCCAGGAGATCGGCTTTGGCCTCTACACCGAGCTGCTGGATCGCGCGGTGCGTGCATTGCGCTCGGGCAAGATCCCTGACTTCGATCTCACCTCGGAACACGAGACCGAAGTCGAACTGCACCTGCCGGCGCTGATCCCCGACGATTACCTGCCTGACGTGCACACCCGCCTGACCCTGTACAAGCGCATCGCCAGCGCACGTAACGACGAGGGCCTGCGCGAGCTGCAGGTGGAAATGATCGATCGCTTCGGGCTGCTGCCCGACCAGGCCAAGTGCCTGTTCGCCGTGGCCCAGCTGAAGTTGATGGCCACGCCGTTGGGTATTCGCAAGGTCGATTTCGGCCCTAATGGCGGGCGCATCACGTTCCGTGAAAAGCCGGATATCGATCCGGTGGCACTCATCCGCCTGATCCAGCAACAGCCGCGCATCTTCAAGATGGATGGGCAGGACAAGCTGCGCGTGATCATGGAGCTGCCCGGCAGCGCCGAGCGCATCCGCACGGCGCAGGAAACGCTGGTGTCGCTGGGTGCGAGGCGCCCGACGTAACCGGTGGACCTGTAGGAGCGCGCTTGCGCGCGATGGGTTCTCGACGGAACCTCCATCGCGCGCAAGCGCGCTCCTACAGGTGTTGCATCAGACCGTGGGCGTGGAGCGCACCAGGTACTGCACGCTGAAGCGTTTGTCGGCGTCCATCCAGACCTGGGCCACCGACAGGCCAGCCTTCCCGGCCATCTGGGCAAAATCTTCCAGCGAGTACTTGCAGCTGTACTCGACCTGCATGGCCTCGTCCTCGCGGAACGGGAACACATCGTGCCCCACGTGCACATCCTGCCGCTTCGTGCTTACCAACGTCGTTTCAATGCGGCCGGCAAGCGCGTTGTAGCGCGCACGATGGCGGAACGCGCCCACGTCGAAATCGGTGCCGATCTCCCGGTTCAGACGCACCAGCATGTTGAGGGTGAAATCCCTCGTGACGCCCGCCGCATCGTTATAGGCGGCCTCGATCTGCGCCGGATCCTTCTTCAGATCCACGCCGACGATAATGCCGCCGCCATCGCTCATTTCAGCGCGCATCTGGCGGAGGATCTTGATCGCTTCCTTGGTTTCGAAATTACCGATCGTAGAGCCGGGAAAATAGATCACCGTGCGGCGCGGCGAACGCGCCGCCACGGGCAGGCGCAAAGGCTGGGTAAAGTCGGCACAGACCGGCTGCATGGGCACGTGTGGGAACTGGTTGGCCAGCTCAGCGACACTCTCCATCAAGGCCGTGCGCGAAATCTCTACCGGTACGTAAGCGACAGGCGTCTCAAGGTGCTCAAGCAACATGCGCGTCTTGATACCACTGCCACTGCCGTACTCGACCAGGCGCACATCAGGTCCGAGCGCCTGCGCGATGTCTCCTGCGTGATCGCGCATGATCGCGATCTCAGTGCGTGTCAGGTAATACTCAGGCTGCTCGCAGATCGCCTCGAACAGCGCCGATCCGCGCTCATCGTAGAACAGGCGGGATGGCAGTTTCTTCGGCTTGGCAGCGAGGCCGCGGCGAACGGTATGCAGGGTGTCTTCGATATCCGGGTGGCGATCATCCAGGCGGATGTCATTCGGTTGAGCGCTCATCGATCGTTTCCAAGTCGTAGCCCCGAAAACTGCCAACGGGCGTGGGGCGGAAAAAAGTTGCGGTAGGTCGCACGCACATGATCAGCGGGCGTGGCACAGGAACCGCCGCGGAGGATCCATTGCCCATTCATAAACTTTCCGTTGTATTCGCCCAACGCACCATCGAGCGGACGAAAGCCCGGATAACTGACATAAGGGCTCATCGTCCATTCCCAACAGTCGCCGTACATCTGGCCGAGTTGTGTTTCAAAGGATGCGGCACGAGGTTGGAACACCCCGCTATCCTGAAGGTTCCCGCGTACGGGTAACCCCGCCGCCATCGTCTCCCATTCCACTTCGGTCGGCAGGCGTGCACCGGCCCAGCGTGCAAACGCATCCGCTTCGAAATAGCTGATATGGCACACCGGCGCATGTGGATCGATGGTGCGGCGGCCCTGCAGGGTGAATTCCGTTTCGCACGCCTCGTCCCAGTACAAAGGGCGCTCCCAGCTTTCTGCCTGTACCGTGGCCCATCCATCGGAAAGCCATAGCGTTGGCGTGCGGTAGCCACCGTCAGCGACGAAAGCACGGTACTCCGCATTCGTGACAGGACGGTTAGCGATGGAACCGGCTTGCCGGTACGTGCGATGACGCGGACCTTCGTTATCGAAATGAAAGCCATCACCGTCATAACCCACGTCGACGATGCCTTCGTCGAACGGCACGAACCGCAACGGTGGAGCAGCAATGGAAAGTGCACGCGGCGCATCGGGAGCGTAGGCGGGTTCCAAGGGGTTCTGCGCAAAGGCGTGCTTGATATCAGTGAGCAGCAACTCCTGGTGCTGCTGTTCATGCTGTACACCCAGCTCAACCAGCCCCGGCAGCTCAGCATCGTCTGCCCGCGCGATGCGTTCGGCGATCGCATCATCGATGCGCGCCCGGTAATCGAGGACCTCGTCGAGCGATGGGCGGGTCAGCAGCCCGCGTCGCGGGCGCGCATGCATGGGACCCACCGACTGGTAATAGCTATTGAACAGGTAGAACCATTCCGGGTTGGGCGACACGTAAGCGTCGTTACGCCCCAGGATGAACTGCTCGAAGAACCACGTCGTATGCGCCAGGTGCCATTTGGTCGGGCTGGCATCCGGCATGGACTGGATAACCGTGTCTTCCGGCTGCAACCGCGCCGCCAGTTCGCGCGTTCGGTGGCGAATGCGCAGGAAACGTTCGGCAAGGGCCACGGCGGAATGCGTGGAGGGGATGATGCCGAGCGGACGAGCGGTCATGCGTCTGTTTCCATGGGCAGCCGACTATCCGTCAGCCATGACGGATGACCATGCCCTAGGAAACGTTCAATGGGTGTGAGTGGTTGCGTCCGGGGCCTTAACGGAAGGTGGACCAAGCCCCTGCCCCCTCTCGTTTTTTGCTGCGACTGGGCTTAACGTGGTATTCCCAACCACCGAGGGTTTCGCCATGAGTGCCCGTTACCTGACTGCCGCATGCCTGCTCCTCGTCTCCGTGGCGGCCAGCGCCGCCGATGGCCCGGCCCCGCCCCGCCACGAGCTCGAGTTCAACAGCTGCATGCGCACTGACCGGATCTCGAACTATTCCGTCGTGGATGACCAGACCGTCATCGTTGCCAATGGCCCCAACTTCTTCAAGATCGGCACCGACGTGGCCTGCCCGCGCATGGGTATCGGCGGTGGCGTGCGGTTCAAATCGTCGGCCAGTAACCAGGCCATCGGTAATGGGCGCATCTGCGGGAGCATTGATGAAAAGATCGTCCGCCGCGACGATCCGCCCTGCCAGATCATCTCCGTAGAGAGCATCGACAAGGCGACCTACCAACAGCTGGAGAAGAAGGCGAAGCACAAGGGTGCCGGCCCGGGGATCAGCGGCGCAGCGAAGTAACCGGCCATAAAAAAAGCCCGGCTTGAGAGCCGGGCTTTTTTTTGTTCAGGCTAGCCGGCGATCAATAGCCGTCGTCACGCACGTAACGGGTCGAGTAGCCATCGTCGTAGGTGGTGGTCGTGGTCGTGACGCGGCGGGTGACCACCGGGCCATCGTCATACACCACCGTGCGCGGCTGGCTGTAGTAGACGGGGCCACGATCGACGACGACCGTGCGCGGCTGGGTGGCGTTGTAAACCAGGGCGCCTACCGTGCCGGCGACAATAGCGCCGGCGATCCAGCGGCCGCTGTGGTCGTAGTAGCCACCGCGGTGGTAGCCACCGTAGTAACCGCCACCGTGATAGTAGCCACCACCCCGGTAACCGCCATGGCCCCAGCCACCCGCGAACGAGGCTGGCGCAAACGCCATAAGGCCCACGGCAGCAAGGGCGACGGCGGACTTAACGAACTTGGCTTTCATGACAGTTACCTCCTCAGGTGAGCGCAGATTCGCGCCCGGCCACTGAATCCGGACTGAAGTTTTCTGCACTCCCCGTTCACGTTTTCCACGGGTTCACGAACGGCTTCCTGAGCAGCCAGCAGCCATGGATATCGTGGCGGCGGGCGAAGTCGAACGGGATGCTGGGTGCGCTCCAGTCTTCAATAGTGAAATGGGGTTCCAGGGCCGCCCGATCAAGCTGGAAACGGCGGAAATTATTCGAGAAGACAATCACGCCTTCAGGCAGCAGGCGCTCAGCGCAAAGCAGGAGAAGCTTGACGTGATCGCGCTGCACATCGAAGTCGTCGGCTTTCTTCGAGTTGGAGAAGGTCGGCGGGTCGACGTAGATCAGGCCGTACTGCATGGAACGGGTTTCCAGGAACTTCACCGCATCTTCCTGGATCAGGCGGTGACGGTTGCCGGTAAAGCCATTCAGGGCAAGGTTCTTCGATGCCCAGTCGAGGTACGTGCCGGAAAGATCGACCGTGGTGGTATCGCGGGCATTGCCGTCCGCGGCGTAGACGCTGGCCGTGCCGGTGTAGGCGAACAGGTTGAGGAAATGCTTGCCGGAGGCAAGTTCCCGGATCTTGGCGCGCACCAGGCGGTGGTCAAGGAACAGGCCGGTGTCGAGGTAGTCGGTGGGGTTGATGAGGAACTTAAGTCCGCCCTCGTGCACCTCGACGAACTGGCCCTGCTGATCGAACTGGCCGTACTTCGAGCCGCCCTTACCGCGCTCGCGCGTCTTCACGGCGATGCGGTCGCGCGGGATCTCCAGGACCTCGGCAGCCACGCGCACCACCTCGCGCAGGCGGTTACGCGCCACGTCCACCGGGACGTCCTGGGGCGCCTTGTATTCCTGGATGTGCAACCAGCCTTCGTACACGTCGATCGCGGCCGCGTATTCCGGCAAGTCCTGGTCGTACGCTCGCCAGCAGGTGATGCCCTCGCGGGTCAGCCGCTTGCGAAGATGGCGGACGTTCTTCTCCAGCCGGTTCTTGAGCATCTGCGCGCCCTCGGAGAGCGGCTTCGGCTCGCGCGCCGGTGCTTCGCCCCTCGCACGCAGGCTGAACGTGAGCAGCGGCGTTTCCAGCGCGCCGTTGTAAAGCGCATAGCGCTTGTCCGGCGACAGGCGCATGGCCCGGCCCAGCTCTTCATCGCCCGCGAGCACGGCAGCACGCCAGCCCGGGAAGCGATCCTTCAAGGCCTGGCCCAGCGCACGGTACAGGTGCGGCAGCTCGGCGCGGTCGCCCAGGCGCTCGCCGTACGGCGGATTGGTGATGACCAGGCCTAGCGGGGTCTCCGGCGGCGGCTCCACGTGGACCGCATCGCGGCGATCGAGGTGGATGAAACCAGCCACACCCGCCGTCTGGGCGTTGCGCTTGGCGGTCTGCACCATGTGTGCATCGGTATCGCTGCCGAAGAACACCGGGCGCAGATTGCGCATGCCCTCGTCGGTGGTGGTCTTGGCCTCCTCCCACAGCTGCTTCCACAGGGCGTAATCGTGCTTGCGCCAACCGAGGAAACCGAAGTACCCGCGGCGCAGGCCCGGCGCGGCGCCCGCGGCCATCAGGGCACCTTCGATCAGCAGCGTGCCGGATCCGCACATGGGATCCACCAGCGCCCCGCCTTCGGCGTAAATGCGTGGCCACTGCGCACGCACGAGCATCGCGGCGGCGAGGTTTTCCTTCAGCGGGGCCTCGCCCTGCCGCTCGCGCCAGCCACGGCGGTGCAGCGGCGAACCCGAAAGATCGATCGACAACGTGGCCCGGTCACGGCGGACGCGCACGTTCACCTGTACATCCGGCTCGTCGGTTTCCACATCGGGCCGGGCGCCGCTGGCGGTGCGGAACTGATCGACGATCGCGTCCTTGGTCTTCAGCGCGATGAACTGGCTATGGGTGAGTTTGCTCAGCGCCGTGTTGGCATCCACGGCAAGGGTGCCATGCGGCGCCAGGTGCTCGGCCCACGCGATGGACTGCACGCCCTGGTAGAGGTCTTCAGGCGTCTCGGCACCGAACTCAGCCAGCGGTAACAGCACGCGGCTGGCCATGCGCGACCACAGGCAAGCGCGATACGCGACCTCCATGCCACCGGAGAAGGCGACACCGGCAAGGGCCTCCTTCACGTCGGTCGCACCGATGGCGATCAGCTCGTCCTTGAGCAGATATTCCAGGCCCTTCGGGCAGGTGGCGAAGAAGTTCATGCCAGGCTATCCAGGAAGCGGCGGAATTCGGCGTCGATATCGCCAAGGGTGTCGGAGAGGCGGTGGTCGTCCTGCACCAGCAGCAGGGGCGCACCCTGGCCGCGGGCGAAGGCGATGGCGCCCTCGACCGGGCATACGTCGTCGGCATAACCATGCACGAGGAAGGTGGTTAGGCCAGCGCTTGCGGCGAAGGCGCGCGGGTAACCGGGGATCTCCGCCGGCAGGGCCAGCAGGAACAGCCCGGCCACCGGGGCATCCAGCGAGGCCAGGCCCGACACGAACGCGCCCATGCTCGAGCCAACCAGTACCGGGGGCACCGGCGAGGCCTTAATGGCGTTCGCCAGCCGCGCCAGGCGCGGATCGATGGAGCCGGCGTGGCCCTTCAGGTCGTCCTCCCGGTAATCCGGGCGGTGGGTGGTCCAGCCGAGGCTTTCGGCCGTGGCCGCCAGGGCGCTCACCTTGGTGGCGTCAGGGCCGGAATCGGACCCGTGGGAAAGAATGATGTGGCCGCGCATGGCGGTCTCCGTACGCGGATCGACTGGCTATGTTATCAAAGCGGCATGATCGACATCCTGTACGCCCCCCTGCCCTATGAAAGCCGGCTGCCCGAACGGGCGGCCGACTCCGTCGACCTGGTGGTCATCCATTGCACCGAACTGCCTGACCTGGCCATGGCCCGCGAGTACGGGGAGCGGGTGCTTTATGAGGACCGCGGCACCGGCGCCAGCGGGCATTACTACATCGATCGCGACGGTTCGATCTTCTGCTACGTCGATCCGAACCGGGTGGCCAACCACACCCGCGGCTACAACCCTCGCTCCATCGGCATCGAGCTGGTGAACCTGGGCCGTTACCCGGACTGGTTCCACACCGCGAAGCAGGAGATGACCGAGCCCTACCCCGAGGCGCAGATCACCGCGTTGCGGGCCCTGCTCGACGACCTGATCCGCCGTTTCCCCTCCCTGCGCCACATTGCCGGCCATGAGGACCTGGATACCGCCATGGTGCCCTCCAGCGATGACCCGGAGAACGAAGTACCACGCAAACGCGACCCCGGCCCGCAGTTCCCCTGGGCCCGCGCATACGACGACGGGCGGCTGGGCCGGATCAAGGCCTGATTCTTTATAATCGGCAGCCATCGCGCACCGTTCCGAAGGGATACCCATGCAGGACAACCACGTCGGCGAGCTCGTCGAACTGCTCGAACTTGAGCGCCTCGAAGACAACCTGTTCCGCGGCCAGAGCCGCGACATCGGCACCCGCTTCGTCTTTGGCGGCCAGGTGCTGGGCCAGGCGCTCTCCGCCGCCCAGCGCACGGTGCCGGACGACCGCGTCGCTCACTCGCTGCACGCTTACTTCCTGCGTGCCGGCGATATCGACGCGCCTATCGTGTACAGCGTGGAACGCACCCGCGATGGCGGCTCGTTCTCTGCCCGTCGCGTCGTGGCGATCCAGCACGGCCAGCCGATCCTGAACGGCTCCATCTCGTTCCAGGTGCCCGAGACCGGATATGAGCACCAGATGTCGATGCCCGAAGTGCCGGCCCCTGAAGACGTGGAGACCACGCCCGCGCTTTCTGAGGATCAGCTCGCCCGCCTTCCAGAAAAAACCCAGCGCTGGCTGGGCAAGGATGGCCCGTTCGAATTCCGCCACGTATGGCCGCGCGATGAATTACGCCCGGCGAAGCGTCCGCCCTACCAGCACATCTGGTTCCGCCTGACCGCACCGATCGCCGATACGCTTTCGCTGCACCAGGCCCTGCTCGCCTACGCGTCGGATTTCCATCTGATCGGCACCGCCACGCTGCCGCACGGCATCTCGTACCTGACGCGTAACATGCAGATGGCGAGCCTGGACCACGCGTTGTGGTTCCACCGCGAGTTCCGTATCGACGACTGGCTGCTGTATTCGTTCGACAGCCCCACGTCGCAGGGCGGCCGTGGGCTGGCCCGCGGCATGATCTACACGCGCGATGGCCAGCTAATCGCCAGCACGGCGCAGGAAGGCCTCATTCGCGTCCGCCCCGACTGACCCCATGACGATCGAGCTGCGGCACCTGCGGTACTTCATCGCCGTCGCCGACGAGCTCCACTTCAGCCGTGCCGCCGAGCGGCTGGGCATCTCCCAGCCGCCGCTGAGCCAGCAGATCCGCGACCTGGAGGCGCAGCTTGGCGTGCGCCTGCTCCGGCGCACCAACCGCCGTGTGGAACTGACGGATGCGGGCCGCGTTTATCTTGATGCGGCCCGCGACATCACCGCCCGTGTGGATGAAGCCGGTGACCTGGCCCGACGAGCCGAGCGTGGGGAGATCGGTGAACTGCATGTGGGTTTCACCCAGAGCACGCCGCTCATCGAACGGTTCCCGCGCGCGGTGCGCGCGTTTCGCGAAGCCTACCCGGCTGTGCGGCTGGTGCTGAAGGAACACAACACGCTTCAACAGATCGAACGGCTGCTGGAAGGTACACAACAAGTGGGATTGATTCGCGGCACCGACCTTCCACCGCCGCTGGTCGCACGCAAGCTCGTGGATGATCCGCTCGTTGCGGTCCTGCGCGCCGATCATCCCCTGGCCAAAGGCCGCCGCCCACGTGTTCGCGTGGAGCAGCTTGCCGATGAACCCTTCGTCGTCTTCAGCCGCAACGCCGGCACAGGCGTCGCCGCGCAGGTACAGGCGATGTGCCGCAACGCAGGCTTCGCGCCACGCGTGGCGCAGGAAGCCGGTGAATCCGCCACGATGGTTGGCCTCGTCGCCGCCGGGCTTGGCGTCGCCGTGCTGCCGGAATCCATGCGCCTGCTGCACGTGGAAGGCGTGGCCTATGTGCCGATCGATTCGCCCGATGCGGCCAGCGCACTGCACCTCGTCCATCGCCGCTCCGACAATTCGCCGCTGGTTACTGCCTTCATGCGGCTCATGTTGAAAGCCTGAGCTTTTCTTTGCGTAGGAGCGCGCTCCTACAGAGTCAGGATGCTGCTTGCGGTTTGAGGCCGCGCAGCTTTATCGCGATAACCAGTCCCGCCAGCACCAACACAGTCACGTAGATGGCGACGCCATGCCAGCCGCCATGCGTCCAGAAAACGCCACCCAGCGAGCCGGCGATGCTTGAGCCCATGTAATACGAGAAGAGATACATGGACGACGCGTGCGCCTTGGCCTTGTTGGCCCGCAGGCCAACCCAGCCACTGGCGATGGAATGGCCGCCGAAGAAGCCGAAGGTGATCATGGCGATGCCGACGACGATGGCCCAGATCACGCTGCTTGCGCTAAGCGCGACACCCACGAGCATGATGACCAGCGCGGTCCACATCACCTTCCCGCGGCCCAGCTTGCCGGCCAGCGCGCCCATCCAGGCCGACGCACCCACGCCGATGAGGTACACCATGAAAATGGCACCCACATGCGATTGCGACAGCGAGAACGGTGGGGCGAGGAGCCGGAACGATACGTAGTTGTAGATGGTGACGAACGCACCCATGAGCAGGAAGCCCTCGGCGAACAGCCACGGCAGGCCCGTGTCCTTGAGCAGGTCACGGAATACGGCGACGAGGGCGCGCGGGTGCGCCTTGCGCTTTTCGAAATGCAGCGACGGCGGAAGACCCTTCGCCACAAGGAACGCCGCAAGAAGGCCAAGGGCGCCTATCACGCCAACGGCGACACGCCACGACGCGTGATCGGCCGTGAATCCGGAAATGAGCCGGCCACTCATTCCGCCGATGGCGTTGCCGCCGATGTACAGGCCCATGGCGAAGCCCAGCGATTCGCCGTGCACCTCTTCGCTGAGGTACGTCATGGCAACAGCGGGCAGGCCCGCGAGCGTCACGCCCAGCAGCGCACGCGCCGCGAGCAACAGCCCCCAGCTCGGCGTCACGGCCGTAAGCAACACCAGGACAGACGAGGAAAGCAGTGACGCCAGCATGATCGGCTTGCGCCCGAACGCATCGGAGATGGCGCCGGCGAACAACATGCCAACGGCCATCACCGCCGTCGTCAGCGAGAGCGACAGCGAACTGGTCGCGGCATCCACGCCGAAGTCGCGCGAGAACGCCGGCATCAGCGGCTGCACGCAATACAGCAGGCCAAACGTAGCGAAGCCCGACGAGAACAAGGCGAGATTGGTACGCCGGAACGCGGGCGTGCCATGGCGAATGCGCCGATCAACAACCGCCGGCGCGGCGGGGGACGAGCCGTCCACGGGAACCTCCGGGGAATAACCTGATGCTTAGGCTAAACCCTGAATTGAGTCGAATCGATACCGCAAAACGTCCGGTTCGATACTTGAAACGACTCAATTGTAGGAGCGCGCTCGCGCTCGATGGGGGCTTGCCGCGAACCCGGATCGCGCGCAAGCGCGCTCCTATAACGGCGATTTCAACGGACGGCGGTGCCCGCTTGCTGCCCATCCCACTGCACCGCCTGGGACAACTCCTCCTCGGTGAGGGCCAGATCCCCCGAATCTGTGGCGGCATGCACCGCAACGATGTGCCCATCGTGCCGCGAGAGTTCCCGGTTGCCGGCATCGGTGACGGCCTTGGCACGCTCATCATCCGAAGCCAGTAGCACCAGCAAGGTCTTCGTGCCTGCGACGAACTTCACCCCGCTGGTGGCACCCGACTTCGCCAGCTCGGCCGATGCCAGCGGCACGGCCTTCACCTTGCCCGCCCAGCGCGGCGGGGCGACGAAGGTGTACCCCGCCGCCTCATCGCGCCACTGGAAGCGCTTCATGGGCTCGGCGGCAGGCGCCCTTTGGCCGTGGGTACCCGGCGGCGGCTCGGCCATGGCGGCGAGTGGCAGGGCGAGAAGCAGCAGGGCAGCTGTGGTTTTCATGGGGAAGGCTCCGTTAGCGGGGCCAGCCTACGCGGTCCGCCTGTTGGCATGGCGTCAAGCCCCGCGATCGCCCGGGTCCTTGGCAACCCCTTCCCTACCGCTCACCCACGCAAACAAGGCAATGCCCACGATGATGCCGACCGCACCCAGGCCCGATACCGCATCCGGGAACGACTCGTGCAGGAACAACACACCAATGACGGTAGCGAGTAGAAGCTCAGCCGCCTGCATCGCCTCGACAGCCGCCAACGCGGTGGGCTGACGACCGACCAGCTCGGTGGCGTGAAAGAACAGGATGGTGGCGATGGCGCCGGACGATAGCGCGGTGCCGGCGGCCAGCAATGCCTCGCGCGGGGTCGGCGGCCCGATGGTCGCGAGCGTTACCGCGGCAAGCACCAGCCACAGCGGCCAGCTGGCGAGCGTCATGCCGAACACGCGCTGCACCGGACCGAGTTTCGTGCCGGTGCGCTCCAGGTGCAAAAGGATCTTTCGGTTACCCAATGGGTATGCGAAGGCGGCGAAGGCGACCGCACCCACGGCCAGCCACGCCGAGGCATCCAGGCCACCATGGGCGTGGCCAAACTGAAGCAGCATCACCCCGCCGACGATCAGCGCACCGATCGCCAGCGAGCCGATGTGCCAGCGCGCCCGTTCATCGCCGTAGATGAAGGGCGCCATCAGGGGCCCGGCAAGCACGGTCATCTGGAAGCTACCTGCTACCAGCCACGACGGCCCGCTGGTCGCCGCCCACGTCAGCGGCACGCCAAACAGCACGAAACCCACCGTGCTCCAGATGAGCCACGTGCGCGGATGGGAACGGAGTTCGATGGGCAGCTTCCCGAGCCCGCCCTTGAAGGGAAGCACGGCCGCCAGCATGGGCAGCGTAAACAGGTAGCGCAGGATCACCGCCCATTGCCAATGGCCGCCGCCACTGACGACGGCACGGTTAAGCACATAGGTAAACGTGAAGAACAGCGCCGACAGCAGCGCGATCGCCACGGCCTTCAGGGCGGTGGAACGCATGGATGGCCTTGCGGGGAAAACGAACCCCGACTATGCCAGCCACGCCGGGCGTTCGTCAGCCCGCTTCGTTGAGTTCCAGGAACAGCTCCTGCAATTCGCCACCGATCGGCCTGCCATTCACCACAAGCCCGACCGAACCCTTCACCCCGGCTACCGGGCAGCAGCCATCGGCGATACCGAGCAGGTTGGCGGTGGTCTCGACCATCACCTGGCACACGATATCCATGAGCGTGGCCTTGCCCTCGGCATCCAGGTTCTGAAAGAGGGAGAGCGCCCTCACCCAATGCGGATCCACGGCGTTTTCGGGCGGCATGCTGAACAGGTTCGCGTAGACCGCGAGGTTGTCGCGGACCACGGCATCCTGCAGGGCCTGAACGAAGCGTTCGGCATTCATGGGGGTATGACCAGGGAAAGGGGACTGACCGCTATATAGGTACCCCAGCCACCGGACTCAACTCACGGCATGTGAAGGCCATTCAGCCAACGACCGCCCACCCTTTCCTAATGATTCTCCCGAGCCGCCCGCCGCGGCCGACGATGCGCCGGCACATATCCAGGCCAGATCGCATCGTAGAAATAACGTTCCTGAGCCGAAGGCGGCTCATACGGCTTGCTCGCCGCCGGAATACGCTGACGCAACGCCGCCTCGTTGTGCTCCGCCCAGCGCATGACCATTCGCTGCATCAATGAGACGCCCTTCAACACCAGGCCCTGCCCGGCCTTGGGCCCATAGCGCCAGCGTACGACCCACTGGTCGCCCTGCGGGCTGACCCGCGCAAACGCGCGCGTCGTCCCTTCCAGGATCGCGTATTGCCGTTCCCCCATTTGCACCCAGTGCACCATCGCCATGGAAGGGACGGTACGCCGCGCCAGTCTCAGAAATGTGGACGGAGCGGACCGTAAGCGGAGGAGTACGCCGCAGCTTCCTGATTTGGATCAGGGAAGGCCCCGACCTATTCGTTAGTGTGGAGCGACGGCAGCTTCGACAGCATCACGAACCGCCTGCCTGAGCCGTCCATCCGGGCTGTCGACGATCGGGTAGTTCGAGCTCCCGTACGAGCGCATGCTCGGACCGTTCGTGATGCGCAGGCCACTAAAGCCATCCATGGCTAGCTGCTGCGTTCCGCCACCCCACGACGCGGCGCTCCAGGCATCGTTGGCGAGGCAGACAAGTTTCTCCAGCGTGGTGGGTGCCAGCGTGCCCTCCCTCACGGCCTCGCGCGCCGGGCGCCCCCTGTCGTCCGTGTAGCTGTTGAAATGAACACCGGCCCAGGCGGGTCGTGAAAAATCGCGCTGGTCGAACGCACCAGGGTCCTCACAACGGTACAGCTCCCACGCGTGGCCGGTGTCGATATCCACTGTCCACGACATGTCGCAACCGAAACCGCCTCCCGACATGCTGACCAGGTCCAGAGGTATAGCGATCCCTTCGGGGACACCCAGGCTTGCTTTTGGCAGAGGCTGAGCACGACTGAAGCGCTGCGCCAGATCACCGTAAGGTTGTCCATGACAAGTGGGGGCAGCCTGGACGACGAACGGGACCACCGCAAGGAATGCGACAAGCAAGCGTCCTTTCAAGATGAGCTCCTTCTAGTGAGCGCGCAGCCTACAGGCGGTAAGCCTCAAGGTGGTACGCCTTGCCTGGGTTCTTTACGTCTGCGGTGCGATCGAAGCAAGTGCGCCCTTTGCCATGCTGGCGAAAAGGCATCTCGGGGCGAGTCGATGTGTCACTCGCCAACGCGAACACGGCGCACAGCTGATAGTCCAGCCCCTTGTGCATGTAGCCAAAGATCTCGTGCGTTACCGGATCCACCCTTTCAGTCTCTGTCCCGATCTCGATCAGGCTATCCGGCAGGGAGCCGTAGTGTGACGCATGTACTTCAAGGCGAGTGCCCAACCAAGTCAGGAGCGCCGACCGACGCTCATCCTGCGCAAGCATCCGTTGATAGCCAGGCGTCCCGTTGATCCACAGGCCGGCACCTACCGCCACAACCATAACAACCGACACCATGATGCCGAGCACACCGCGCCCCGTCATGGCTCCACCTCATCCCGGCGCAAATCGCGCAGGTAATAGGCGAATGCGACGATGGCGAGCACTGCCGCCACGATGACCTTGAGCACGAAACGCATCGTGAGTTCACCACCCAGGAACCGATCGACCAGCGTGGTGAAGTCGCAGATCAATGCCACCGCAGCGATAAACAACGTGAGGTAGGTCAGCCAGCGACGCACCGCGGACTGCCGCTTCACCGGCTGCTTCGTCAGCGCCCGCTCGTTGCGCCACGACAGGAGCAGGAACACCGGGAAGGCGATGATGACGGATGCCATCGACCAGCGAAGATCCGGCCCCAGCCGGAAATACTCCACGGTCTGGATCGTATCCGGGTAGGCACGATCGATGAGGTTGAACAGTAGCGACCCGAGGTGGAACGCACTCAGGTACAACGTAGTGAAGATCACCAGGTAGATGAACGCCTCGCGGGCGGAAAGATACGGACGTGGCCGGGGAACGGGAATGGGAAACGCCGAATCCGCATAGGCGGCCAGCGCCGGGTGTACTTGCTCGGGCGCCCATCCGGCCTGGGTCAGAACCTCTTCTATCGCCTGCCGCGATTGCCCCCGTTCCAGCGCGGCGTGGACGAAACGTTCCAGTTCCTGCGTGCTGCCTGCCATGCGCCATCTCCCTGGGTCCAAGTGCGTCGGAGCATACCCGTTGCGGGGGATGCAATCACTTGCGATTACCGTATGATCTCGCGGCCCATCGCGAGTGCCACCCCGTGTCTGCCGAGCCAAGTGCCCTCTCTGTCCCTCGTACACGCCCGATCTGGCGACAGCTGGCCGGCGTGCATGAGTACCTGCCGCCTGCCGTTCGGCATGTGTTCTGGCCGTTCATTCTCTCGCGCCTGCTCGTGATCGTGATCCTGGCCTGCACCCCGTTGATGCAGCAAGGCCTTGCGGATCACTGGGGCTCGCGCGACAACATGAACATACGAATCTCGCCCAAGGCCATTGCGGAAGGCTTCCGGCGGGTCGCCATCCACAACGATGCGGCGTTCTATCACGACATTGCGGCAAACGGTTACGAGGAGCGTCCGTTCGATACCAGCCGCGCCTCCACCTGGGCGTTTTTTCCGCTTCACCCCATGATGTGGCGTGGCGTGGCCAACATCACGGGCGAGTGGCTGTGGTCTGGCGTCTTGCTCGTGAATCTGCTGGCCTTCGCGGCCTTCTGTTTGCTGTGGTCACTCGCGCGCACCGTTACGACATCCGTGGCTCTGGCCGACTACGCCGTTATCGCCGCTCTCTGCTGGCCCTCCACCTATTTCATGATGCTGCCGCACAGCGAGGCGCTGTTCTTCACCCTCGTGACAGCCGCCTTCCTTGGTGAGGTGCTTAAGCACCCACTGCTCAGTCCCGTCATCGGCGCGTTTGCCAGCGCGGCCCGTGTCAACGGCGCATTCCTGGCCCCGGCCCTGCTTGTTGACCGGTGGTACCGGGGCGAGCGCCGGGCCCGTGACCTGGTGCCACTCGGCCTTGTCGGCATGGGGCTGGGGGCATACATGGCCTACCTATGGCATGCCACAGGCAACCCCCTCGCTTTCAAGGATATCCAGGTGATCTGGGGCCGTTCGCTTCACGCCCCCTGGATAGCCTTGCTCGACTACATCAACCGTCCACTTCAGCTGGCGGAGCCCTGGAACCCAAAGATCGTGAATTTCGCGGCCGTCGTCATGGCCGGTTGCAGCATGGTCACCTGCTGGAAGCGAGGCTGGCGAGGTCTCGCCATCTTCACCGGCCTGACCGTTCTTGCGCCGCTTTCGACCGGAACGCTGACATCCATGTATCGGTACGTCAGCGTGGCTCCCGGTGTATATATCGCGCTGGCCGTATGGGCTGAAGGCAAGCCGCGTTTCGGCATGCTTTGGCTGGCCACATCGGTTTTCGCCCTGACCCTGCTGTGCACGCTCTTTACCCTCGGGATTGATATCGGCGGGGCGTGAATCGCGCGCAAGGGCGCTCCTACATGGGCTCCATGTGGGTGATGAGCAAACGGACGCTTTCCCTGCCCTGCCAGTCGTTCACCGTGAGCTCGTAGGCGGCGCGGAAACGCTGGGGCGGCGGGGTGCCGTCGTAGCAGCTGAACATCACCGCATCGAGCGGCGCGCCGCCTTGCTCGTGACGAAGCTGGAAACGCAGGTGTTTCGTGCCCATGGGCTTCCACGAGGCACACTCAAAGACGTTCTCGAACACGGGCGAAGGAAATGCCTGGCCCCAGGGGCCGGCGAAACGCAGCTGCTTCGCGAGATCCAGGGTGTGGTCGCGGTAATCGAGCTCGCCATCGGTCTGGACCACCGCCTGCAGGCGGTCGTCATCCAGGTGTGCGCGTGCGGTCGCATCGAAGATCGCGGCGAAGCGTTCGAAGGCGCTGGCCTGCATGCTGAGGCCCGCCGCCATCGCGTGGCCGCCGAAGCGCAGGATCAGGCCGGGGTGCTTCGCGTCGATTTCGGCAAGCGCATCGCGGATGTGAAATCCCGGAATCGAACGCGCAGAGCCACGCAGTTCGTCGGTGTCATCGCCTGCGGGTGCAAACGCAAGCACGGGCCGATGAAGTTTTTCCTTCAGCTTCGACGCAACCAGACCCACGATGCCCGCGTGCCAACCCGGATCGAACAGCGCGACGCCCACGGCATCGACATGCGCAGCGCGCGACACCATGGCCTCGGCTTCCTCGACCATGCCCGCCTGCATCTCGCGGCGCTCCTGGTTAATCGCGCTTAGCTGCTCAGCGTAGCGGCGGGCGACGCCGGTATCGTCGGTAAGCAGGCAAGCAACGCCCAGCGACATATCTTCCAGGCGCCCAGCCGCATTCAGGCGCGGACCGATGGCGAACGCGAGATCGGTAGCGGTGACGGTGGACACCGAGCGATTCGAGGCCTCGATCAACGCGGTGATGCCCGCGCACGCCTTGCCTGCGCGCATGCGCTTCAGGCCCGCATCGACGAATACGCGATTGTTAAAGTCGAGCGGCACCAGATCGGCCACGGTGCCGAGGGCTACCAAGTCCAGCAGCGCACCGAGGTCCGGCTCGTTGCCTTCGGCGAAACGCCCGGCGTCGCGCATGGCTGCACGCACCGCGAGCAGCAAGTAGAACATGACGCCGACGCCCGCGAGCGCTTTGCTGGGAAAACCATCGCCGTCGAGGTTCGGATTCACCATCGCGTCGGCGGCCGGCAGCGTATCGCCCGGCAGGTGGTGATCGGTGATGAGTACGCGGATGCCTCGAGCATGCGCGGCCGCAACACCCGCAACGCTGGCCACACCGTTATCCACGGTGACGATCAGATCGGGCGTGGGTTCCAGCGACGCGACGAGAGCCTCACTCAGGCCATACCCGTGGACGAAACGATTGGGCACAACATGGCTGACATGCTTCGCGCCAAGCAGGCGCATGCCGCGCTGGGCAACGGCGGCGCCAGTCGCACCATCGCAATCGTAATCACCAGCGATGACGATGCGCTGATCGCGATCGATCGCCTCGATGAGCAACTCGACGGCGCGGTCCATGCCGCCGAGCAGCGTGGGCGAATGCAAGCGTGCAAGGCGGTGTTCGGCGCCATCCGGCGTCGTAACGCCGCGGGCGGCATAAATGCGCTGGATGACCGGATGGACATGGGCAGGCCAGCCGCTGGGTGCCACATCCGCCATGCGCTTGCGCCAGGTCTTCATGCCTTGGACTTACGCCAGAAGCGCATGCGGTGGGCTTTCTTCAGCACGATGCGGCGGCCATCGGCGAAGGCCAGGCGGAGCTCGGTACCGGATTCGAGGCGAGCTTCGAGGTACGGCCACCAATCGCGATCGAATTCCGAGGGTTGTACGTCCTGCAAGTCCAGAAGTTCTGCGTGACCGGCCTCACCAGTGGCGGGGATCGCGCGCGAGCGCGCTCCTGCAAGGGGGGCGCGGGGCTGGACGTCGACGCCAGCCTTGTGGCCTAGCGCCCAGATGAGCAGGTCGTCGCTATAGATGCGGGACTGGCCGCATTCAACCCATTCGGGGAGCGTACCGGCGCCCCACAGCCATACGCTGTTGATGGGCGGCAAGCTGTTATAGGCGCGATTGGCGTTGGCAGGGTGGTTGTGCAGTACCACCTGGGCCTCGTTGAGCAAGGCGCGCCAGCGGCGGCCGTGCTCCCCCTTGGGCAGCTGCTCGAACAAATCAGCACCGAGCGCTTCTTCGGGCTCGGGGAACGTCGGCACCTGCACGTAGTTCGGCACCTTGAGCTGCCAGTGTTGCGGATCGCCTACCAGAAGCGTCATGCCCTCTTCCGCGAACGTGTCGCTGAGTGCATCGACCATGCTCGCCGCATCGGCGGGGCTTACCGCAAGATTGCCGCAGCCGAGCAGGCGCGCGCCGCTCAGCTCCGGCTGCACCCACGCGGGATCTGCGCACACCCACAGCGCCGTGCCGGCATCGCCCGCCACGCTCTGGCGAATCAACGCGGCAGCGGGCAACGGGCCATCGGGCCAGCGGAAAAACTCGGCGACCGCGTGCATGTAGCCGGGCAAGGCCGTCGGCAGCGCCGTACCGCGCGCCAGCCACTGGTTGAAGGCGTCAACGAAGCTGAGCTTGTCGCGCCCGGGCAGCAGCACATTCAACACGGTCGCCATGCTCAGGCCTCGATCTGTTCGAGCAGTTCCATCCATTCGAACTCAAGCGTCTCCTTCTCGCCGCGCAGTTCGGCCTGGCGCTGGCCAAGGCGCGCCAGTTCGGCGGTGGGGCCACCATAAACGGCCGGATCCGCCAATTTCGTTTCGATCGCCAGCAGCTCCTTGTCCATGCCTTCCACCAGCGATTCAATTTTCTTCACGCGGGCACGCACCGCTTTTTCCTTCTCGCGATCTTCCGGGGAAAGCTTGCGCTTCTCCTTCGCGTTGTTTTCCTTTACCGGTGCATCGGCCGGCGCCGAAGCCACCGCCGCCGTCTTGCGCGTGGTGGCACGCGTGCGCAGCCACTTGGCGTAGTCGTCCAGGTCGCCGTCGAACGGGCCGACATCGCCATCGGCCACGCGCCAGAATTCGTCACAGACCATGCCGAGCAGGTGGCGATCGTGCGAAACCAACACCAGCGCGCCATCAAAATCAGAGAGCGCGTCGGCCAGCGCTTCGCGCATATCCAGGTCGAGATGGTTGGTCGGTTCGTCGAGCAGCAACAGGTTTGGCTTGTCCCACGCGATCAGCGCGAGGGCAAGGCGGGCGCGCTCGCCACCGGAGAACGCATCCACGTGCTCGAAGACGCGATCGGCCGGGAAATTCCACGTACCGAGGTAATCGCGCAGGACCTGTTGGCCGGCGTTGGGTGCCTTGTCCTGCAGGTGATCGAACGCGCTCCAGCCATCGTGCAGGCTTTCGACCGTGTGCTGGGCGAAGTAGCCGATCTTCAGGTCCTTGTGGAACGGCCGCTCCCCGGCCATCGGCGCGAGTTCGCCGACAAGGGATTTCACCATGGTGGATTTGCCGGCGCCATTCGGGCCAAGCAGGCCGATGCGGTCGCCCGCTTCCAGGCCAAACCCGATGTCCTTCAGCACCACGCGATCGCCGTAGCCGGCATCCACGTGATCCAGCCGCAACATGGAGGTGGGCAGGCGTTCGGGCTTGGGGAAGCTGAAGCTGAAGGGGCGCTCGGCGCGAACCGCTTCGGTACCGCTCATCTTTTCCAGGCGCTTCATGCGCGACTGTGCCTGCTTGGCCTTGCTGGCCTTGGCCTTGAAGCGGTCGATGAAGGATTGCAGGTGCGCACGCTCCGCCTGCTCGCGCACATGCGCGATCTGTTGCTGGCGCAGGTGTTCGGCGCGCTGGCGCTCGAACTGCGAGTAGTTGCCCGTGTAGAGCTTCGCCGTGCCGTCGTGCAAGTGCATGGTGTGGGTGGTCACCGTGTCGAGGAACTCACGGTCATGCGAAATGATCAGCAACGTGCCCTGGTAGCGGCGCAGCCATTCTTCGAGCCACAGCACCGCATCGAGATCGAGATGGTTGGTGGGCTCATCGAGCAGCAGCAGGTCCGAGGGCGCCATGAGCGCACGCGCCAGGTTCAGGCGTACGCGCCAGCCACCCGAGAACGAGGCCACGGCCTGCTCGTGGGTTTCCGGCGAAAAGCCCAGGCCGTGCAGCAGGCGCCCGGCACGGGCGCGGCCGTCGTAGCCATTGACCTCCTCGATGCGCAGATGGGCCATGGCCACCGCCTCGAGGTCCCCGGAGTCATACGCATCCTGTTCGGCCTTCAGGGCCGCGGCCACTTCCACATCGCCGCCCAGCACGTAGTCGATCGCGGCATCGGGCAAGGCAGGGGTTTCCTGGGCGACGGAGGCCATGCGTACCTTCGACGGCATGTCGAGGTCGCCCTTCTCCGGTTCCAGCTCGCCCTTGAGCGCAGCGAACAAGGTGGACTTGCCACAGCCGTTACGGCCGATGACGGCCAGGCTCCACCCGGTCTGGATGGTCAGGTCCATGTTATCGAGCAGGGTGCGGGTGCCCCGGCGCAGGGCGAGGTTACGGAACGAGATCATGGCGGGCCAGAAGAAGGCGAAAGGCGACTGCGCATGATAGCGGGCCCGCCCTCCCGCGTCGCCCGAATGCGACTTACGGCACAGCCGTGAAGACCGCGGCACGCCGCCCATGGCGCCGCATCGGGCGATCTGTTAAAACGCTGTCCTGCGCCGCATGGGGAGCGCGACGGAGCCATCATGAACACCATCAAGCCTGTTTTCACCGCGATCGCGCTGGCCCTCGTGGCCGTTGCCGCGGCTCCGACCGCCCGCGCGGGCGATACCCTCCTGATGCAGCGTGTGCAGCAGGAGAAGGGCATGAACCTGCCGACCAAGGGCATGAGCATGGCCGACGTGGAGCGCCGCTTCGGCGCACCCACCTCCAAGCTGGATGCCCGCGGTGGCGGCAGCAGCAAGCAGCCGGTGATCAATCGCTGGATGTACCCGGGCTATATCGTGTACTTCGAGCGCAGCCACGTGATCCACACGGTGCTGAACACGCCCGCCGGCAATAACACCCACCCCTAAGCCGCAAGGCGGGGTGCAAGACAGGCAGGCGTCATCGGGAAGCCCTACAATAGGCGGCTTCCCCGGACCTCCCTGCCCGCCATGACCCAGACCGCTTCTTACCGCCTTCCCGCCGAATGGGAGCCGCAGGCCGGCGTCCTTATCGCCTGGCCGCACGCGGACACCGACTGGGCCGACCGCCTTGCCGAGGTGGAGACCACCTATGTGGCGCTGGCGGCGGCGGTTACCCGCTTTGAACCGCTGCACATCATCGTGGCCGATGCCGAGCTGCGCGAACGCGCCCGCCTGGCCATCGAAGAGGCCGGCGCCGACATGTCGCGCGTGCATTTCATCGAACTCCCCTACGACGACACCTGGCTGCGCGATTCAGGCCCGATCACGCTGACCGGCCCCAACGGCGTGCTACTGAACGACTACCGCTTCACCGGCTGGGGCGGCAAGTTCGGCGCCGAGCAGGATGACGCGATCATCGCGGGCCTGCTCCAGCGTGGCGTGCTGAGCGGCCTGCCGCACAAGCGCATCGACTGGGCACTGGAAGGTGGCGGCATCGAGAGCGACGGCCGGGGCACCATCCTGACCACCTGGAAGTGCCTGGTGCAGCGCCACCCGGATCTCTCACGCGAATCCATGACCGATACCCTGGCCACCACCCTGCACGCCGATCGCGTGCTGTGGCTGGAGCACGGCTACCTTGAAGGCGACGACACCGACGCCCATATCGATACGCTCGCGCGCTTCAGCCCGGATGGCGGCATCGTCTTCCAGGCGTGCGACGATGCCAGCGATCCGCACTTCGAGGAACTGGGCCAGATGGCCGCCGAACTCGCCGAGCTGCGTTCGCCGGAAGACAAGCCGTACCCGCTGCACCCGCTGCCCTGGGCCCAACCGATCATCGACGAAGGACGCCGCCTGGCCGCGTCCTACGCGAACTACCTGATCGTGAATGGCGCGGTGCTGGTGCCGGCCTACGGCGACCGCGTCGATGCGGAAGCGGCCCGGATCATCGGGCTGGCCCACCCGGGCCGCGAAGTGGTGCAGGTACCGTGCCGCCCGCTCATCTGGCAGAACGGCAGCCTGCATTGCATCACCATGCAGTTGCCCGCCGATATCGCCAAATAAGTACGTCGAGGATAGACAACCATGACCCGCAAGACCCTCAAGGTCGCCCTCCTCCAGGAAACCGATCGCGGCAGCCGCGATGCCAACCTCGATGCCATCGAGTCGGCGCTGCGCGAAGCGGCAAAGGCCGGCGTCGAACTGGTGTTGCTGCAGGAGTTGCACAACGGCCCGTACTTCTGCCAGCACGAAAGCGTGGCGGAGTTCGATCGCGCCGAGACCATTCCCGGCCCGGGCACCGATCGCATCGGCAAGCTCGCCGAGGAACTGAAGCTCGTCGTCGTCGCATCCATCTTCGAAAAGCGCGCCACGGGCCTGTACCACAACACCGCCGTGGTCTTTGATCGCTCGGCCGTCATCGCGGGCAAGTACCGCAAGATGCACATCCCGGACGACCCGGCGTTCTACGAGAAGTTCTACTTCACCCCGGGCGATATCGGCTTTGAGCCGATCCAGACCTCGGTGGGCAAGCTCGGCGTGCTCGTGTGCTGGGACCAGTGGTACCCGGAAGCCGCGCGCCTGATGGCGCTGGCCGGCGCCGACCTGCTGTTCTACCCCACGGCCATCGGCTGGGATCCGAACGATGACGATGCCGAGAAAGCGCGCCAGCGCGAAGCCTGGATCACGGTGCAACGCGGCCACGCCGTTGCCAACGGCCTGCCGCTGCTGTCGTGCAACCGCACGGGCTACGAAGCGGATCCCTCCGGCGTGGGCAGCGGCATCCAGTTCTGGGGCTCCAGCTTTGTCGCTGGCCCGCAGGGCGAGTTCCTGGCCCAGGCGGGTACGGATGGCCGCGAACTGCTCATCGTAGATGTCGACATGGAGCGCAGCGAGCACGTCCGCCGCATCTGGCCGTTCCTGCGTGACCGCCGCATCGATGCGTATGGCGACCTGGTGAAGCGGTACAGGGATTGATGTACCTAAAGCGTCAGGAAGTAAATCGTCAGTAACATCCCTGCGGCGACCGCGCCGTGCTGACGATTTACGCTTCGCAACTTACCCCATGCGCAGGACCCCCATGCTCCCGGACGAGACAACGCCCAACGAAGTGACAGCCCTCACCGGCCAGCCCGTCACGCGCATGACACGCGACGGCGTGGATTACGTCATCCTCGGCACGGCGCACGTCTCGCGCGCCAGCGTCGAAGCGGTGAACGCCCTGCTCGATACCGAGCACTTCGATGCCGTTGCCGTGGAGCTGTGCGCCAGCCGCGCACACGGCATCCGCGACCCGGAAGCGTTCAAGCAGATGGACCTGTTCCAGGTCATCCGCCAGGGCAAGGCCGGCATGGTTGCCGCCAGCCTCGTGCTTGGTTCGTTCCAGAAGCGCCTTGCCGCGCAATACGGCATTGAGCCGGGCGCGGAAATGAAGGCCGCGATGGACGGGGCGGATGCGCGCGGCATCCCCGTGTGGCTGGTCGATCGCGAAGTCGGGACCACGCTCAAGCGCGCCTGGCGCAGCGTGGGCTTCTTCCAGCGTTTTGGCCTGTTGGCCGGCATGCTCGGCAGCGTGTTCGAGCGCGAAGATATCGCCGAAGAAGACATCGAGAAGCTGAAGCAATCCGACCTGCTCGAGAGTGCCTTCAGTGATTTTGCGAAAGGCTCGGCGCCGCTGTACCGCGCCCTCATCGCCGAGCGCGATGAGTTCATGGCCGCCAAGCTGCGCGAGTATGGCGACCGCATGGATCCCGCCGCACCCAGCCGCAAGGTGCTGGTGGTCATTGGTGCCGGTCACCTGAAGGGTATGAGCGCGGAGCTGGCGAACCAGCACGGCCATCCTCAGGCGTTGTCCGATGAGCTTGCCGTGACCCCACCCGCCGCGAAGTGGCCGAAGTTTCTGGCCGTCGGCATCGTGCTCGCCATCTTCGCGGTCATCGGCTTCGCGTTCTACCGCAACCCCAGCCTGGGTAAGGAAGCCCTGCTCAACTGGGTCTTGTTAACCGGCGGCCTTTCGGCACTCGGTGCACTCATCGCTGGCGCGCATCCGCTCAGCATCATCGCCGCGTTTGTCGCCGGCCCGGTCAAGCCGTTCCGCCCCGGCATCCCCTCCGGTGCCGTAAGTGCCATGGTCGAGGCATGGATCCGCAAGCCGCGCGTGGTCGACTTCGAGCAGTTGCGTGATGACATCACGCACTGGACCGGCTGGTGGAAGAACCGCGTGGCCCGCACGCTGCTCAACTTCTTCCTGGTGTGCATCGGCACCATCGCCGGCGAGTACATCGCCGGGATCCATATCATCCGCAGCTTGC
Source organism: Luteibacter aegosomatissinici (assembly GCF_023078495.1). Taxonomy (NCBI): domain Bacteria; kingdom Pseudomonadati; phylum Pseudomonadota; class Gammaproteobacteria; order Lysobacterales; family Rhodanobacteraceae; genus Luteibacter; species Luteibacter aegosomatissinici. Next base: position 1,718,951 of record NZ_CP095742.1, on the reverse strand, counting down.
TCTGACGGGCCGCCCTGCGCTATCGCAGGCCCCATCACGCGCAAGCGCGCTCCGGCCCGCCACACGGATGCCACGCCCGCCAACATGCGCGGCCAGAGGGCCCGCCACCCTATGCTGCGCCGCCGGTTGTCGCCCGCGCGAAGGCGCCTCTATACTCCAAGGGCTGCTTTCACCCCCGGCCCCGCCCGGCACCCAGGGAATCATTGATGAAGCGTCTGTATCTGTCAGGTCTGATCGCTGTAGCCATGTGCGCCGCCACCGTAGCGCACGCAGAAGGGGATAAAACCAGGGGACGGCAGCTGATCTACACCTGCCAGGGCTGTCACGGGGTGCCGGGGTACGGCAACGTCTACCCGTCCTACCACGTGCCGCACATCGCCGGGCAAAACGAGCAATACATCGTCAATGCGCTGAAGGATTACCGGAAGGGCTTCGTCACTCCGGGTACGGGTCGCACGCACCCGACCATGGGCGCCCAGGCGGAAAGCCTGTCGGACAAGGACATTGCCGACATCGCCGCCTACCTTTCCAGTCTCGCCAAGTAAGCCGCCGAGGACGCATGATGATCCGTGGGTTCACCCTGACTCTCATCGGCGCCGCGCTGGCGCTGACCGCTTCGACATCCATGGCCGCCGGTGATCCGGCCGCTGGCGCCAAGAAAGTCGCTACCTGCGTGGCGTGCCACGGCCAGGATGGCAACTCGATCGATCCGCAATACCCGCGCCTGGCCGGCCAATACGCCGATTACCTTGCGCAGGCACTGCACGAATACAAGAACGGCAAGCGCGATAACCTGGTGATGAAGGGGTTTGCCGCCACGCTTTCCGATACGGATATCGAAGATATCTCCGCGTACTTCCACACGATGCCGACCAAGCTCAGCGGCCTCGAGGGGCATGTGCAGGGCGACTGACCCGCCCCGTTACGCGTAACAAAAAAGCCCGCTTTCGCGGGCTTTTTTGTTACGTGCAAGCGCGCTCCTACACAAGCCGCGGATCAGCCCGCCTTGCGCTCAAAATACGGCTTCTCGCCCGTGGCGTGGTCCGTGGCATCGCGCACCTCGGTCACTTCGGGAATGCGCTCGCGCAAGGTCTTTTCCACGCCATTCTTCAGCGTCACGTCGACCATGCCGCAGCCATGGCAGCCGCCACCGAAGCGGAGCACCACCACGCCCTCGGCCGTGACTTCCACCAGTGAGATGCGCCCGCCGTGGGAGGCGATACCGGGAGCAATCTCGGTCTCCAGCACGTATTTCACGCGCTCGACCACACCGGCACCCTCGCCCGGCGCCTCGCCCTTGATCCGCGGTGCGCGGATGTTGAGCTGGCTGCCCGTGGGGGTCATCTCGTAATCGATGCTGGCCGGATCGAGCCACGGCATGCTTTCGCTATCGACGTAGAGATTGAAGCCCTGGCACTCGATGGTCCACTCATCGCCCGTCAGCTCGGTGGTGGAACAGAACTCCAGCTCACACTGCGCCGCGGGGGTACCGGCCGAGACGACGCGCAGGCGCACGCCAAGGCCATCCTCACCCTGCTGGGCGATCAGGCGCTGGAAATGCGCCTGGGCGCGTTCCGTGATATCGATCATGGTGGCTCCGAAAGACATGCCCGGCGCGGGGATCGCCGGGAAACAAGACCATTTTAGTACGGTTTCGATCTGGGCGCGCCCTTTTGACAATTCAACCGCGACCATCGACCCTTCGCTCCTTTCTCCGGATGGATACGCCGCCATGTCGCTCTCGCCCCTCGCCACCCAGCATTGCCAGCCCCGCAAAGGCGCCGAGCACGCCCTCGACAGCAACACCATCCAGGGCTATCTGAAGGACCTGCCGGGCTGGGCAGTCACGGCTGACGGCAAGGCGATCGTGAAGGACTTCCCGTTCAAGGATTTCCACCACACGCTCGGCTTTATCAACGCGGTGGGCTTCATGGCGAACCAGGAAGACCACCACCCCGACCTCGAGGCTGGCTACGGCCATTGCCACATCCTGTGGTCCACCCACGATGTGGGCGGGCTGTCGCTGAACGACTTGATCTGCGCCGCGCGCGTCGAGGCCCTGCTCGACCGCTGACGTGCCCTCACGCCGCTACCGCGCGCTGGCACTGGCGATGGCCGCCCTGGCTGTCGCCACCTGCTTCCTGCTGCCCCTGTTGGCGGCCCGCGTGGTGCGCGGCGCGCTGGAACGTGGCAGCGCCCAGGACCGTGCCGCCTATGCAAGCGGCGCATCACCATGGTCGTGGCGATTTCGCGAGGCGGATGATCTCGTCGCCGGGAAGGTATTTGGTGATGCTGCGCTTAAATCCGGCGAACACGGGCTTATCGTGGCGCCAACGGGCAGCGGACGCGGCGAACTGGGCTTTCCGCTAAGCCGGCAGGCCGACCTGGCCCGCCTCAACCTGCTTCGCGTGGATGCGAGCGCGCCTGGCGGGCGATTCAGCGCTATCGCCCGGCCCACACTGGAAGCACCCCTGGTGCGCGCTGAACTTCCCGGTCTTTCCGCACCCATCCGGCTGGATCAGCTCACCTGGCGGGATGCGACAGGGGCGACGGTCCCGGCACCCCAGCGGGCAGCCATGCTCCGGCTTGGCTTCACCCTGCCGACGGGCGCCACCCTCACGCTTAGGGGGGCGAGCCTGGCCCGTGCCGGCGGCCCACCTCCCGAAACCGGCACGCCCATCCCCAACGGCTTGTCCGCAGAGGGCCTCCTTCATTGGCGCGACCAGCAGCGTGCGGTCGATCCGCTGGCGACCTTTGGCAGCGCACCCCCACCTGGCCCGGCACCCGCATGGCGACGCTGGGCCCCTGCCGCCGTTTACCTGGCGCTACTCGTTACCGGCGCCATGCGGTTGAGACGGCGCCGCGACGGCAGCCGGATCGACGACCTGGTAAACGCCGCGCTGGCGGTGGCCGGCCCACTCTGGCTCATCGCGGGCCTGGGGCTTGCGCCGCTGCCGGAGGCCAGTGCTGTCGCGATGTTCGCCGGGGGCATCATTTACGCCACCCTCCTCAGCTGGATTCGAGCGGTACCCCGCTGGCACTGGAAGGGCAGCTGGCGGATGGCCGGCTGGCCGCTCCTCGCCATCCCGGTCGCCCTCGGCATCGCCGCTGTTGCAGGACACACACCCGCCTGGCCGCCCGTCGGCCGCGCACTCCTCTATATAGGGTGGGCGTTTTTCCAGCAGTGGCTGATGCTGGCCGTGGTCGCCGGGCTACTGGCCCGGGCGTTGCCACGACCGGCGGCCGTCCTTCTGACGGCGCTGGCCTTCGCCTTGCTCCACACGCCCAACGGCCTGCTGATGCAGCTGTGCTTCGTGGCCGAACTGGGCTGGGCGTGGTGGTATTTGCACAACCGGTCGCTGCTGCCCGTGGCCGTGGCCCACGCGGCGGCGGCGGTCATCATGCAAGCCTGCATGGCGGGCGGCGTGCTTCGCAGCCTCGAGGTCAGCGCCCGGTTCCTGAGCTGATCCGCCACGTCCCGCTCCTACACGCGCTTAACTACGGAGATTGTCCAGGAACTGCTTGAGATCGTCGGGCAACGGCGCGGAAAAGTCGTAGTTCTTGCCATCGAGGTCGAAGCTCATGCGGGCCGCGTGCAGGAACATCCGCTTCAGCCCCTTGGCGCGCAGGCGCTTGTTCGCCTCCGGATCGCCGTACTTCGGGTCGCCGGCGAGCGGGTGGCCAATGTACTGGGCGTGGACGCGGATCTGATGGGTGCGGCCCGTGCCCAGGGTCGCGCGCATGAGGCGGCTGCCCGGGTACTGTTCCACTTCCTGGAAAAAGGTGAGCGACGGCTTGCCGGCGTCATCGACACGGACCATGCGCTCACCGCCATGCATCACGGACTTGAGCAGCGGCGCGTTCACATCGAACTTGGCCTTCCGCGGGGTACCCGTCATGAGGCAGAGGTACTGCTTCACCACCTGGTTATCGCGGATCAGGGCCTGGAGGCCGGTCAGGCCGGCCCGGCTCTTCGAAAAGACCAGGACACCACTGGTGTCGCGGTCGAGGCGGTGGACCAGCTCCAGGTGCTCGTTGGGGCGCGCGGCGCGCAGCAGCTCGATCGCACCATGGCTCACCCCGCTGCCACCATGGGCGGCAATGCCCACCGGCTTGTCGATGACCAGGAAGTGCTTGTCTTCAAAGATGACTGCATCCGTGACGGCCTTGACCATCCCGCTCGGAGCCACGCCTTCTTCTTTCTCCGCAATGCGAATGGGCGGAATACGCAGCATATCGCCGGCCGCCAGACGGGTATCCGGCTTGGCGCGCTTGCCGTTAATACGGACCTGGCCCGTTCTCAGGATGCGATAGACCAGGCTTTTAGGGACCCCTTTGCACAGGGTCATTAGCGCGTTATCTACACGCTGCCCGTCCCTCTCGGGGCCGATTTCGACCTGCCGCACACCTTGGCCGCCGTCGAGGGAAGTTGCCGTCTGCATTGATAAAACTCGAAATTGATAGGATACTCGGCGAGCGCCAGGCTCCGCTGAAGACTTATTCTCTCGCGGGGTGCCGGTTCCGTCACGTAAGGCGAGTGTCGCGCTATCCCATCCGAGGGGTTGGGAGGCGAAAGACACCCTATATCGTAACGGTTCGGGTTGCAGTTGTCCGGTTATCCGTAAGGAAACGGGCCGGTTGCAAGGCGCTTATTAACGAATCACGCCGGGACCAGGCATCGGCCCCGGATACCAAGCCGCTTAAAGCCTCATCGCAGCGGCGCGATCCCCGGCAGGCCGCCACACGGGCGCCACCGCGGCGCGCGGCCGCGCGGCAAGGCCGAGGAACCTACAATGAAGCGTATGTTGATCAACGCGACTCAGCGCGAAGAGTTGCGCGTGGCCATCGTCGATGGCCAGAACCTTTACGATCTCGACATCGAAATCCCGTCCCGGGAACAGAAAAAGGCCAATATTTACAAAGGCCGCATCACCCGCGTCGAACCCTCCCTTGAAGCCTGCTTCGTCGATTACGGCGCCGAGCGCCATGGCTTCCTGCCGCTGAAGGAAATCTCCCGCGATTACTTCAACCCCAACGCGGAAGGTAAATCGAATATCCGCGAGCTCCTGAAGGAAGGCCAGGAGATCATCGTCCAGGTCGAGAAGGAAGAACGCGGTAACAAGGGCGCCGCCCTCACCACGTTCATCAGCCTCGCCGGCCGTTACATGGTGCTGATGCCGAACAACCCGCGTGCGGGTGGTGTGTCGCGCCGTATCGAAGGCGAGGATCGCCAGGCATTGAAGGAAGCCCTCGAGCACCTCTCGGTGCCGGATGAGATGGGCCTGATCGTGCGTACCGCCGGCATGGGCCGCGACGCCGAAGAACTGCAGTGGGATCTGGATTACCTGCTCCAGCTGTGGAAATCGATTTCGGCGGCCGCCACCTCGCAGAAAGCGCCGTTCCTGATCTACCAGGAATCGAAGCTGTTCATCCGCGCGCTGCGCGACTACCTGCGTAACGATATTGGCGAGATCCTCATCGACGAGGAATCGCTGTTCAAGGACGCGCGCGATTTCGTCCAGCAGGTCATGCCGAACAACCTGCGCAAGCTCAAGCTGTACCAGGACGCCACCCCGCTCTTCTCGCGCTACCAGATCGAAACCCAGATCGAATCGATCTTCGAGCGCAATGTGCGCCTGCCCTCGGGCGGCTCCATCGTCATCGACCAGACCGAAGCCCTGACCGCCATCGACATCAACTCGTCGAAGGCCACCAAGGGCAGCGATATCGAAGAGACGGCGTTCAACACCAACCTTGAGGCCGCGACCGAGATTGCCCGCCAGTTGCGCATCCGCGACGCCGGCGGCCTCATCGTCATCGACTTCATCGACATGGACAGCCCGCGCCACCAGCGCGAGGTGGAAGAGCGCCTGAAGGACGCCCTCAAGGCCGACCGTGCCCGCGTCCAGATCGGCCGCATCAGCCGCTTCGGCCTACTTGAGATGTCGCGCCAGCGCCTGCGCCCGAGCCTGGGCGAGGCCACGCAGAATGTATGCCCGCGTTGCGAAGGCCACGGCCATATCCGCAGCGTGGAGTCGCTGGGCCTGTCGACCCTGCGCCTCATCGAAGAACACGCCATGAAGGAGAACACCGGGCAGGTCCTGGTGCAGGCGCCGCCGTCGGTCGCCAACTTCATGCTCAACGAAAAGCGCGCCAGCGTCGTTGAAATCGAGCTGCGCCACAGCGTGCACGTGGTGGTCGTGGCCGACGACAAGCTCGAGACGCCGCACCTCGAAATCACCCGCATCCGCGAAGCGGACATGGGTGAACACAGCAAGCCGAGCTACGAGCGCACCACCCCGGTGGTCGCCACCGCCCTGCCGAAGATGGGCCAGATGCTGGGCAGCGGCGAGCAGCCGCTGGTGACCGGTGTCGTCCCCTCCTCGCCAGCGCCCATCCGCGATGACGAGCCGGAATCCGTCGCTGCGCCGGCCCAGGCCGCGCGCAGCACCGCACCGGCAGCGCCGACGGGCGGCTTCTTCTCGCGCCTGTTCAGTGGCCTGTTCGGTGGCGGCGCCAAGCCGGCACCGGTCGTCGTGGCTGCCCCGGCACCCGCCTCGGGCCGTCGTGAGGAATCGCGTTCGGGCGGCCGTAACGATCGCAACGACCGCAACCGTCGTGACGAGCGTCGTGGCGAAGGCCGTGGCAAGGGCGAGCAGCGCCAGGGCCAGCGAAAGGACAAGGAAAAGGACAACGCCCAGGGCCGCCAGGGCCAGCAGCAGCCGAAGGCCAAGCAGGACAAGGGCCAGCAGCGCCAGGGCGAGGACAAGGCCGCACGCCAGAAGGACGGCCAGCAGGCCCAGGGTGGTCGCCAGGGCGGCCGCCAGGATCAGCAGGAAAAGAACCCCAACAACAACGAGAACCGCCGCCAGCAGCAGCCGCGCAACGAGCGCCAGCAGCAGGGTGAAAAGGCAGACAAGGCCGAGAAGGTCGAGAAGGCCGCCACCCCGCCCCAGGCTCAGCGCCCCCAGGCCGAGAAGCCGGCGGCACCGGTGGCCGCGCCGGTCACCGACGAAGCACTGCTGACGGCCCCGGCCACCGAGCTGCCTGCCAGCACGGGCGAAGCCGTCGAGGCGAACACCGCCGTAGGCGAAGCCAGCCGCGAAGCCGGCGAAGGCGGCCAGCGCCGTCGCCGCGGCCGTCGTGGCGGCCGTCGCCGCCGTCGCCAGGAAGATGGTGCCCAGGCGGGTGCCATCGAGGGCGGCATCGAAGGTGCCGATCTCGATGACGAGGATGGTGATGACGACATCGGTGCCGGTCGCGACAGCGCCACCGTGCCGCCCGTGCTCGCTAGCACCGAAGCGACCGCCAACGCCGTGAAGGCCGAAGCCCCGCGCGCCGAGGCCACGCGCCCGGTAGAGCCAGGCGATGAAGAGCACGTGCCTTCCGCGCTCACCCTGCCTTCGCTGCCGAAGCTGCCGCCCATCCCGGGCAATACCGCGTCGACCGCCCCGGCCGCCACGGCGCATGAGCCGGTCTCGCCGGCCGATTCGGTCGACGTTCGTACCAGCGAGCGCCGCCAGACCGAATCGGATGCGCCGCTGAAGACGGCCCCGGTCGCTTCCTCGCACACGCCGGTACCGGCCGCCGCCGCGCCTTCTGAGTCCGTGCTCGATGCACCGGCCCGTGGCATCGCGTCCGATGAACTGGCCGTTCCCGCGCCGACGATCGAGCCGGTGAAGGCCGAGGTTGCTCCGGCGGCTCCGGCAGATCCCGCTATCGAAACCACCGAAGCCACCGTACCGGCCGTCGAACCGGCAACCCCGTCCGTGGAAGCGGTAAAGCCCGCGGAGGCCCCGAAGGCTAACGGCATCGCGCCCGACGACGTCGCCACGGCCCCCACCGATGACGCCAGCGAATCGGCGAAGACGGCGGAAGCTGAAAAGCAGCCGGTAGCGGTCGCTCCCGCCGCTGCCGAGGCACCGAAGCCCGCCCAGACGCCAACACCGGCGGTTGTCACCACGCCAGTTGCCACGGCACCGGCACCGGCACCGGCACCGGCTGCAGTGTCGTCGGCCGAACCGGCCACGCCGAAATCGCCCGAAGCATCGAACGTCTCGCACGTTTCGCACGCGCCGGCTGCCCCGACGGACCAGCCCACCTGGACGCCGCCGACCCAGGGCGACCTGCTCACGCGGCCGCGTCACGAGCCGCACGACGGCCAGGCGTAAACACGAGGCAGCGAGGGGGCTGAAAGCCTTCCCGCTGTTCCTCGGGCAATAAAAAACGCCGGGCCAGCCCGGCGTTTTTTTTGTTTCCAGCCCAGGATGAACCGGGCTAATTCCCTACCTGGTGGTTATGCGTGTCCAGCAGGCCATGGACCGTCATGAGGTGCGCAAGCCCAACGACGTGATCCACATGCAGCTTTTCCATTAAACGTTGCTTGTACGTGGAAACCGTTTTAGGGCTCAGGTTCAGGCGCTCCCCGATGCTGGTGAGCGGCATGCCGCGCACGAGCATCATCGACACCTCCATCTCGCGGGTGGATAGCGAATCGAACGGCGAATCCGAACCATCCAGCGTGGCCAACGCAAGCTGCTGGGCGACGGTAGGCGCGAGGTAACGACGGCCGCCGGCCACCGAACGTACGGCCGTCAGGAGCTCATCCGCCGAGCAGCCCTTGGTCAGATAGCCCAGCGCACCCGCATCGAGCAGGCGCTTTGGGAAGCGGGCATCGTCGACCACCGTGAGGATGACGATATTCGTTCGTAGCTTCGCGCGGATAACGCGCTCGGTGAGCTCCACGCCACTCATGCCCGGCATGTGCACATCCACCAGGGCGATATCGGGCGACTGCGCACGGATGAGGCGCAGGCCCTCCTCCGCGGTACCGGCCTCTCCCCTGATCCGGAGGTCAGCCTGCTGCTGCAGGATCATCCGGAAGCCGGTCCTGACCAGTTCATGGTCATCGACCAAAACAACACTAATCATTCATTGCCCTCCCTGGGCCGACTGTACTTCTTTGCGCGCTTTCGGCGCGCGGCCTGCGAATACATACAATGCCAGATGTGCAGGCGTGACAACCAGCGCACCTCTATGATTGAGCGCGGCCTGATGGCGCTGTAGCGGCGTTCGCCGCTCCCTGCGAGGTGACACCTCCCGATGTTCGTGTCATCGTCCGGCTCTAAAGCCTGTAGGCATTGGAAGCATCATGGATGATCGAACGTTCCTGCTCGGCAAGCTTGCCGCGCTCGAGTCCGCACTGGAAGCGGCTATATCGACCCACCCCGAACCGGGCATGCTCACGCTCGCCCTTTGCGAGGCCATGGCCAGGCACCCGTCTGCCGGGCATACCCCTGATGTACGGGCATTTGCCGAAGGATGGCTGGCGATCGTGACACCTTTATTGACCGCGCAGGCGATTACGCCCCGCCCTGCCGCGATCACATCGCATGAGCGCCGTCGCCACTGACGCAGCTTGAGAGCGTTCTCATTCGTTTCCCTCAAGCAACGCGTGCGCGTGCGCCTTCTTCGCTGCACGCACCGCAGCGCCGTGTCGCAGGAGCACGATACCCGCGAGGATAAGGATGGCGGGCCACAACTGGCCACCTGTCGCCCGGGCCAGAAGCTTGCCGGCGGCCATGGCGCCAATGGTGCTCGCGTGGCTGGTGGTGGCTGCCATGACCGCACTCCCCGTCGTACTACGTGGCACCCAGCGTCACCGCGACGGCATGGGGCCGATGTGAAACTCGCGGCTACGCAACCTTCGCACGCATCGGCGAACAGCGACCGTGCTTTTTCGATCCCCGCCGGGCCGCGCCCATCCCAGCCAATCGCCGTTTCGTCGGTTAGCCCGCCACCTTCCCATACCGCACTGGAAGACTCCGGCTACCCGTCCAACCAGCGATACGCGAGGGAATCATGGCACTCAGCAACGTTACCCGGCTCGCCCTGCTCGTCGTACCCCTGTGCACCCTCGTGGTGACACCCGCCGCGGCCGACCAGGGCCGCGCAAGAAGCGACATGGGCTTGTATGTAAGGCAATGCGCCAAGGCCTATGAATGCAGCGGCACGTACCTCGTCGCGCAGTCCGGGCACATCATTTACCAGGGCACGGTGGGCAGGGTATCCGCCACCCGCCGCACGCGCCTGACGATCGACTCGGCGTATGACATCGGCTCCATCAGCAAGCAATTCACTGCTGCGGCGATCGTCAGGCTTGCAGAACAACACAGGCTTGGCCTCGATGACCCGGTCGCGACACACCTGCCCGGTTTTCCGTATCCGCAGGTGACGATTCGCCAGTTGCTCAACCAGACCTCGGGCGTGCCCGATGTCATGCCCCACTACACGCAGATGATCCTCGACGGCAGCGCCAGGGCCCCTGTCGACCTGGACGACATCGTGGAGGTGCTGAAGGCCGAAAAGCTGCCGCTCACCTCGGCACCCGGCACTGCGTTCGCCTACAGCAATACCGGCTACACGTTGCTTGGCAAGCTCGTCGCCACGGTTTCGGGCAAGCCCTACGCGGACTACCTTCGCGACGAGTTCTTCATCCCGCTTGGTATGCAACACACGTGGGTAAGGACACCCGCCATGGAATCACGCGATGGGGTCGATCGCGCCTACGGCATGCGTGTCACGCGCAACGGGTCCATCAAGCCGTTCGACCAGGTGCCTGGGCTGTATGTCTACGGCGCGGGCGGTATCTACGCCACAGCGGGCGACCTGCTGCTTTGGACGGATGCCCTCCAGCACGGAAAAGTCATGTCGCCCGAGCATTGGCGGCAAGCGACCACGCCTGTGACGCTGGCGGATGGCTCGATAAGCCCGTACGGCTTTGGACTGAGCCTGAAACCAACCTACCTGGGTGCCGCTGCCGTGGCCCACGGCGGCCATTGGCGCGGATTCAAAAGCGACCTCACCTATCTGCCCGGCAGCGATGCCACGATCATCATCCTCACGAACAACGGCGAGGATGAGGAGGTCGAACGGGCGCGCGATGCCTTTGAAGGGATCCTGCGCAAGGATGGCTAGCGGCGGCAAAACCGGCCGATAACGCCATAAAACAAAACCCCGGCCAATGGCCGGGGTTTTGTAGAAATATGGAGCGGGAAACGAGACGTTTACTAGAGCAGTAAGTCGTTGTTTCCCAAACACTTTCTTCGCTTAGGTGGTCAGCGAAGACCTCAATTGTAGCCTTATTTTTCGTCCTCGGCAACAAGGATCATCCAAAGAGCACCACTAGCGGCCAAGGACACGTACCCAGCACATCAGACGCGCCCTCAGTCCGCGACGGACCAAGGTTCGCTGGCTGACCCTCTTCTCCCGCTTCAAGACCACGACGCAGGCCAGCCAGATGCCTCCGATGTCGGCGCAGTCCGCATGTCGCCTTGAAGCGGCAACCGCGAAGCGTCGAGCACACGTCCGCCATGTAGTCAGTTCACCATGAAAGAGCGCGCACCCTAGCCATCGGGCCTATGCGCGCGATTCTTTATCGGTATATCAGGATGCCTGGGTGGGTATGACAGGGGTGGTTTCGCTGCGTTTAACGGGACGGTAGACGACAACAGCCATGCCACTGCGCCTTGTGACACCGCTGGCATATAAGGCCATACCGAGACAGTTTTGCAGAAGCCGCAACTTATTACGACGCTGATAGCGTGAGCGTCACTGTCGAGCCTCTATCCCGATGCTCGACCTTCTAGCGGTCGATGAATTTTTACACATTGGGCACATGACGGCTACCAGTAGAACGAACTGGTGAGAGGTGCTCAAGCCTCATGACGAACCGGGCCTCGGGGTTCGCTTCCTGCACAGACAACTGCCCGACCACGGGGTCGGCGATAAAGGAGTCGGCCATGTAGTTCTTCTCCTGGAAGGAGACGGAGCATGCACGAGAACAAGAATGATGCACCAACATCAAAGGTGTTCTATCGCCCGATTGAAGCGTCCATCCGTTGGGCTGGGCTGCTGAGGTACGAGCCTGTGATCCTGGCCTCGATTTCATCTCCCAGGAATCTGCCAGAGTCGTTGGACTGCCCACGCTGGGGCGAACTGCGGCTGTACACCGAACGCATCTACGACGGCATCCTCAATGGTGAGCTGCCCTTCGGGGAGAACGGCATCACGACACGCGATATCGCATTGATCGAGTCCCCTGATCTGACGGTTCGCCATGTCGATCTGAAGCGCTGGATGCGCCAGCACTACCCCGAGCAACGTCCTGGCTTCCTGTTCTCGCGCAGCGAGCGCATCGCCCATCCTGTCATCTCGCTAGAAACGGGGCAAGCCATGTTGGTCGAACGACTCGCCCTTAAATCTGCCTTGGGTCTGTACAAGCGTCAACTGCAAGAATTGCAGGAGAAGCACGATGCTCTTCTCAAGCAGTCCACGGCGATCCCCGCGTGCGCTCAATGCCCCATCAGCGACCGGGCCGAAGCTACCTATCTGAACATCATCGGAGGGATGCTGGACCTGATGCTCGGCCAATCTCCATCTGGCATGCCGTACTCCAGCTTCAAGACCCAGGAAGCCGTTGTCAGCGCACTAGTTGCTCATCACGGCGGCGCCATGGGTATCGCGGAGCGGACGTTGAACGGCAAGTTCGCCACAGCAAGGCGCCGGCTGCGTAGCGCATCCCTCTGAATTTTTTCCAGCTTGTATGTGCAGTCGCGGAGATTGCATTTGCAATGTCTTTCCGCAGCCATGTCTATTGAATGGAGGTCACGCCAACAAACGCCACTGAGCGTTCAGGAGTGACCGCCATGTCGCAAACACCTGTACTGCCACCGAACGAGCGCCGCATCCTGCGCCTAGAAGAAGTCGAAGCGAAATCCGGCTTCAAACGCGCTCACATCTACAACCTGATGAAGAAACGCCAGTTCCCCCAGGCGCTGCGTCTGGGGGTGCGCGCAGTGGGTTGGGACTCCATCGAGATCGATCAGTGGATCGCCGAGCGCGTCAACAACCGGGCCTGACCCGTTCTCCCGCGGACTTCCCATCCTCACACGGAGAACGCCATGCAGGTCGTATCCATCATTTCAACCAAAGGTGGCGTCGGCAAAACCACCACGGCCGCGAACCTCGGCGGGCTTGCCGCGGACGCGGGGCTGCGTGTGCTGCTACTCGACCTCGACGTGCAGCCCACCTTGTCCTCGTACTACGAGCTAGGCCAACGCGCACCTGGTGGCATCTACGAGTTGCTGGCCTTCAACGAGCGCGACCTCGGGCTGCTTATTTCCCGCACGATCATCGCTGGCCTGGACTTGGTGCTCTCCAACGACCACCGAGGCGAGCTGAACACCTTGCTGCTGCACGCGCCAGATGGGCGCCTGCGGTTGCGCCATCTCTTGCCGGTCTTGGCACCTCTCTATGACCTGGTGCTGATCGACACCCAAGGCGCGCGCTCGGTGCTGCTGGAGATGGCGGTGCTCGCTTCCGACCTCGCGCTATCGCCCGTGACCCCGGAAATCCTCGCGGCGCGCGAGCTGCGGCGCGGCACCATGCAGTTGCTCGAAGACATTGCGCCGTACCGGCACCTGGGCATCGAGCCTCCACCACTGCATCTGCTCATCAATCGCGTCCATCCTGTGTCCGCCAATGCACGGCTGATCCAGCAGGCCCTGCGCGATCTTTTCCAGGACCACGCGGGCATCCGCGTGCTGTCCACCGACGTGCCGGCCATCGAGGCGTATCCGCGTGCAGCTACGCGCGGACTGCCGGTGCATCGGGTCGAATACCGCCAGCCGCCGGGCAGAGTCGCCCCCGCCGCGCTCGACACCATGCGCGGCCTCGCAGACGAACTGTTCCCGCAATGGCAGCACCGATTTGCCATGGTGTCCGGCCGTCCGCCACACCCTCTTGATACCGGGAGGCCTCATGGCGAACGCACATGAGCTTGCCCGAGGCCATAAGCGGCTTCGCGCCCTGATCGAGTTCGCGGTTAGCGAAGGGTGGCACGTCAAACGCACGCCGGGCGGCCACCTCAAATTCACCAAGGCTGGCTGCGCCGCGATCTACACCAGCTCGACCGCCAGCGACCACCGGGCGACCCTCAACGCCCGTGCGCAAATCCGCCGCGCCGAGCGCGAGGCCCGATCCCAAGCACAGGGAGGCGGCCATGGCTGAGATCACCTCCCAGCAGATGGCCGGCAAGCTGCTCGCGGCCGGATTCGAGCGCAACGGCCCGTCAGCCTCGGCCTTGAGCGACCCGATCGCCGACACCCCCATGGTCGTGACCCTGGATCAGTTGCGTCCCTACGACCACGATCCCAGGAAAAAACGCAACCCGGCCTACGAGGAAATCAAGGCGTCCATCCGTGAGCGCGGCCTGGACGCGGCGCCGGCCATCACTCGCCGACCAGGTGACGATCACTACATCATCCGCAACGGCGGAAATACGCGGCTGGCGATCCTGCGCGAACTATGGTCGGAGACCAAGGACGAGCGATTCTTCCGTATATCGTGCCTGTTCCGGCCTTGGCCCAGCCGCGGCGAAGTCGTCATGTTGACCGGCCACCTGGCCGAGAACGAATTGCGCGGGGGCCTCACGTTCATCGAGCGCGCCCTCGGCGTCGAGAAGGCGCGCGAGTTCTACGAGCAAGAAAGCGGCGCCACCTTGAGCCAGTCCGAGCTGGCCCGCCGCCTCGCTGCCGATGGCTTCCCGGTCCAACAGTCGCACATCAGCCGCATGAACGACGCGGTGCGCTACCTCCTGCCCGCGATCCCCACCGTGCTCTATGGCGGCCTCGGTCGCCATCAGGTCGAACGCCTGTCGGTCATGCGCAAAGCCTGCATGCTCGCGTGGGAGCGCTACGCCAAGGGCCGCTCACTGGTTCAGGACTTCGACGAGTTTTTCCAGGACGTGCTGTCGCAATTCGACGTCCAGGCCGACGAGTTCTCCGCGCAGCGCGTACAGGACGAGCTGATCGGCCAGATGGCCGAGTTGCTGGGTGTCGATTACGACGTGCTCGCCCTGGACATGACCGAATCCGAGAGCCGGCAGCGCGCCTTGGTCAGCGACCCAACACCGCCCTCGACGCCGCCTGCATTGCCGGAGCCGGGAACCATCGCGCGCCCACCTGCCAACACCGCGCCACCCACCGCAGGGGCTGCATCGGCAGCGCCGCCTGCGGGCCGACCTGCGGCAACGACCGCGACGCACGAGAGCGACGCGGATGCCAGCCAGGCGGGTGCGGCCAGCCCTGCGGCGGGGAGCGATCTGCTTCGGGAGCACATCGTCTCGCCGGCACCGACGACCGAACGGCTCCAGTCCATCCAGCGCATGGTCGCCGACCAGTTGGGTGATGCGCTGCCGCCCGACTTCTCGGCGAGCGTCTTGCAGTCCATCCCCGTGCAGGCCGGCGGGCTCTATCCGATATCCGATGTCTGGTACATCGATCCCGGCCTGGATACACCCGAGCGCTTGCGCATCCACATCGCACAGTTCGCCCGCGAAATCGCGGGCGAGGCAGACCTGGAAGAGTTCATTGATGACCGTGCAGACGGTATCGGTTTCGCCTGCCGGGCCCGCACCCAAAGCCCGGCGCCGCTGGGCCGTGCCGTCCTCGCGCTGTTGGCGTGCCTGGCCGGTCAGCGGCTCGCCGACGTCGGCCTGCATGACGGGCAAGTCGTCATCGACCTGCCGACGCTGCTGCACGGCCAGGGTGATGCGGCCCAGCGATTGAGCGACACCGCGCTGGTCAAGCTGTTCCGGCTGGTGCGGCTGGCCCGGCGCCTGCTCGACCTGGAAGCCGGCGCTGCGGACCTTGGAACGTGAGCGAGGAAGGCCAACATGTCCGCACCACACCCACTCAACCAGGCCGTGATCGCCCAAGCCCTCTATGACCTGCGCAATGGGCAACTGCGTCGTTGCAAACTGATGGGGTTTGGCGAGGAAGAACTGGACGCCCTCAAGCATCCCGCGCTGATTAGTGTGCTGGCCAACGCCAACGTCTCCTGGTGCTCGGTGACGGTCAACCGCGAAGTGCTCCGGCGGCTGCTCAAGCAGGCGCAGGACGTGGAGAAGGAAATCGCCACGGTCGATCGCATGCTCAGGCTGGGCGCGAGCACCGAGATGGTCAGTCGGTTCTATGGCTTGACCCACCAGGAGGTGGCGCTTCGCCGCGAAATCCTCGGCCTGCCGAAGCGGAAGGGCCGCCACCCCGTGCTGGACGAGAAACAGGACACGGAGCTGTGGCGGCAATGGAAGGCCGTGACCGGCAGTAGGAATGTCGATCTCGAAGACGAAACCTCCATCCTCGACGCCTCCATGGACTTGGCCGAAGGCATGTCGCTGCCTCTGTCGGTGGTCTGGGCCTCGATCAAGAGCTGGGTCGATCAGGGACTGGGTTGAGCCATGGCCGTGGACGACACCGCACCACGCCGTGGCCCCGTCGCACTCGGGGATCTGTTCGATGCTGCCCTGAAAGACCTCGCGCCCAAGCCCAGCCCCAGTGCGCCAGCACCCATGCCTACGCCGACGCCCGCCACGTCAGGCGATGCCTTCCTCTTCAGCGGCAACCGGCACGAGACCGTGCCGCGGCGGCTGTTCCTCGACCGTCGCCTGACGCCGCTGGAGCGCAACGCCTGGCAGGTGTTCCGGCTGATGCTCAACGACGACGGCGTGACAGCCTTCCCGACGTATGAGCAGCTTCGACCCTGGCTGGCGTCGATGCCCTGCGCCGGGCAGGCCTCGCATGAAACCGTGGCCCGAGCGTTGACGCTGTTGCGCCTCACCCGATGGTTGAGCCTGGTACGGCGACGGCGTGACCCCAAGACCGGCCGCATCCTCGGCAACCTCTACGTTCTGCACGATGAACCACTGACGCCCTTC
The DNA here is from genome assembly GCF_023078495.1 of Luteibacter aegosomatissinici. NCBI lineage: Bacteria > Pseudomonadati > Pseudomonadota > Gammaproteobacteria > Lysobacterales > Rhodanobacteraceae > Luteibacter > Luteibacter aegosomatissinici. The sequence continues at coordinate 1,702,174 of NZ_CP095742.1, read as the reverse complement.
GAGGCCATGCAGCTCGACGCCGACTACCTGGCACTGGTCAGCCAGTCCCTCGACCATTCGGCCAAGGCTGTCCAGATGGTCGGCCTGAACACCCTCAAGGAGATCGCGGAAGATCCGATGCTCTCCGGACGCACACTGCCGTCTCGGCTACAGGTCCTGGCCGAACGCCTCGCCAGCCAAGGCATCACGGCCGCCGAAAGTTATCCACAGGAGGATGCCGCCCACGATTCCGAAGAAGGAGCATCGAGCCTTCTTCGGAATGCGGACGACCCGTCTTCGGAATCCGAAGCAGGGGCGAAACCCGCGCCAGACGCCTCTCTTCGGAATCCGAAGCAGGCCCGTACAGTACGTAGTAGTCGTATTAATGAAGTACGTACTACCGCGCAGGCGCGCGCGCTGGGCGATCTGCAATGGCCCAAGCGCTTCACGGAACTGAAGGCAGAGCAGCAGACAGGTGCCAGGGTGGCATTGCAGCAGGTCGATGCCGCGCTGAGACAGGCCGTGCTGGACGACTGGGCCACACGATGCAGCAGTCATGGCATCCGCAATCCTGCGGGGTATCTGTTCGGCATCATCCAGCGCGCCATCCATGGCGAGTTCAATGCCTGGGCCAAGAAAGACGCGCCATCGGCATCCGTCCCGCCAAACGAGCGGCCACCACCAGCACCGCCACCTCAGCCGCAGGGTAAGCCAGTGCCGCCAGAAGTCGCCAAGCAGCACATCGAGCGGCTACGCAATCTGCTCGCCAGCAAGTGAGCCGGCATGCAAGGCGGTGAAGTAGATGCCCATGGCCACCAATAGAGCTATCCCCTGGGGATAGTTCCGCCGCTGGGCACAACGCCAAGCTGTCGCAGGCCTGGGATCGACCATCTGCCGCAGCATCGGTGTTGTCCCCCCTGATCCCGGCGTGCAGCGTTCGTTGGCGCTCCATGGAGCTATCCCCTGGGGATAGCTCGCGCCGCATGCAACCGCCGCGCCCTAAACCGGGGCCCGCCGGGATTCGGATTCTTGACTGACTGCCTTCCGCTTCCTGCCGAAGCTGGCCGCTCCTTTTCCAACAACGAGCGGACACCATGGCAACCAATGAACCTCTGCAACTGAATCTCGGCTCCCTGCGCAGCGCGATGTCGCTGACCCTGCACACCCATCACGCTTCCCGCATCTGGCACGGCCGCGCCGCCGCCGAGGGGCGACCGGGCATCGTCGGCCTGAACGGCTACATCGCCCAGATGAACAAGATGCGGCGGGGCTCGGAGCAGGACGACCCGTACTCGGACTGGTGGATGCTGCGCATCGAGGACAAGCTTGACCAGACCAAGGTCACGCTGCAATCGCTGCGCGAGCAGGTGGACCAGGCGCTGGCGAGCGTGCCACCGGCGCTCAGCCTGGGCGAAAACCTCAACGTGCAGCCGGTCAAGCTCCCGCTCTTCGTCAACGCGCAGCTCGGCTTTGCCGCGGTCTATCTCCTGGCCGACTACGACGACATCGCCCGCAAGCTGATCCTCGCCCACCACACCGCGCTCATCGACCGTAGCACCTTGGAACGCTGGCTCAACGAGGGCGCGCACGCGCTGCGCAGCCTGTTCTCGCTGGCCCAGCAGTATCGCTACTCGGGCTGCACCCGCGACGATTTCGCGGCGAAGAACGCCGCTGCGCGAGTCGCGCTGGAGAAGTACGGCGAACTGCCGCAGGAGGTGCTGGAGGGGACACGCCGCTCGAAGTTTGCGCCACCCGTCGTGCGCCGTGGCCTGCAACAGCGCGGCGACGGTCCTGCCACAGCGCCTCCGCCCAGCGACGAAGCCGCCACCGCAGAGCCGCCCGAAGCGTCAGCCGGCGAGGACGAGCCCGCATGAACGATCTGAACCAACCGACCCGCTACTTCCGGGGCCTGCAACAGGGTGCCTTCATGAGGCTAGAACACGCGGCCTCTCTAAAAGGCCTTTTAAAGCCTTTTAAGGGTAAAGGGGACTTCGAGGCCTGGGCCAGCCAGTGCTTCGCCATGCGCGACGAACTGATCGGTTTGGCGCAGCGGCAGGTGCTGGAGCAGGCATGCGGGCACCCCTTCCACCTGCTGCCCATCGAACTGGCCCAACAGACCACTGGCGCAGGAACCGTCTTCTTGCGCTGGCGCAGACACGACAGGTCGGCCATGGGCGTGGCGCTGTGGCGGGAGCTGATCGCCAGCAGCAGCACGCCCGTCAACCTGCTGGCCGACCTGCACGCGATCGAACTGCAGCGCATCACGTTGAACATGCAGATCAGCCTGCTGCACACCCTGGGCAGGCAGGCGCAGGAATGCGCCAGCAAGGCCGCCGAGGCGGACGACGCCTACCTGCGCCGGCTCACGTCCGTTCCTGCCGCAATGCGCGATCGGTGATTGCGCCGGGCATCCCAGCACGCGCCCGGCGCCGACGAGGCACGGGTATTTCAACCACCACGGAGATCACACCATGAGCACGCATTTTTCTGGCGAAGGCAACATCGGCTCGCCACCGGAGTACCGCGAATTCCCCAACGGCAATGACGAACCCAGCCGCTTGCTGCGCCTGAACGTCTATTTCGACAACCCCGTGCCCAAGAAGGATGGCACCTTCGAGGACCGCGGCGGCTTCTGGGCGCCGGTGGAAATCTGGCACCGCGACGCCGAGCACTGGAAGGACCTGTACCAGAAAGGCATGCGCGTGCTGGTCATCGGCCGCATGGAGCGCGAGCCTTGGACGGACAACGAGGATCAGCCGCGCGAAACCTGGCAAATCAATGCGCGCAGCGTCGGCATCCTGCCGTACCGCATCGAGTCCGTGGCCCTCAGTCCGAAGCCGCAGGAGGCAGAACCGAAGCCCCAGGCCGCTCAAGAATCGACCGCGCCGAAGGAGGCGAAGCGCAGGAAGTGAACCGGCATGGAGGGCGGCGGCCGCAATGCTTCGCTGCCCTCCATGCGCCCCGCAAGCTATCCCCAGGGGATAGCTCCATCAACGTCCATCGACTTCCACGCGCTCCCGCAAATCGCGGCTCCTGGTCCGCACACCTGCGGCCACGCGCCATCCCCGCCCAAGCCATTCCGTCCCGTGAAAGCGGTCGCCGGCGCATGCGGCTTGTTTGCTGCTGCCCCAGGTGGCGCTCGGCATCCTCGATTCCAGCAACTCCATGAACAACGGGAATCGGGATGGACGGACATGCGGCTGTTCTTGTGCGAGAAGCCCTCCCAGGGCAAAGACATTGGCCGGATTCTCGGTGCCACACAGCGCGGTGAAGGCTGCCTCAACGGTTCCGGCGTCACCGTCACCTGGTGCATCGGCCATCTCGTGGAAGCCGCAGCGCCCGAAGCCTACGACGAGAAGTTGAAGCGCTGGTCCATCGAGCAGTTGCCCATCATTCCCCAGCATTGGCGGGTCGAGGTCAAACCGAAAACCGCCACGCAGTTCAAGGTCGTCAAGGCGCTTCTGGCGAAGGCGACCCAGCTTGTCATCGCTACCGATGCCGACCGTGAGGGCGAGTTGATCGCGCGCGAGATCATCGACCTGTGCGGCTACCGCGGTCCCATCGAGCGGCTGTGGCTGTCGGCGCTCAACGACGCATCCATTCGCGCCGCACTCGGCAAGCTCCGGCCATCGGCCGAGACATTGCCGATGTACTACTCGGCGTTGGCGCGCTCTCGGGCGGACTGGCTCGTCGGCATGAACCTAAGCCGGTTGTTCACGGTGCTGGGGCGGCAGGCCGGCTACGACGGCGTGCTGTCGGTCGGCCGCGTCCAGACCCCGACGCTCAAACTGGTCGTTGACCGCGACCGTGAGATCGCAGCCTTCGTGTCCGTGCCGTACTGGGCCATCGACGTGTCCCTGTCCGCAGGCGGCCAGGCTTTCACCGCGCAGTGGGTTCCGCCCGAGGGCTGCACCGACGACGCGAGCCGGTGCCTGCAGCAGCCGGTGGCACAGCAGGCGGCACAGCAGATGCGCGCGGCCGGCAGCGCCCAGGTCGTCTCAGTCGAAACCGAGCGTGTGCGGGAAGGCCCGCCGCTGCCGTTCGACCTGGGGACCTTGCAGGAGGTGTGTTCCAGGCAGCTTGGGCTGGACGTGCAGGAGACACTGGAGATCGCCCAGGCCCTGTACGAGACGCACAAGGCCACGACGTACCCGCGTTCGGATTCCGGCTACCTCCCCGAAAGCATGTTCGCCGAGGTGCCCACGGTCCTGGACAGCCTGCTCAAGACCGATCCCGCGCTGCGCCCGATCATGGCCCAGCTCGACCGCTCCGTGCGCTCACGCGCCTGGAACGATGCGAAGGTGTCCGCGCACCACGGCATCATCCCGACGCTCGAACCGGCGAACCTCTCGGCCATGAGCGAGAAGGAGTCGGCGGTGTACAGGCTCATCCGGGCGCACTATCTGGCGCAGTTCCTTCCTCACCACGAGTTCGATCGCACCGTGGCGAACCTCTCCTGCGGCCAGCAAACGCTGGCGGCCACCGGCAAGCAGGTCGTCGTCAAAGGCTGGCGCCTGGTGCTGGCGGAACCTCAACCCGAGGAGGATGGCGACGGCGCAACACGCAGTCAGGTGCTGCCCGCGCTACGCGAGGGTCTGGCATGCCAGGTGGCCGGTGTCGATCTGAAGGCGCTCAAGACGTTGCCGCCTCGACCCTACACGCAGGGCGAGTTGGTCAAGTCCATGAAGGGCGTCGCCAAGCTGGTCTCGGACCCGCGCTTGAAACAGAAGCTCAAGGATACGGTCGGCATCGGCACCGAAGCGACGCGCGCCAACATCATCAGCGGCCTGATCGTCCGCGGCTACATCGTGAAGAAGGGGCGCGCGATCCGCGCCTCGGATGCGGCTTTCACCCTGATCGACGCCGTACCCGCGGCGATTGCCGATCCAGGCACCACCGCCGTCTGGGAACAGGCACTCGACATGATCGAAACCGGCCAGCTCACGCTGGACCTGTTCATCAACAAGCAGGCCGCATGGATCTCACAGTTGATCGCGCAGTATGGCAGCACGTCGCTGTCCATCAAGGTTCCCCAGGGGCCGGCTTGCCCACAATGCGGCGCGCCCACGCGCCAGCGCAGTGGCAAGACCGGCCCATTTTGGTCGTGCAGTCGCTATCCAGACTGCAAAGGCACGCTGCCGGTTGAATCCGGCGCGTCCAAGCGCGGTGCCTCGCGCCCGCGTCGCAGCGGCCGTAAAGGCTCCTGACCGACCCCGTTCCCCGTGAGCCGTGCCCGCCATCGGCGGCGTGGCCCGTGTCCCGCACGCCCTGCGGGACGCCCAGCGCGCAACGCCTTCTTGATCCGTGTGCGCGTCCCGCCCGGCCGTCCCCGGCCACGGGACCTGAAGGTAGCTTCTCTGCGAGCCGCCAAGCGCGTTCTGCTGATCTGCATTTCTTTCGCCCACTGCGAAGGGTCTCCCGATGGCTTGCCTAGCTGCGCGAGCCACCCGGAGACCCTTCGTGGTCAGCGGTATTCGGTGCCGGTGCCCGCCGGCGCAAAAACGGGCTCCTTTTGTGCGCGGATGTGCGCCAGACGATGCCGGCCCCAGCCACGACATGGGCCGGGTGTGATTGCTGACAGCAGACGGTTCTAGCGACGACCGGGCCTGCCAATCAGCCCACGGGTGGTTCCTCTTTCCTCCCGAGCCGAAGGCCGCTGCGCCTTCGGCGCCTTTCTCCTGCCCATCAACGTCCCGGCCCGGCCAACGACACCGGGCCACACGAACAGGAGACCCGCCATGAACCCCAAACCTTGCCATGCGCCGCGCAACGCGCCGCTGCTCTACGGCAGCGTGTGCAGCGGCATCGAGGCCGCGAGCCTCGCCTGGCAACCGCTCGGCCTCGAAGCCGCGTGGTTCGCCGAGATCGAACCGTTCCCGAGCGCCGTGCTCGCCCACCGCTACCCGCACGTGCCCAACCTGGGCGACATGACCGCGATCGCCCGCCAGGTGCGCGCCGGCACGGTGCCGGCGCCCGACATCCTGGTCGGCGGTACGCCGTGCCAGTCGTTCAGCGTTGCCGGCGCACGCCAGGGACTGAATGACCCGCGCGGTGCCTTGACCCTTGCCTATGTGGAGCTTGCAAATGCCATCGACCAAACCCGCCACCAAGACCGCCGCACGCCGGCAACGCTCGTCTGGGAAAACGTCCCCGGCGTCCTCAACGACCGCAGCAACGCCTTCGGGCATTTCCTGGGCGCACTGGCCGGAGAAAGCCGTGCGCTCCAACCGCCAGGGCAAAAATGGGCGCACGCAGGTTGTGTGTCTGGACCCCGGCGCCGCATCGCGTGGCGCGTGCTCGACGCCCAATATTTCGGCGTCGCCCAGCGTCGCCGTCGCGTGTTTCTTGTGGCAAGTGGTGGAGGTGGCCTCGATCCCGCAGAAGTACTTTTTGAGCGCGAAGGCCTGCTCGGGGATTCTTCGCCGGGCTTCGCGCCGTGGCAAGACGCTTCCCGCGCTGCTGGACATGGCATTGCAGCAGCAGGCTATGCCGGACTGAAGCAGCCCTATGGCAAGGTCACCATGACGTTCGGGTTCGGTGGCGGCAATACGGCAGGCCCCATCGACGTGGCCGCCTGCCTGACCGCCGCGCCCGGCCCGAAGAATGACTTCGAGGTCGAAACCTTCCTCGCTCAATCCATCGCGGGCAACATCACCCACACGCTCAGCACCGCCAATGGCGGCAAGGGCAGCAGCGAGGACGGCACCGGCAAAGGCGTTCCGATCATCGCTTTCACCGCCCAGGGCTACGGCGCGGATGCGGTAATGAACCGGGCACCGACGCTGCGCGCAGGCGGGCATCGCAGCAGCCATGCGAACGCAGGCGTGGTGCCTGCCATTGCCTTCGCGCAGAACAACCGCGGCGAAGTGCGCTTCGAGTCCGGCCATGGGCAGGTGGCTTGCACCGTCCTGTCCAACGGCAAGCCCGGCTACGGTGTGCCGATGGTGGCATGCGTTGCCCTGCGGGGCCGGCAGCATGGTCTTGCCGCCGAGTTGGGCGACGGCGTATCGACCGCACTGCGCACCAGCGGCGGCGGCGCGGACAAGCCCCATGTGTTGATCCCTGACTTCGAGGCGCATTTCCAATACGACTGGAATGAACCCAGTGCGGCGGACTGGTCGCAGTGGCGCGTGCGGCGGCTGATGCCCACGGAGTGCGAGCGGCTGCAGGGCATGCCCGACGACTACACGCTGATCCCGTACCGCGGCAAGCCTGCCGCAGATGCTCCACGCTACAAGGCAATTGGCAACTCCATGGCCGTCCCATGCATGGCTTGGCTGGGCAACCGGCTGGTGCAGTGCCTGCACAAGACGGACTCGACCGCTTCGGATTGATCGACGACGCAGCCTGCGGGCCGCGCCATTCTCCCTCCTGCATTGCCGACGTGTCGGCAGCAGCCCGCAGCCAGGGTGTCAAGGCTGCCGTGGATTCCACCCACGCCACCCGCCAGTTCGCCTCGGCATCTCACCGGCGAACGCTGCCCACCGGGGCATCGATGCCTCCTTTCTCCAACCCACGGGATGGTCGCCACGTCCCGTCAGGAACGTGTCGCCACCCGGTCGATTTCAGGACTTCCCATGGACACCATCACCAAGCAAGACCGCATCATGCTGAAGAACCTCAAGGTCGCCGACTTCGCCAGCGAGGAAACGCTGTGCTTCACCGCGACCGTCGTGTTCGACGGCACTCCCATCGCCGAGGCCCGCAACGACGGGCATGGCGGCTCGACGTTCCTCCGCGCGCTCAATGGCAAGACGACGCTGCTGGCTCAGGCCGAAGCCTTCGCCAAAGGCCTTCCGCCTGCGCCGCTCGATCTCGGCCAAGAGGGTGAAGACCCTCATTACATCGACATGACGCTCGACTTCCTGGTCGATGAGCTGGCCGATGCCATGCACGCGGAGCGCAAGGTGCGAGCCGCGTTCAACCGCGACATCGGCAACAAGGTGCTGTTCATCAAGGACGGCAAACTGCTGTTCATCAAGGGCATCAAGCTCAAGGCCATCGCCGACCGCAAGGCGTACTTCGCTTCGCTGCGCGCTCGTCAGGCCCAGCCCATCGTCATCCTCGCCGAGCTTCCGCCCGAGCAGGCATTCGACCTGTGGAAGCAGCATGTCCTGGGCGACAAGCCCGACTGACCCAGCGCCACCGCATCCTCCTGACAGCCCCGCACTCGATGCGGGGCTTTTCTTTTCCGGTGCCCATCAATCGGGGCTGGGCCGAATGCCGTTTTCCAACTGACGCGGCGCAGCCCTCGCACGAAGCTGCCTGCATGTTCGCTGATTCGTCAGCACATGCCAGCAGCCAGGGTTCCAGGCTGCCGCGGGGTTCTCTCCGCGCGACCCACCAGTCCGCATCGCATCAAGTCTGCGGACGCGCGTCCCAGTGACGCCGATGCACTTTCTTCAACCGCCTGCGGGAGCTGCCATCCCGTGAGGGACGAGGCCCCGCTTTTTCAAGGAGCCCGTCCATGTCCCAGCAAGCCTCTTTCGGCCAATTGGCCTCGACCTACTGCGGCAAGTTCCTGCCGCTCGAAGTCCTGCAAAGCGCCGCCGGCCACTACATCGGCACACGCGATACCGAAGGTCCCGTTTCGCGGGAATCCCGCGAGTACTTCCGCAGCTATGCCGCGGCTCAACGCGCCCTCGAAAGAGGCGGCTGGTCCCAGCTCGCCATTCCCTGATCCAACTGGAGGAATCACGTCATGAACCAGCTACTGCCGCAGGAAGTCGTCGATCAGATCATGCGGGAAGAGCAGCATTTCGCTGCCGCGCCCCAAGCCTTTTTCGAGGCCTGGAAGCGCGGTGTCGAGATTGCTGGTCCCGAGTGGTTCGGCGACGGCACCCGTGAAGGTCTGAACCAGGCCAAGAGCAAGTGGGATCTGCGTCCCGACATGCTGCGGCTCAACGATGCCCTCGGTGTCCTGAGCAGCGGGGAACGTATGTTCCTGTCCGCCATGGTCAGCTTCTACAACGCGCGCGAGGGCGGTGCCATGCTCAAGCGCTGCCACTTCCACGGGCTGTCGGATTTCGATGGTCTCGACCTGCAACGCCGCAAGGTCATCGCCGACCTGCTGATGAACTACAACGGCTGGTGAGCCGGTCTCCGGCACGCCACCGTCCTCTCGATCCCCCGTGAGGGACATGCGCCCACAAGGCCATGTCCCTCAATTTTTCTTCCCCATCGCCCGGCGCCAACGGCCTTGGGTTATTCCCTGCGGATGCCATCGTCCGCATGGGCTGGCTCCGCTCACTTCCCCGAAAGGAGCCAGCATGGCAAACAACTACTACGAAGGCACGGGCGTTCTCGTGCTCGACCACGTTACTCCCGTCATCAAAGCACTGTTCGGTGCTTTCAGGCTGGACGAACACCATCCCGGCAATGGGCAGGCCTACATCGCCCAGATCGCCGAGACCAATGATCCACGCTGGACAGATGTGCTGGACGGTCTGGAAAACCTGGCCACACAACTCGGCATCCCCATGCCCGACGACGAAGAGTTGTTGATTCCGCCTCTGCTTGAACGGCTGGCCGCGCACTTCGGTGCTGACCAGGACGGGGAGCTGGAGAACCTGATCGAGCACCACCAATTCGAGGACGGCGCCGACCTGGAAGCCTTGCTTCTGATCGCCTCCCGCTTCGATGACGGCCATCACCTGACCGCCATCCAGTTCGAGGGCTGCTGGTATTGCAGCAAGCCAAGGCTGTTCGAGTTCGGCGGCAACGGCTGCTACCTGAGCCGCGAGGTCCAGGTCTTCAGAACGTCCTCGCAGGCGCTCCAACTCGGCGACCAACTGCGCAAGGCCATCGTGGCCACCGACATCGAAGAGGCCTCGGCGTTGATCGCGTTGGAGGCCGCCAACCTGCTCGCCGGCATCAACGACGAGCATTTCCGCCTGAGTGTGCGCCATCGCGTCGCCGAACGACTGGCCCAGACGCCGACGATCAGCGCCGCCTGACGCATTTTCCACTTTCAACCCACCGGGTCCAATTCCCGGTGGCGGGGATTGGCTCCATTATTCAATCTGGAGAGTTCCCATGTCCCAGAAACCCAATCCCTTTCTCCGCGGCTACTGGCATCTGAAAATCGTCCGCACACTGTGCATCAGCTACGAGGACGGAAGCCCGCATGTCTGGCGAAACATTCACGCGAGCCAAGAACACCTCTCCGACGAGGAGCTGGTTTCATCGTCCTGCATCGTTACCAGCGATTTCGCCGTGGTCAGCAATGGTCCTGACCCCGTGAGTGCCGAGGTGCTGGCCGAATGCGATGCCGGTGAAGGCGTCAGCGGCCAAGGCGTGATCGGCGCCGTGGTCTATGCCATCCATGGCGACGACTTCGACGGCCGTCCGGTCCACGTCGGTGACACCTATTCGGCCGAGGCCGCGCGAGAAGTCGTGCAGCGCCTGAGTTTCGAGACCGGGTATTTCAGCCGGGCCTGGGAAATCAGTCGTGAGCACATCACCGTCGATACCTGGCACTACCTCGCCAACTTGGCAGACCTCGCCACGCCGGAGGCTTTCCTGTTCATCGCGTTCCGGGTTCCGTACAGCCCGGCGATCGGCATCAAGCTGATCTCCACGCCCTGGACGGACCAGAACCTGGAGCACGCCGAGGGCATCACCGCCGATCAGCTTCGGCAGGATCACCGGAACAAGGGCATGCCGGACGATCTGGCGAACATCCTTGAACTGGCTGGCCGGGCCGACGTGCGCATCCTGATCCTCGACGCCGACGCGCCTGCGCTACCGGGCCTGCCGCTGGCCGAGTCCTAGCAGCCGCGCGACGCGCCATCCTTCCTCGTTGTTTTCCCCCATACCAGCCCGTCTCCTGCCCGGAGCCGGGCTGGTTCATTTTCACAGGAGCACCCTCATGTTCCCCGACCTCATCCCGCCCGCACTCGACTTCGAGCACCAGCTTGGAGCCTGCGTCAACGCCATGAGCCAGGACGACGCCATCGGCCAGATCCTGGTATTCGAGCGCATGCGTGGCACGCTGCACATGCGCCATATCGCCAGCGCCGACCTGTTGGACACCGACGTGGACGACTACGAAATGGTCGTGTTCGACGGTGGCAACACCAGCGGCGATACATGGAAGCATGTCTTCTTCCCGCGTCAGCGCGAGCACTACTTCGTTTACGAAGCCTGACGCCCCCCAAGCCCCTTCCGAGGGGCTTTCTCTTGTCCGCAGCGAAGGAAAGCGGATGCGGCGCGGTGCGGTTTCCTGCGGGCGGGCCGCTCACTCCAGGGCCATCCTTGCCCCATGTTCGTCGGCGCTGCCGACACATGCCCAGGCAGCCAAGACCTTCGAGGCTGCAAGCGCGGGAAACCGTGCTGGTCGTTTCTTCCAACGGACGTACCGCGTCCATCCACCCACAAGGGACCTCTCCCTTGTGGGCAGGGAATCCCTTGTTCTTCCTCAAGGAGATTCCCATGGATCGCTCTCTCATCAAGACCCTGATGCCTTCGCTTGTCGCAGGCCATGTGCCCCGCAATGTGCGGTCGTTCAAGTACCGCGTGTTCGATGATCAGCCGCAGTCCTCTGCGCTGGGCTTCGCCATTGATCCCCAGCCCTTCGACGGCAAGGTGGTCGCGGCCAATGACGATGCCATCGTCGTCAAGCTCAAGCCCAGCGAGTTCGCGGTGCTCGACCCCAAGCTGGTGACCACCGTCCCGAGCGAAGGTGCCAAGGTGCATGTCCAACCGTATGCCCGCCGCCGCTTCGACGGCCTGCGCGCGGACACCCCGGAAGTCATCACCGAGAAAACCTCGGACGGTACGCCTTACACCATCACGAGGCACATCCTCGGTTCCGCACCGGCCAAGCTACCCATCCCCCAGCCGCAGTGCATGGAACTGGGCCAACTCATCGAGCAGATGGAGGAAATGCCGGCGCCTGACGGGTTCCGGCGGATCACCCACATGCTGGTCGATGCGGGCGCCCGGGACTTCACCTGGGTCGATCCCAAGCCGTCCAAGATCATCGAAACGCCTCCGGCGATCAGCTTCACGGTCTCGACCGCGAAGTTCGAGGGCCAGGTGACGATCCTCTACGACCGCGGCGGGGACACCTACGTGGTGGAACTGCACCGCAACGGCGAACTGGTCGATCGGCACGACGAGGTGTATTTCGACATGCTCGGCGAAGTGCTGGAACGGCTCATCGACGACGGGCGCTGGCGCCTGATCGACGTGAGCGTGATCGACGCGAAGGCGGCCCGCCGCCGGGCAGTGCCGGCATGACGTCCAAGGCCGGCGACTGCTGGGTGGTGTGCTCGCCCAACGAGTCGGCCCTCGGTGACAGCGCCGGTTTCTGGTCCAACGAGTTCGGCTGGGTCCCGTTCGACCAGGCGACGTGCTTCTCGGCGGAAGAGACCGAGAGCTTGCAGCTTCCGATCTCAACTGGCGGTGATGCGCGCTTCGTTCCATGGCAGGAGGCCCGACGGCACCACGGCTGAAGCCGAAGCCTGCCGGCCACAAGCCCCATGGGCCTTCCATCCATCCGGGTGGAGGGTCTTTTCTTTTCCATTCCACACAGGAGATTTCAATCATGTCCCTGCGATTCAAAAGCTCCGACCTGCGCCCCGTGCTGGCCGAGGCGATCGCCACCCAGGGCCGCGTGATCCTCGCCAAGGATCAGGGCGTGTACTTCCTCGCCGAGCGCGGGGAACGCCGCCCGGATGGTCGGGTGAAGCTGTTGGCCTATGCCGTCGGCTGCAACCCGGATACCGATCCGTTCGATGACTGGTGGGAACTGGCACGCGCCGAACTGGGCGGCGACGACTTCGGCGAGTTCTTCGATCCGAAGGAAGGCGTCTTCGCACGCATCCTGCACGGCACGGACGACCTAATGCTGTCTGCGACCGCCACGCATCTGTCGCTGGAGGTGGTCCCCCCGGCATAGCGCAACAACCACCGCGCGGCCCTCGCAGCCCCCATCCGGGGGCTTTCTTTTCTTCGTACCGCGGCCACCGCCGCGCGTGCGCGTTCGTCTCCGGCCGCCATGGCCTGCCTCGTCGGCCTGCCGCCGACATGCCCACGGAGACGACCGCATGCACGACCCGTTCAAGATCACCCAACCCACCTGCATCAGCTTCTCCGGGGGACGCACCAGCGCGTACATGCTCTGGCGTGTGTTGCAGGCCAATGGCGGCCTGCCTGCTGACACCGTGGTCTGCTTCGCCAACACCGGCAAGGAAGTGGAAGCGACCTTGCGCTTCGTGCGCGACTGCGCCGAACGCTGGCAGATCCCGATTCACTGGCTGGAATACATGCCCATGGAGCCGGGCTTCATGCTGGTCGATTTCGAGCGAGCCAGCCGTCAGGGCGAACCGTTCGAGGCGCTGATACGCAAGCGCCAGTACCTGCCCAATCCCGTTGCGCGCGGCTGCACGACCAGCCTGAAGATCCGCCCGATGCACCGCCACCTGCGGCATCTGGGCTGGACGGACTGGGACCAGATGATCGGCATCAGGGCCGACGAGCAACGGCGCGTCGCCAAGATTCGCGCACGCGGCCACTCCACCGAATCGACCCACGAAACCATGTGCATGCCGCTGGCGGATGCCGGCGTCACCGTGCGCGACGTGGGCACCTTCTGGCAGGCGCAACCGTTCGACCTCGACCTGCTGACGGTGAATGGCCGCACGCTCGAAGGCAACTGCGATCTGTGTTTCCTGAAGCCGCGCGGGCAGCGCCTGGCCCTCATCAAGGCCCGGCCCGAAGCGGCTGTGTGGTGGATTCGCATGGAATCCCTGAACCTGGCGAGCAAGCCCAGCGGGGCTCGGTTTCGCGCCGATGGTCCCAGCTACGCCGACCTGGCGCGCTTCGCTGCCGACCAGGGCGACCTGTTCGATGCCGCCGAGGAACCGCTCGCCTGCTTCTGCGGCGATTGATGCTGTGCGCACGGCATTGGCCTCGCCACGGCTGCAACTGGTGCTCGTGTCGCTGCGCACCGCCAATGCCTTCGTGCAGGAGCACCATCGGCACCACCGTCCGGTTCAAGGGGCGAAGTTCGCCCTGGCGGTCACGCTGTCCGGCAGCGACGGCATCTGTGGCGTGGCCATCGTCGGTCGCCCGGTCGCGCGTCACCTGGACGACGGCTGGACCCTCGAAGTCACCAGGCTCTGCACCGATGGCGCACCGAACGCCTGCAGCAAGCTCTACGGAGCCGCCTGGAAGGCGGCCAAGGCCCTGGGCTACACGCGGCTGATCACCTAACCGTGCCCGAGGAAGGCGGTGCCAGCCTGCGCGCTGCCGGCTGGCGGCTGGTCGGTACGCGCGGCGGCGGCACCTGGAGCCGCCCCAGCCGTCCGCGCGCCGACACCCCCGCCCACCTGCGCGGCCCCAAGTGCCTGTGGCGCGCGCCCGGCGGCGCGGACAAAGGGAAACGCCCGGATGCCGATTGATTGCTGCCGCGCGCGCGAGGCCCGGCCATGCTGGCCCCATGCCTGCTGACGTTGTCAGCGACATGCCAGGCAACCATAGGTCTTCGAGGTTGCGGCGCAGTTCCCACTGCGTGACCGACCCAGCTCGCACCGCATCCATCCGCGAGCGGCCACCAGTCTCTGGTGGCGGATGCTTTCGCCTTATCAACCCACCGCGGGGTTACGCACCTTTCCCCGCATGCGTGGGGCTGGTGTGTCTCCGCTTCTTCCCTATGGAGATTCACCATGAACACCACGTCCAACGAGAAATCGTATTTCGACCTCCACACCTCGGGCATCGGCTACATCCAGCGTGTCCGTGAAGTGCCTGTCCGGGGCGGCCGCCGTGCGCAGCCGTTCCTGGCATGCACCGTTGCCGCGCTGGTCGGCCCCGCCAGGGACCCCAGCTACCGCTACTTCGATGTCAAGGTCTCGGGTGCCGAGGCCAAGAACCTCGTCCAGCGCTACATTGGCGTTGACGATCCCAAACAGCGCCCGCTGGTGCGCTTCCGCCTCGGCGACCTCTGGGGCGATGCGTACATCCGCGACAAGGGCGAGCGCAAGGGCGAAGCCGCCGCGTCCCTCAAGGCGCGACTGCTCAAGGCCGAGCCGCTTGACCGGGCCGAACTGGCTTCAATCAGGCAGCACGAGCTGATCACCCGCGGCATCGGCTACCTCAGCCGTCCGAAGGACGTCACCCCCAAGGATGGCGATCCGTTCCTCGCATGCACCGTCGCTGCGCTGGCTGGGCCTGTCGATGAACCGGAGTATCGGTACATCGACACCATCGTTTCCACCCCTGAAGCCGAGCATCTGGTTCGCCGGTGCGTGCAGGCCATCGAAGGGGACCGCAAGGTGCTGATCGCCTTCCGTCTCAACGACATGAAGATCGATCCGTACATCCGCACCAAGGGCGAGCACGCCGGGGAACCGGGAGCAAGCCTGGAATCGACCCTGGTCCACATCGGTCTGATCAAGATCGACGGCACGAAGGTCTATCCGACAGGCCAGGCGCAAGCCGAGGCGCCGCAAGCCCAGGACGCACCCGCGCCCGAAGCCGAGGTTGCCGCCGACACCGCTGCCGACCAGCCTGCCGAGCCCGCCGAGCGCGAGCCCGAAGGTGAAGTCGAGGAGCAGGAGCCGGCATTGGCTGCTTCGTTCTGATCCGGCATGGCCCCTCGCGGGGCCTTGCCTTTTCCCTATTCCTCAAGGAGAACCATCATGGCAGCCACATCGGCACCCGCGACATCTACTTCCCCACGCTCTCTACTCCCCGTCGTTGTACCTGGCCAGCTTTCGATTCGCACAATCCGAGGCCGTAATGGTCCTTTCAGAGTCGGTTTTCTCACGACTCCGATCGGAAACTTCGCGGTAAAGGACGCGGAGCTTGAGCAGTACCCCGAAGGCAAGTACGACGGGGAATTCGTGGTCCGCTATATCTTTCTTAACCCGATCCCCATGAGGGATGGCTTCAAGTTCGAGATTCGATGCAACCTGGATGGCATGACGCTCTTCGGCGTTGACAAGCTGAGCCGCGAAGACATTCGCAGCTTCACCACCCATGACATCGATCCACTCGATGAAGAGCTAGGAAAGCAGCCTGCGGCAACGCCGGCCAAGCCCACCAAGGCATCCAGGTCAGCCAAACCTGCACCCGTGCAAACGTCCGCGGACCCGCTGGTCGATACCACGCCCTTCGGCGTGGACGCGCCGCCTGCTGCGGCTGCTGCCCCCGGCAGCACCGAGGATGGCGACGCCGCGCTGTTCGGCCTGTTGTGGCCGCTGGGCGAGTCTATGAAGCTGGATTCGACCATCGACCGCCGCGCCCTGCGCGCACAGATCGCCCGCCTGGGCGAACTGGGCTACGCGCTGGACTTCAAGACGCAGGAGTGGAGCCGCCAGGCCGAACTGCAACCTGCGTGATCGCAGACGCCGCATCCGCGGTGTTCTTCATTCACCCGCCGGGGTTCCTTCCCCATGCGGGGCGAGGCCCCGGCTTTTCTTCGGAGGTCTCCATCATGTCCACCATCGCTTGTGATACACCCCGTCCCACGCTGGATGAATCCGCGTGGCGGGCTCTTTGCACGGCGGCTGCCGAACGCGCCCAGCGCGGTTGCGGCCTGTCCTACGACCATTACGTGACGCTCTTCAGCTCGGAGATCGACACGCAAGCCAATCGATTGCCGGATGACCAGCGCGTTCAGGCGCTGGAAATCGCGACCCGGGAATGGGACTACGCAACGCCTGCCGAGCGGCAGGAAACCCAGGACTGGCTCGCCGACAACGGCTGCTGTTCGCATGGGATCACGCTGGGTTGCTGCCCGGCCGGTTGCGGTTCCTAGTCCGCATTGAGTTCCACCGCCGCACATGCGGCATTCCATCACCCGCTGGGGGTTCTTCCCCCACGGGGAGGCCTCCGGCTCTACTTCTTCAGGAGGCCTCTCATGGGCTGGTATTTCTCTCCCCAATCGCGGTCTGAACTGATCGGGGAACTGATCGCACCGCAGGAGACCGAGCGCGCCAGCGTGAAGGTCATCGCCCACGCGCTGCGCGGCAATGTCCTCTGGTCCGTCGCGGAAGTGACGGCCAAGGTCGAAGGCGTGCATCGTGATCTCGCACCGGGCCAATCCCTGTGCTACATCCGCTGCGATCTGCTGGAACGCAGCGGCAACCAGTGGGGCTACAAGCCGCTGGACGAGTCCATGCACCCGTACTACTACTCGTGCCCGCTGTCCTATCTGGACCTTGCACCGGAGCAGTCCGCCGAATGGCGTGCAGGCGTTCGCGCCTACCACGCACGGCGGCGCGCACCCACGGCCGTCACGGCACCCGCCGTAACGCTGATGGCCTGAGCCAGGAGGAACCGACATGGACCCGATCCTGGCTGCGCTCCCCGCCTCGCTGCTGAAGCTCGTAGAAGGCAGTTTGTCCAACGACGAAGTTTCCTCCGACGAGGAAATGCTGGGGTACTTCATCGACAACGGCCTCACCGAGGAGCAGGCACGGCAGGCACTGACCCACCGCGACCAGTACCTCAACAACATCTACCTGGACGGCTTCACGCCGATCACCGCGGTGGACGAGGTACTTCACTTCAATCCGCACACCCGGCAGTTCGAGCCGGACTGAGCGATTTTCTTCCACCCCCTGGGGCAGTACATGCCCCAGCGGGCGGTGCTGTTCCCGCTTATCCGAGGACACCACCATGCCCGCAAATACTTCTCCCACGCTGTACCGCATCGACGAATGCCCGGATGTGATGGCCGACGCCTGCGTCGGCGATGACCAGGGCAACCTGATCTTCCTGTCGTTCTGGGCGCGGGACACCGCCGTCCAGCAGTTCCTCGCTCGCCTGACCCTCGGGCGCGATGAGCAGGGACTGGACCAGTTTCACGTCATCACCGACCAGGGCGGCAGCGTCCCGGTGTTCATCGGCAACGTCGATCGCCTGGAAAAGCGCATCACCCGCGCCTACCGGCGAACGCTGTTCGGTTCGCTGTCCAACGTGTGGCTGTTCGACCGGCGCTGCGTCAAGCCCGACAAGGCCAACGCCAGCGCGCTGGCATTGCTGCCACGCGACAGCGCCCACCGGCTCGACCGCCTGTGGACGCTGGTGCGGGACACGTGCCCGTTGCCGCTACTCGACCACTGGCGCGAGACCGTGCTGGAACTGCTGCAAACCCGCGAGATGCTGGCCCGCCTTCCGTTCGCCCTCGGGCCGCTGGAAGGCCATCGTCTCGCCATCGACGTGCCGGCGCTGACCCTGGCGCTGGGCTCCCTGATCCGCAGTGACGTGCTCACCGCCTATCCCTCTCCGGCCAAGATTTGGACGCCGGAAGCGGTATCGGTTTGACACACCCTCGGAGGCACGCCTCGGCGTGCTTCCGCCATTCATCCCCGCCAACCAGGAGACTTCCATGGCTCTCATGTTCCCGCGGCTTGCCCGCAATTTCGTGAAGAACGGGTACTTCCCGACCGACGAACCCACGCTCGAAAGAGCCCTCAACGCACTGATGCCCAGCGACGGGCCGATGTGCATCCTCGATCCCTGCGCCGGCGAAGGCGTGGCGATCGCCGAAGCCGCCCACGCCCTCGGGCGCGAGCAGGCCAAGGCGTTCGCCGTCGAGTTCGACGCGGAGCGGGCACGCCATGCCCGCGGCCTGGTCGATCATTGCCTGCACGCGGACCTGATGGACACGATGATCTCCAAGCAGTCCTTCGGGCTGCTCTGGCTGAATCCCCCGTATGGCGACCTGGCGAAGGACGTCAACGGCAACATCGGCTATCAGGGCCAAGGCCGCGCCCGCCTCGAAAAGCTGTTCTACCAGCGCAGCCTGTCGCTGTTGCAGTACGGCGGCGTGCTGGTCTTCATCGTGCCCGGCTACGTGCTCGACGCGGAGTTGGTCGGCTGGCTAACGCGCCACTACACCGATCTGCGCATCTACCGAGCGGTGGAAACGCAGTTCAAGCAGGTGGTGATCTTCGGCCGGCGGGTGCGCCAGCGAGAGCTGGCCCCCGATGGCCTCAAGGGCGTGCGCAATCTGCTGCTGCAGGTTGGGCAAGGCGATGCCGAAGCCGAGGAGCTGCCGTGTGAATGGCCGTTCCTGCCGTATGTCATCCCCGCCAGTCCGGCCGAGCCGGAGCACTTCTTCCGCGTGACGATGGAGCCTGAGCAGTTCGCCGACGAAGTTGGCCGGTTGCATGGCCTCTGGCCGTCGCTGGACACGCACCTGGGGGCCGCGCAGCAGTCGCTGCGTCCTCCGGCGCGGGCTTTGTCCCACTGGCATCTCGCCCTGGCTCTGGCCGCGGGCGCGATTTCCGGCGTTGTGCGCTCCAAGACCGGGCGCCTGCTCGTCGTCAAAGGTGACACCCACAAGGACAAGACGCTCCAGCGGGAATTCACCGAACGCGAAGACGGCTCGATCGCCGAGACCCGCATCCTCACCGACAAGTTCGTGCCTGTCATCCGCGCGTGGGACATGACGCCGGGCTCCGCCACGCGGGGCGAGGTGTTGACCATCCGCTGATCGTTTCTCCACCGCCGACGGTTCGCCGTCGATTTCTTCCACCCACCGGGGTCCAGTCGCCCCGATGGGGTGCCGTGGCCCCTCCATCCTCAAGGAGCCTTCCATGGCAGCCCAAGCACTTCCCATCAGCCAGACACCGAGCCGGCGCTTCGCTCCCGGCCAGGTGGTCATGACCATCGGCGTCGATGACCTGGTCCAACAGGGCCGGCTCAACCCGATTCCGTATCTGCACCGCCATCTCAACGGCGACTGGGGCGATCTCGACGACTACGACAGGCGGCAAAACGATGCCGCGCTGGAGTCCGGTGAGGACCGCCTCTTTTCCTCATACCAGGTCGCACCCAGCCTGCAGCTCTGGATCATTACCGAATGGGATCGCAGTGTGACCACGCTGCTGCTGCCCAGCGAGTACTGATCTTCCTCAACGCGACGGCCGCGCGCCGTCCTTTCCTCCCACCACGGGGCATGCCATCGCCCCGCTGGGGGTGGTGCATGCCCCATTTTCTTTGGAGCATCACCATGTCTCTCGATCTCGATACCACCACCAACGATGCAACGCCCGTACAGGGCGAACTGCTCGATGCGGAATATTCCCCTCTGACCCTGAGCCTTCAGGATTTCGTCGAAGAGTTCGGCGACGAACTGCTCGACTCGCTCAACCGCGCCAACCCGCCGGTCTATACCGGCCAGCCGCAGGCGCACCGGCAACTCATCGTCGCCAGCCTCAAACGCAAGCTGTTCCAGGCCCAGGCCGAAGTCGTCCATGCCGCCGCCGAGCTGCTGATCGATCGTGGCGAACGCGCCGCGATCGTCAACGGCGAGATGGGCTGCGGCAAGACCACCGTCGGCATCGCCACGGCCGCCGTCCTCAACGCCGAAGGCTACCGCCGCACCCTGGTTCTTTCTCCACCGCACCTGGTCTACAAGTGGCGGCGCGAGATCCAGGAGACGGTGGCAGGCGCCAAGGTCTGGGTGCTCAACGGCCCGGACACGCTGGTCAAGCTCATCAAGCTGCGCGAGCAGTTGGGTGTGCAGCCCACGGGCCAGGAGTTCTTTGTCCTGGGGCGCGTGCGGATGCGGATGGGATTCCACTGGAAGCCTGTCTTCACCACGCGGCGCACCCGCCATGGCGACGTGGCAGCGTGCCCTGACTGCGGCACGCTCATCACCGACCTCGACGGCGAGCCGGTCAACCCGGTCGCGCTCGAAGCCGAGGAGTACCGCAGGAAGTGCAGCCATTGCGCCGCGCCCCTGTGGACGCTGATCCGCCCGCGCAGCCTGTCCGGCAGCGACCAATCCTCGGCCGTGCTGAAAGCCTTGAAGCGCATCCCGACCATCGGGGAAGTCACCGCGCAGAAGCTGATGCAGAAGTTCGGCGACGGATTCCTGGCGTCGATGCTGGGCGACAACATCCACGAGTTCATCAACCTCATGGATGGCAACGGCGAGCTGGTGTTTTCCGACCGCCAGGCCGCGCGCATGGAACGCGCGATGGCCAACATGGAGTTCGGCTTTGGCGAGGGCGGCTACCAGCCGTCCGAGTTCATCAAGAGATATCTGCCGCAAGGCACGTTCGACCTGCTCATCGCCGACGAGGCGCACGAGTACAAGAACGGCGGCAGTGCCCAAGGCCAGGCCATGGGCGTGCTGGCAGCGAAGGCTCGCAAGACCTTGCTGCTGACCGGCACGTTGATGGGCGGCTACGGCGACGATCTGTTCTACCTGCTGTTCCGAGCCCTTCCCGGGCGGATGATCGAAGACGGCTACCGCCCGACCACGAGCGGCAGCATGACCTCGGCCGCGATGGCGTTCATGCGCGATCACGGTGTCCTGAAGGACATTTATTCCGAGAGCACCGGCACGGCGCACAAGACCGCGAAAGGCACGAAAGTCAGTGTCAGAACGGTCAAGGCTCCGGGCTTCGGCCCCAAGGGCGTGCTGCGCTGCATCCTGCCGTTCACGATCTTCCTCAAGCTTCGAGACATCGGTGGCAACGTCCTGCCGCCGTATGACGAGGAGTTCCGTGAAGTCGCGATGGACACGGCACAAGCCGCGGCCTACCGTGATCTGGCGGGTCGGCTGACCGCGGAGTTGAAACAGGCTCTGGCGCGACGCGATACGACGCTGCTGGGCGTGGTGCTCAACGTGCTGCTGGCCTGGCCGGATTGCTGCTTCCGGTCGGAGACCGTGGTGCACCCGCGCACGCGCAACACCTTGGCGTTTGTCCCGGCTCAGTTCAACGAGTTCGAGGTGACGCCGAAAGAGCGCGAGTTGATCGACATCTGCAAGGAGGAGAAGGCACAGGGCCGCAAGGTCCTGGCCTACACGGTCTATACCGGCACGCGCGACACCACGTCGCGCCTGAAGGTGCTGCTGGAGCAGGAAGGCTTCAAGGTGGCGGTGCTACGCGCAAGCGTGGATGCCAGCCGCCGCGAGGATTGGATCGCCGAGCAATTGGACCGTGGCATCGACGTGCTCATCACCAACCCCGAGTTGGTCAAGACGGGACTGGACCTGTTGGAGTTTCCGACGATCGTGTTCATGCAGTCGGGCTACAACGTGTACTCGCTTCAACAGGCGGCCCGCCGCTCGTGGCGCATTGGGCAGAAAGAGTCCGTGCGCGTGATCTACCTCGGCTACGCCAGTTCCTCGCAGATGACCTGCCTGGAGCTGATGGCCAAGAAGATCATGGTCTCGCAGTCCACTTCGGGCGATGTACCCGAATCGGGGCTCGATGTCCTGAACCAGGATGGTGATTCCGTCGAGGTCGCATTGGCCCGGCAATTGGTAACAGCCTGATCTGCTGTCTGCCGGCATTCTTTCGGGGGTGCCGGCATTCTTCTAGGAAATTGCTGCTCGGAGGATTCGATCACCGCCCCGGTTCCAGCGCGGGGAAGGCTAAACTGATTGGACAATACCGAGATTCAAGGAGGCGCTATGGCTATGGTGATCGAAGCAGCATATGCAGATGGTACTGGTGCAGCTAACGCACTGCATCTGTCTCAGGCGCAGTGGGAAGAGTTGCAACGGGCGTACTGCGTCGGTGATCTGCTGATGCCGTGCTGCAACGCTCCAGCGATTCCCAAGGTTAGTGCTAATGGGTACCCCTTCTTCGCGCATCTAGGAGGTGCGTGCAGTACTTCCGAAGAAAGCCAATGGCACCTGGCGGCCAAGATACTTGTGCGCAGCGTGCTTGAAGATCTTGGATGCCGTGCCTCGGTTGAAATGCCGGGTTCGGGTGACGCAGGTCGCTGGCAGGCTGATGTCTGGGGAGAGCGCAATGGGGTTAGGTTGGCTGTCGAGATCCAAAGATCGTATCAGTCGCTCCGTGACTACCGTAAACGCCAAGAGCGGTACCGCGAGGCGGGCATCAAGTCTCTTTAGTTGTTGCGGCAGGAGCGATATAGCACTCTCACCAAGAGCATGGGAAAGGAGCGTCTGCGCACCGAGTTTGGGGGAAAGTTCCCTTCGGCCGGCCACTTCGGCCCGTGCCTTTCTGACCTGCCGGTCGCGATGCTTGAGCTAGATCCGGCCCCAGCGGTTAACGGGGCCGGATTCTTCACCGCAACCGTTCCAAACTTACTTGAGGCAGTGCTCAGTGAGCGCTTTCTTTGCATCAACGGTCTATGGTGTATCGATAACCTAAACTCGATGAATAACGCCGCCAGACTCTCGCGCGAACGTTTCACAGCCAATCGCTTGGCTGCAAACATGTAGCTCGACTGTGACGTTGCTCGACCAGCACTCCAGTTCCCTGGTTCACACTCAAATGCCAGCGGCGCGCATTCGCGTCTCCAGTTCATCAAGGAATGGCGAGCGCCCAAGGCGCATGGGGCCATAGCGGCCATCAACGAAGCCCGAATACAGCATGTGGACCTCGTCGCGAGCACGTGTGAGTCCCACATAGAAGAGCCGGCGACTTTCGCGCAACTTCTCTGGAGTTTCATTGCGCCACGGCAGATTTCCGAGGTCGAGTCCAACCATGATGACGACGTCGTACTCACAGCCCTTGGCGGAATGCAGTGTCAGCAGATTCAGGTGATCGGGCGAACCGTCCCGACCGCCCAAACTCGTGATGTCTAGCGAAGCCAGTGCACCGCCTTCGGCGAGCGCTGCCGTCATGCGATCCAGTTGCTCCTTCTGATCAGCGAGCGCCAATTCAGCCGTCAGCAGATGATCCACTACACCGTTGCGCAGCGAAGCAACAAACTCTCGCGCAGGTTGCTGGTCAGCGCGCAGATCCCATAGCAAGGCGGTTAGCTCTTGCTCTTCGCGCTTGGCCTGTGAATCGTCCAAGCTCGCCCGATGAAATGCGCGATAGCGGTCGAGTAGTCCACGCAATTGTGGGCGTCCGACACGCCAGCCACCCGCGCACCACGCCGCACAATCTTCTACCCAACTTGTTAGGGCAACCTTGCGGTAAGGCGCTGCGGTATCCACACGGATGTAATCGAGACCGCCGGTTGCCACAGCTTCAGCCACGATATCGCCTGCGCGATAGTCTTTGTATAGGATCGCGATATCGCCCAGTGTTCGTCCCGGCTTGGAGGCTAAGGCCGCCGGAATGATCTGCGCGACGGCGTGCGCAGCCTGGTCCGCCATACCACCCGGGCGCAGAACAAATTCGATGGTCGTTTGTCGCGCAGGATCGCTCGCTTGATAGCCTCGGGCTTCTCCAAGCGCCATCTCTGACGCAGTCACGATCCCTGCACCAGAACGGTAATTTAATTGAAGCTGGACAGGCTCAATGTCTCTGCGAGCCGCCAATTCCATGAGCAACGCGCCATCAGCTCCCGTAAATCCATATATCGACTGATCCGCATCCCCGACAGCGAAAAGTCGGACACCACCGTCGAAGGCAAGGCGTTTGACGATGCGATGCAGTGCCACGCCTAAATCCTGGTACTCATCCACCGCGAGCACGGGGAATTTTGCCTGAACCAGAGGTAGTACCCAGTCGTGCTCGGCGATCAAACGTTGGCCGAAGACAACCATGTCATCGTAGTCAATCAGCCCCTCGTCGCGTAGAGCGGCCTCGTAGGCCTCGGCCCAGGCAGCGAGTTCCTCCTCGCTACGCCAAGCGACGCTATTTCGATTGAGCACGGAACGGCGATGCCGCCCGAGATCAATAACTTTGTACGGATGGTTCTGGCCGAAAAGCGCATCTCCAGTTTGCTTCAACAACCGATCACTGACTCGTTGAGTGGCCACCGAAAGTGGGAAAGATATGGGCAGGCCGGCCAGGCGTCCATACGGCATCAAGAGATGACGCAGACAGAACCCATGTACCGTACCAATGAAAAGATTAGATGCCTGCTGAAGTCCCAAGCTTTCAATTCGGCGAGCGAGTTCGCGAGCGCACTCCTGGCTATAAGTGATGCACGCAACGCCACGAGGGGCCTCGACGTCTTCGGCCAGGATGCGGGCGAGCTTTAGGACGAGTGTCTTGGTCTTACCGCTCCCGGGACCAGCGAGTACCACACAATGTCCTTGAGAGTTGTAAGCTGCCAACTGCCCTGGATTTCCAGCCAACTCGGCAGCCTGCGCCAGGTAGGCTGTACCGACGTTACGCGACCGCATCGCGGATATGCTCCAGCGCAGAGCGAATGTAGGCCGGGCAAACGTCCTCAGACACCGACGGCGCAAGTGCCTGTGCAAATCTCCCCTTGCCAATCCGTTCAATCAACTTCAGCAGCCGGTCTTCATCGACCTGATCCGGATCATCCACCCACTCTTGCAATGCGTCCCGGGTGACTTGCCTCAGCGGCAACTCCTGCTCGATTACCGACTTCATCGCCTCGGTCATTCCGGCGGCAAATAGGTCGGATTCCAGCGTGCTCTCGTTGACGAAGTATCCAAACTCTGCGGCATATTTGAGCACATCATCTATATCCAGGTCATCGTAACCATATTCGTCATCGACCTCGTTTAAGAGATTAATTAATCGCCTGTGGGCTAGTGGGGGTTTGCCATTGACCGGGTCGCGATCTGTCAAAATTACATGCGGAATATTTAGCCCTTTAGGGCCCAAAAGCTTCACATAAGGAGTGAAGTTCGTCCCCCCGACCGAGCACACAGTGATTCCAAGTATGTCGAAAGGAATCCCGAGGGCCTCGGCGAACGCGGGGATGATGAAGCGCTCGGCGTCCCCTTCAACCAGAATCACTCCCCGGGAAAAGAATATTTCTCCGCGAGTGACGTCGATGTAGCGCTGGAGGTCGTCTTCATCCCTCTGTGTGAAAGGTGCTTTCGCGGTTGAAACCGCGACGGTTTTCCCGTCCGTTGCGTTATGACGTAGGAGAACGATGGACCTAATCGGTGTAACGCTTGCGATATGCGGCGAGTGAGTAGTGAGAATTGTCGTCAGCGGAGGGGCTTCGTCCTCATCTTCCGCTCTTGTGCCGAGAAAGTAGCGATAGACAAGACGCTGGACATGCGGATGCAGGTGCGCTTCGGGCTCCTCAACGACGAAGAATGTGTGGTCGCGCTCCCCTTCGGAGACGAGACGGTCGAGTTCGAGGCTCTTCAAGGCCAGGAAGATCAGATTCGCCGTTCCTAGGCTGGCATCGCCGACACCGCGAACACCGTTGTCGATGAGCAGCCGAAGGCTACGCAGCAATGCATCCACTCGTGTAGGTGCAAGTCCGAGCGATACCGGGACAGCATGTTGCCCCCCGGCGATTGCGATCAGCCGTTCGCTGATCCGTTCTGCTGTCGCTACCACTTCCTCGTGTCCAGCCAGCTCTCGCTGTGCTTGGTCGACCTGATTCTGAATCTCCTCACGGGCGTCATCATCCAACGACGCGGCAAGATCCTCAATGAGCGGCCTCAGTGGCGAATTGCGCCAGTTCGCAAGGTCCTTCTCAGCGTCGCGCAGGGCTACCTGAACATCTATTGGCAACATCCGGCGAAGTGCGCCGCCGATACGCATGTCGGGATCGTCGCCACCGAAGATCACATACTCATAGTCCTTCAACGATTCCGGGGCGCGCCCCAGGCCCGCCTTAGGCTGGAAGCGGTAGGTGAGTCGGGCCACCATGGGTGGGCCAGGATCAATCACGCAATCGTTGAGGTGAGCCATCAGCCGGGGATCGTTTGTGAAGTCCGTTAGATCCACAGAGACCTCAATGGTCGCACCAACCTTGTCTTCGCCAAGTCCATCCCAGAAATGTTCAAGCCCCAGTTGTCGATCGCGTTCAGACAAGCCCGGATCAAGGATCAACTGCAGTCCGCGAATGAAATTGCTCTTGCCAACCTTGTTCTCTCCCACGATGACGATACTTTCCCCCGTCTCGACATCAACATCCGAGAAATTGGCGAAATTGATCAACCTGACCCGAGAAACCCTCATTTACGCCCCCGTCCACTGGTGTTTTAACAAATAGTAGCAGTCAAGCGGCCGGCCTCCATCCGCCGACCGCGACTGAGCCTTTCCGTTACGGCCCCCTCAAGGCCGCTCTTGTTCGACTAGACCGCTGCCGGCAAATCGGACGCAGCGTGGTTCGCATTGTTTGCTGCTGCCCCGGGCCTTAGCGGCGATGGTAAGGGCTCGATGTTTCAGGACGCCGAGCTTATGTGCCCCTCTCCACCTTGGTTTCACCATCCCGAACGCCGCCTGCTGGCAGGAGTCCTCGGCCTGCTCTGGTCGGTGCTGGCTGGCGGCTGCGCTACGACGACTGCGCCGCCCGCAACTAATGCCATCGAGGAAGTCTCGGCCGCGCCCGAACCCGAGGCGCCCGAGTACATCCCCGTCGTGCGCTACGGTCGCTACACGCTGGTCGAGCTGGCACCCAAAGCAGCGCAACGCGACCTGCTGTTGCAGACCATCGACGTGTCCATGCCCGAAGATGCCCGCGCCACCGTCGGCGATGGGCTGCGGCATGTGCTCAAGCGTAGCGGTTACGGCCTGTGCCAGACGGCGCACGCGGTAATCGAGCTGTACGCGCTGCCGCTGCCGGCGGCGCACCTGCACCTCGGCCCCATGACCTTGCGCGATGCGCTGCTTACACTGGCTGGCCCGGCCTGGGAACTGCACGCGGATGATCGCGCACGGCAGATTTGCTTCGAACGGCCCGCCGACAGCGCGGCCGTCGAAACCGCATCCGAGCCACCCGCCGCCAAGGCGGTGCAAACGTTCCCGCTGGAGCCTTCGGTTTCGGGAGGCCAGCCATGAGCGCCCCACAGTCTGCCCGGCGCTCGGCCGCCGTCGTGGTGGTGGTGCAGAGCCTTCTGTGGCTGTGGCTGATCGGCCTCAGCGTCTTCGTAGCCTTGGGCTACCAGACCATGAACGACCAGGCCGACCAGGAACGGCTCGATTCCCGCCTGGAACGCCTGGATGCGCAGGCCGCGGGCCTGGCCGAGGCCATCGAGGCCATCCAGCGGCGTCCGACCGCCGCAACGGCGGCGGACCTCAAAGACACCCGTCAAGTCCTGGAAGCACGCGCTGCCCAGGTTGAGACAGCGCTGAGCGGCTATGCCGCTGCCGACGACCTTCAGGCGCTGCGCGCCGAGGTCGAGCAGGTCAAGGCGCGCCAGACGACTGCGCCTGTTCCGCGCGCCGCAGCACCCCTCCAGCCGCGCGCATCGAGCAAGGCCGCCGCCAAGCCCGAACCGCCCCAGATGCCGTTCCGCGTCGTCGGCGCCGAATTGCGCGCTGGCCAGCGCAGCGTGTCCGTCGCGCCGAGCAGCGCGGATTTCACGCCCGATCAGCTTCAGGTACTGCTGCCAGGTGACGCGCTCGGCCCGTGGCGTTTGCAGGCGGTCGAGGGCAACACCGCCGTGTTCCAGGCCGGCGACCAGACCCGTCGCGTGGCGATTCCCTGACCGGAGCACACCACATGAAGCCGTCGATCATCCTTTCCGCGCTCCTGCTGGCATCCGCCCAATTGCCCGCCTGGGCGCAGCAGCCGGTCACCGCCCCGGCCCGCAATGCGCAGAACCAGGAGCGTCCGCTGGTCGCCCGAACCCCGGACGACCAGGTAGCAAGCGACTGGGGCCTCCAACCGCAGGAATGGGCGCGCTACCGCGAGTTGATGGACGGGCCGCTGGGCATCTATTCGCCCAACCTGGACCCTCTGTCCGCCCTGGGCATCGAGGCCCGCAACGACGAGGAACGGCGGCGCTATGCAGAACTGCAGGTGCAAGTCGAAGCGCGCCGCGTCGAGAAGCTGCTTGCATATCAACGTGCCTACGACGAAGCCTGGCAGCGCCTGAACCCCGGCATGCAACGGGTGAACCTGCCTGACGACAAACCCAGCGTCGGTACAGTGCGCGGCAGCGGCCGCACGGCGGTGTTCGTCAAGGACGGCTGCGCGGCCTGCGGACAGCTCGTGCAACGCCTGCAATCCTCAGGTACCGAGTTCGACCTGTACATGGTCGGCAGCCGCCAGGACGACGCGCGCATCCGCGACTGGGCCAAGCGCGCACAGATCGACCCCACACGGGTGCGCGGCGGCAGCATCACGCTCAACCACGACGGTGGCCGCTGGCTGTCGCTGGGCCTGCCCGGCGATTTGCCTGCCGTCGTGCGCGAAGTGAACGGCCAATGGCAACGCCAACCCTGACGGCGCCGTTGCGCGCACTGGTGCTCGCTGCCGGCCTCTGCGCCTGCGCCGCCCAGGCCCAGGAGGTTCCGCCACCGGCCTACCAGCTTGCCGCCCAGCGCGCGGGCATTCCCTCGACGGTGCTCTACGCCGTGGCCTTGCAGGAGAGCGGCATCCGGCGCAACGGACGCATCGTCCCTTGGCCGTGGTCCCTCAACGTCGCCGGCCAATCGCGCCGCTATGCGACCCGTGCCGACGCCTGCGCCGGTTTGCAGCAAGCGATGCGCTCCACGCCGCACACGCGCATCGATGCGGGCCTGGGCCAGATCAACCTCGGCTACCAACAGCAGCGCTACGCCAGCGCGTGCGACTTGCTCGACCCGTACCGCAATCTCGCCATCGCCGCCGAGATCCTGAGAGAGCAGCACACCACCGGCGAAAACTGGCTGGTGGCGATCGGCCGCTACCACCGTCCTGCGGGTGGCGAGCCTGCCGCCCGCTATCGGCGCAGCGTGTCCCGCCACCTCGCGCGCGTGCAGGGCACGCGCTCAACCGCCGCGGTCCTCGCCGCGCGCCAGGAGACCTCCCCATGACGAAATCCCATCTGGCCCATCTCG
Source organism: Luteibacter aegosomatissinici (assembly GCF_023078495.1). Lineage (NCBI taxonomy): Bacteria > Pseudomonadati > Pseudomonadota > Gammaproteobacteria > Lysobacterales > Rhodanobacteraceae > Luteibacter > Luteibacter aegosomatissinici. The sequence continues at coordinate 1,672,583 of NZ_CP095742.1, read as the reverse complement.
CGGCGAAAGGCCTGCTCGTGCTGCTGGCGGGTCTGCCGCTGGCCTCGCGTGCCGGCGAGCCGCTGATCGTGGTCGAAGACCGTGGCGGCACGTCGGCGCTGCCGTACTACGAAGCCCTGAGCCTCCAGCCGCGCGCCAACACTCCGGCCCGATCGCCCATCCCGGCGACTCAGATCCCGGCCACGCCGGCGGATGAGGCCGCGATGCTGCCGATGCGCAGCGCCAAGCTCACGCCCGGCACCGTCGCGCGGCGAGCGATCGAGGCCCCGGGCCTGCGTCCCTTCGTGGTTGTGGGCGACGACGAGGCTTCCCAGGCCTGGTTGCGCCGCCATGCAGCCTCATTGCGCGAGCGCGGCGCGGTCGGTCTGGTGGTCAACGTCGAGACCGTGCAGAGTCTGGTGCGGCTGCGCGCCCTGGTGCCCGGCGTACCGCTTGCGCCCGTGTCCGGCGATGATTTGGCCGAGCGCCTGGGTCTGCGGCACTACCCGGCGCTGATCACGGCCACCGGCATCGAGCAATGAAGCCATGTCGGGGAAACAGCCGGTCGAGGTTCTGCTTCGCCCAGCGGTGGAGCTATATACCGTCGCGGCGTGTGCAGGCGCCGCGTTTCTGTCCCTGGTGGCCCCGTGGTCGCTCGCGCTGAGCCCCGCCATGGGCGTCGGCAGCGCACTGGCGTTCGGCGCCTACGGCGCGATCCGCTACCGCGATGCCCGCGTCATCCTTCGCTACCGACGCAACATCCGCCGCCTGTCGCGATATGTGAAGACCAGCAAGGACGTGCCGGTCAGCCAGCAGCGTCTGTTTGTGGGGCGCGGCTTTTTGTGGGAGCAGAAACACACCCATAGGCTCATGCAGACGTACCGGCCAGAGTTTCGGCGCTACGTCGAGCCGACGCCAGCCTACCGACTGGCGCGGCGCCTGGAGGAACGGCTGGAGTTCGCGCCGTTCCCACTGTCACGGCTGTCGAAACTCACCGGCTGGGACGTGCCTTTCAACCCAGTGCGCCCGCTGCCACCTGTGGGCGGACTGCCTCGGCTGCACGGCATCGAACCCGAGGAGGTGGACGTCAGCCTGCCGCTGGGCGAGCGCGTCGGGCACTCATTGGTCTTGGGGACAACCCGCGTGGGAAAGACGCGGCTGGCCGAGTTATTCGTGACGCAGGACATCCGCCGGAAGAACGTCGCAGGCGAGCACGAGGTCGTGATCGTCATTGACCCCAAGGGCGACGCCGACCTCCTGAAGCGGATGTACGTCGAGGCGCAACGCGCAGGCCGCGAGGGAGAGTTCTATGTGTTCCATTTGGGGTGGCCGGACATTTCCGCCCGTTATAACGCCGTGGGGCGCTTTGGACGCATCAGCGAGGTGGCGACCCGCATTGCGGGGCAACTCTCCGGTGAAGGCAACTCGGCGGCTTTCAGGGAATTTGCCTGGCGCTTCGTCAACATCATCGCCCGCGCCTTGGTGGAACTGGGTCAGCGCCCGGACTACATGCTGATCCAACGGCACGTCATCAACATCGACGCGCTGTTCATTGAGTACGCCCAGCACTACTTCGCTAAGACGGAGCCCAAAGCCTGGGAGGTGATCGTCCAGATCGAGGCCAAGCTCAACGAGAAGAACATCCCGCGCAACATGATCGGGCGCGAGAAGCGCGTGGTGGCGCTGGAGCAGTACCTGTCCCAAGCCCGCAACTACGACCCTGTGCTGGACGGTTTGCGCTCTGCCGTGCGGTACGACAAAACGTACTTCGACAAGATCGTCGCCAGCCTTTTGCCTCTGCTGGAAAAGCTCACGAGCGGCAAGATCGCGCAGCTCCTGGCCCCGAACTATTCCGACCTGGCCGACCCGCGCCCGATCTTCGATTGGATGCAGGTCATTAGGAAGCGGGCCATCGTCTATGTTGGCCTGGACGCGCTGTCCGATGCCGAGGTCGCCGCAGCGGTCGGCAACTCGATGTTCAGCGATCTCGTATCGGTCGCAGGCCATATCTACAAGCACGGGATCGACGATGGCCTGCCGGGCGCTTCGGACGGCGCGCGCGTGCCGATCAACGTCCATGCCGATGAGTTCAACGAGTTGATGGGCGACGAGTTTATTCCACTGATCAACAAAGGTGGTGGCGCCGGGCTGCAAGTCACCGCGTACACGCAGACCCTCTCGGACATCGAGGCCCGTATCGGCAATCGCGCGAAGGCCGGTCAGGTGATCGGCAACTTCAACAACCTCTTCATGCTGCGCGTGCGCGAGACGGCCACCGCCGAACTGCTGACCCGGCAACTGCCGAAAGTCGAGGTCTATACCACCACCATCGTCTCCGGCGCGACCGACAGCTCGGACATCCGCGGCGCGACGGATTTCACCAGTAACACCCAGGACCGCATCAGCATGTCCAGCGTGCCGATGATTGAGCCATCCCACGTGGTCGCCCTGCCTAAGGGGCAGTGCTTCGCGCTGCTGCAGGGTGGCCAGCTTTGGAAGGTTCGCATGCCGTTGCCGGCACCGGACCCCGATGAGGTCATGCCGCAGGATCTGCAACAACTCGCGGGCTACATGCGCCAGAGCTACAGCGAGGCCACGCAGTGGTGGGAGTTCACCAGTTCCCCGGCGCTGCAGGACGGGGCCTTGCCCGACGACTTGCTGGATGATGCTGCTGCGGCCGAACCTGGCCTTGTGGCCACCGACGACAGCGCCGGCAACGAGGCCTCGCCATGAAGGATGCCGCCTCGACCGCGCAGCGGGAGCAGAGCCAGCGCCAAGGCCTGATTGTCGGCACCATCACCTTACCGTTCCGGCTGCTCGGGGTGCTGATCGGCTCGCTGCTGTTCTCTATCGTCGTGGAGTGCGTCGGCATGCACCTGTTCTGGAAGGACCAGGGCTGGCGCCATTCCCAGCAGATGTTGCAGTACGAGCTGGGGCACCTGTCCAACCACTTCACGCGCAGCGTGGTCGTGCAGGAGCCGGGGCGCACGGCGCATGAGCTGGTGGATACCGGCTACGAATGGGTATTCGTGCGCTCGGGACTGCTGGAACGCATGAGCCAGACCGCCGAGCGCGCCCGTGCGCCCAGCCACGGCCAGACGCGCAACTTCCGCTATTACATCAGCCAGGTCTATGTCTGGACCGAGAGCTACCTGATCGCCGCGGCCTTCACGACGCTGACCTTCCTTGTGCGCCTGCTGGTCCTGGTGCTCACTTTGCCGCTGATCTGCACTGCGGCGTTCGTCGGCCTGATCGACGGCCTGGTGCGGCGCGACGTGCGCCGGTTCGGCGCAGGCCGCGAATCGGGCTTCATCTACCACCGCGCGAAAGCAAGCCTGATGCCGCTGGCTGTTCTGCCCTGGGTCACGTACCTGGCCTTGCCGATCTCGGTGCATCCACTACTGATTCTGCTGCCGAGCGCCGCCTTGCTGGGACTGGCCGTGAGCCTGACCGCAGGCAGCTTCAAGAAGTACCTCTAAGCCATCAATCCGGTCATCCGCGGGTTCCTATTGTTTGCAGCCTAAAGCAGCCCTGATCTCCACGATCAAGCCATTGCTGATCACACAGGAATGGCGCGATGGTGGCTTCAACCTGGCTGCGCGCCGCGCATCGCGGCGTGCCCACTTTTCTCGTGATGGCCCTCCTGCTGGGCCAGTCCCCTACGGCATTGGCCGAGGCCCCGGCGCAGCGCCAGGAGTTGGTCGCCGCGCTGCGCCAGCTCGACGCGCTGGAGCGCACCGTCGCCGACGGCGCCGCGCATGCCCCCATCCAGCCGGGCGAACGCTACCACTTCGATTACCCGCGGCTGCTGGCTGACCTGGCGCGTGTGCGCGCTGGCATCCAGGCCCACCTCACACCGTCGCGTGCCCAGCCGCGCGACCTCTCTGAACTGTCCGGCGACTACCGCACCGAGCGGGCCGCCTCGCCATCGCAGCCGACGACGACTGCGGAGAGCAAGCCATGAACGGCGCCCAGGTTTCGGCATTTCAAGCGAACAGCGGCATCGCGCCTTCCGCGATGGCGACCGTCTTGGTCGGCGTCGTGTTCGCGGTCCTGCTCGTCTGGGGCGTCTGGGCCATCCGAACGGCCTACGTGGGGTGGTCCGAGAGCCGCCTCAACCAGCGCCAGTTCCTCGGCGTCTGCATCCGCTTCGTCGCGATGTACCTCGTCCTGAGTTTCTTCCTCCTCTCCTGACCTGAAAGGCCTGACCATGCAAAACCGCATCCTCACTTCCCGTTTTGTCCAGCGCGCCGCCGTGGCCCTGGGCGCCGCCGCGCTGCCCGCGCTGTCGTTCGCGCAGGGGCTGCCGCAACTGGAGAACCCGACCCGCGGCACGGGCAACGGCATCATGGAAACGATCAGGAACTACGGCTACGACATCATCATGCTCGTGGCCCTGCTGGTCGTGGCGTCGATGTTCATTGGCGTGTGCTACCACGCCTATGGCACCTACGCGGAAATCCACACGGGCCGCAAGACCTGGGGCCAGTTCGGCCTCACCGTTGCCATCGGCGCGGTGCTGCTCGTGATCGGCATCTGGCTGCTCACCGAAGCCACCGGCATCCTGTAAGGCGAGGCCGGTATGTCCGAGCAGCAGCACGTCCGTGCTGACGGGACGGTCACGTTCCTTCCGCACCGGCTCAACCGCCATCCCGTTGTTGTGCGCGGCCTCACCGCCGACGAGCTGTGGATTTGCTGCGGCCTGTCCGGCGTCGCCGGCCTGCTGGTCGGTGCACCGCTGTCCTGGGTGTTCCGCACGATCGCGCTCGCGCCCACCTTCGTTGTGCTGGGCGTGGCCTTCGGCGTGTTCATCGGGGGCGGCATCCTGCGTCGCCTCAAGCGGGGACGTCCCGACACTTGGCTGTATCGGCAACTCCAGTGGCGCATCGCCACGCGCTTCCCGGCGGTGGCGGGCTGGGTGCGCGGCCATGTGCTGATTTCACGCTCCGGCTTCTGGACCACCCGAAGGTCTGTTGCAAGGGGGGCACGATGAGCCGCTTCAAGAACGAGATCACCCATCTGCAGGCGCACATCAAGACGCTTCGCCTGGGTGCTGGCGCGCTGGTCATCGTCGCCCTGGTCATGGGCGGCGGCTGGTGGAGCGCTCCGCGCGACCTGACCATCCACGTCCCGCCTGATCTGCGCTCCGGCAGTACCCGGAAGTGGTGGGAAGTGCCGCCCGAATCGGTCTACGCGTTCACGTTCTACGTGTTTCAGACCCTCAACCGCTGGCCGACGAATGGCGAAGAGGACTACGCGCGCAACCTCCACACGCTCTCGCCGTACCTCACCCCGTCGTGCCAGGCCTACCTGCGGGCGGACTACGACTACCGCCGCTCCACGGGCGAGCTGCGCCAGCGCGTGCGCGGCATCTACGAAATCCCTGGCCGCGGCTATGGCGACGACCCCATGGCGCGCGTGCGCGTGGTGTCCGACCGCGACTGGGTGGTGACGCTGGACATCACCGCCGACGAGTACTACGGCGCCGAGCAGGTCAAGCGAGCCCTGGTGCGCTACCCCGTGAAGGTCACGCGGGTGGACGTCGATCCGGCGCGCAACCCGTTCGGCCTGGCGCTCGACTGCTACGACGGCACGCCCCAGCGCATCAGTACGCCGGAGCCGACGCGCCCGACGCCAAGCGGCCTATCTCCGCAAGCGCCCCAAGGAGGAAGCACCCCATGAAGCATCCTGTATTCAAGCTGCCGGGGCTGTTGGCCGTGGCCGCCGCAGTGGTCATGTCCTCCGCTGCCCAGGCGGTGGAAATCCTGCGCTGGGAACGCATGCCGCTGGCGGTGCCCTTGAAGGTCGGCCAGGAGCGCATCGTGTTCATCGACCGCAACGTCCGCGTGGGCGTACCTGCGGGCGTCGGCGAGCGCCTACGGGTGCAGAGCGCGGGCGGCGCGGTGTACCTGCGCGCCAGCGAGCCGATCGAGCCCACGCGCCTGCAATTGCAGGACGCCGACACGGGCGCGCTGATCCTGCTGGACATTGCGGCGGAGCCAGCCAAGGACGGGGAAGCCGAGCTGGAACCAGTGCGCATCGTCGAGGGCAACAGCACCCCGGCGCGCTATGGCGATCAGCCCGGCGATGACAACGAAGCCCCGGTGCGCGCCCAGGACCAGGCAGGCGCGCGGGCGGCGCGACGCGAGACCCCGGTGCCGGTTGTCCTGACGCGCTTCGCCGCGCAGAACCTCTACGCGCCGCTACGCACCGTGGAGCCGCTGGCGGGCGTCATGCGGGTGAACTTGCGCCGCGACCTGGACCTCGGCACGCTGGTGCCGACGCTGCCGGTGCGCGCGGTCGCGCTCGCCTCATGGCGTCTGGAAGACCAGTGGGTCACTGCCGTGCGCCTCACCAATAGCAGCGGCGGCTGGATCACCCTCGACCCGCGCGTGTTGCAGGGCGATTTCCTCACCGCCACCTTTCAGCACGAAGCCCTCGGCCCGCGCGGGACGCCAGAGGACACGACCGTCCTGTATTTGGTGACGCGGGGGCACAGCCTCGCGCAATCGCTGCTGCCGGCGATCAACCGCTTCGATCCTGCCGCGCATCTGCCGCAGCCGGAAGCCAGTTCCCAGGACCTCACGGAGGCCCGCCATGCGCAGTAACGGACTCCTGAAGTGGTTGATGATCCCTGTGGCCTTGCTGGTGCTGTTCATCGCCATTCGGCTGTTCTCCGGTGGAAGCACGTCGGCGCCGCCCGCCGCGGATAGTGGTGCCCAGCTCACGCCGGAAGAAATGAAGGCGCTGGGCATTGAAGGCGATACCCCACGCGACACCGTGGCAACGCTGGTAGCGCAGGTGAAGCAACTGCGAACCGAGCTTCAGACCGCGCTCTCCGACAACAAGTCCCAGCGCGAGGAAAACCAGCGCCTGCGCCAGCGCGAGAACTCGATCGATCAGCGCATCACGTCCGCACTCGAATCCGAGCGCGCCAACCTGCGCCGCGACCAGCAGCAGGCGGCCAGCGAGCGCCAGCAGACCGAGGGGCTGCTCGCCGACCTGCAGCGCCGGCTGGACAGCATCGGCGGGCGCGGCGGCGGCCACGCCGATCTGCCGGTGGGCCTCGGCCTGCGCGACGGCGACGACGCCGGCATGGAGGGCGGTGTGCGCTGGGTGGAACCGGATGACGCGAAGCAGACCGATGGACGGGGAAGCAGCCGCGGCACAAGCGGCAACCTGAGCTTCCCGACGAGCTTCGGCCCAGCGCAGCGCACGCTTGAAACCACGGCGGAGACCGTGGCAAACGTAGGTGCGCGTGCCGCCGGGGTCACGTCCGCCAAGCCCGTCTATACCGTGCCGACTAACTCCACACTCATGGGATCGGTGGCGATGACGGCGCTGATTGGCCGTGTGCCGATCGACGGAACCGTCAACGATCCATACCCCTTTAAAGTCCTCGTCGGCCCCGACAACCTCACCGCCAACGGCATCGATATTCCCGACGTGGCCGGTGCTGTATTCAGCGGCACGGCTTCAGGGGATTGGACGCTTTCATGCGTGCGCGGCCAGGTGCGCAGCATCACCTTCGTTTTCCACGACGGGACAGTTCGCACCATCCCGGAGGACCGCGACGGTAACCAGCAAAACGACCAGCAACGCGACGGCCTGGGCTGGATCAGCGACCCGTATGGCATTCCTTGCGTCAGTGGGGAGCGGCGCAGCAACGCACAGCAATACCTCGGCTCGCAAGCCCTGATTACTGCGGCCGGTGCCGGCGTCGCCTCGCTCATCGACAGCGACAGCAGCCAGATGTCTTACGTAGGCGCCGATGGCTCCATCGGCAGTGTCGGCATCTCAGGCAACGAGGCCGTGGGCCGCATCCTGGCCGGGGGCGTGCGCGACATGGCCGATTGGGTGAACAAGTTGTACGGCCAGGCATTCGCCGCCGTCTATGTCCAGCCCGGCGCGAAGGTTGCCGTCCACCTCGAAAAGCCGCTCGCCATCGACTTCGATCCCGAAGGCCGCAAGGTCGATCACCGCGCAGGAGAAAGCCATGCTCTCGAACTTGACTAAGGGCCTGGCGCTGGCCCTCGCCGTCGCGGTGCTCGGCGGCTGCGCCACCAGCAAGGAAAAGCTGCTGCCGCACGGCGACAGCACGATGATGGACATCTGGCAGCAGAGCGCCGGGGACGGCGGCGGTGGCAACGGCCAGGTGGCCCGCAGGCAGTTGCTCGATGCACGCCAGAGCCTGCGCCGGCCGCTGACCGAGGCGGACGTGCAGGCCGCGCCCGTCGAGCAGATGCGCTATACGCGCACGGCGCGCAACGAGGTCTATCGCCAGTTCCAGCGCCTGCCCAATCCCGATCTCGTCATGTACGTGTACCCGCACCTGGCGGGCACGGACCCGGTGCCGGTTCCGGGCTATACGACGGTCTTCCCGCTGTACCAGCGCGTGCAGTACGCCATGCCTGGCGAGCGCGTGGAGGACTACTGATGCGCTGGAAGCTCCCCTGGCCGAAGCCCACCACATTCGGCGCTGGCGATGACGAGCAGCCGGACGGTTGGCAGCGCCACGTCGAAGCCTTGCGCCAGACCGGCATCCCCGAACCCGGTGCAACGGTCCAGGGCCGCAGGCCGGCGACCCTGGCGGACGAACAGGCGCTGTATGACGTCGCGCCGTCGTTCGTGGAGTTGCTGCCCTGGGTGGAGTTCCTGCCCGAGTCGAAGTCCATGCTGCTGGAGGACGGGCAATCGGTGGCGGCCTTCTTCGAACTGGTTCCGCTGGGCACCGAGGGCCGGGAGCCCGGCTGGCTCGCACACGCCCGCGACGCCTTGGAGAACGCGCTCCAGGACAGCTTCGATGAACTGGACGAGAACCCTTGGGTGCTCCAGCTCTATGCCCAGGACGAACCCAGCTTCGACCAGTACATGCAGACCCTGCGCGACTACGTGCAGCCGCGCGCCCGCAATACGGCTTTCACCGAGTTCTACCTTCGCTTCTTCGGACACCACCTGCGCGCGGTCGCGAAGCCGGGCGGGCTCTTCGAGGACACGGTGGTCACGCGGCTGCGTTGGCGCGGCCAGACGCGGCGCGTGCGCATGGTCGTCTATCGCCGGGCCACCGGGCAGGCGAGCCGCCGCGGCCAGACGCCCGAGCAGATGCTGAACATCGTCTGCGATCGCCTGTGTGGTGGGCTGGCGAACGCCGGCATCCAGGCCCGGCGCATGGTCGCGGCCGACGTTCATGACTGGCTGCTGCGGTGGTTCAACCCGCGTCCCACGCTGCTCGGGCCTGGGGTCGAGGACCGCGAACGCTTCTATGCGCTGGCACGCTACCCCGACGAGACAGAAGACGGCGAGATCGAGCTGGCGAGTGGGCGGGATTTCAGCCAGCGGCTTTTCTTCAGCCAGCCACGCTCGGACGCAGAGCACGGAACCTGGCACTTCGACGGCATGCCGCACCGTGTGCTGGTCACTGACCGGCTGCGCATGCCGCCTGGTACAGGTCACCTGACTGGCGAAACTCGTAAAGGCGATGCGATCAACACGCTGTTCGATCAGATGCCCGAGGACACGACGATGTGTCTGACCATGGTGGCGACACCCCAGGACATCCTCGAATCGCATCTGAACCACCTGGCGAAGAAGGCAGTCGGCGAAACACTGGCATCGGAGCAGACTCTCAAGGATGTGCAGGAGGCCCGCTCGCTCATCGGCAGCGCTCACAAGCTCTACCGGGGAACGCTGGCCTTTTATTTGCGCGGCCGGGATGAAGCTGAGCTGGACCGGCGCGGCCTGGACCTGGCGAACGTGATGCTCAACGCTGGTTTGCAGCCCGTGCGCGAAGACGATGAAGTCGCGCCTTTGAACAGCTACCTGCGCTGGCTGCCATGCTGCTACAACCCGAGCCAGGATCGGCGGAACTGGTTCACCCAACTGATGTTTGCCCAGCACGTGGCGAATCTCTCTCCGGCCTGGGGCCGCAGCCAAGGTACGGGCCATCCCGGCAATACGTTCTTCAACCGAGGCGGCGGGCCGATCACCTTTGACCCGCTCAACCGCCTGGATCGACAGATGAACGCCCATCTGTTCCTGTTCGGCCCGACCGGCTCCGGCAAAAGCGCAACGCTCAACAACCTCTTGAATCAGGTCACGGCCATCTACCGGCCACGCCTCTTCATCGTGGAAGCCGGCAACAGCTTCGGCCTGTTCAGCGATTTCGCCAAGCGTCTGGGCCTGACCGTGAACCGGGTCAAGCTGGCCCCAGGCTCAGGCATCAGCCTCGCACCCTTCGCTGACGCGCGCCGGCTGATCGAAACGCCGAGTGACGTGCAGACGCTCGATGCGGATGCGCTGGATGAAGACCAGCCGCCGGACGTCTCGGCCATGGAGGCGGACGAGCAGCGCGACGTGCTCGGTGAACTGGAAATCACTGCACGGCTGATGATCACTGGCGGCGAGGATAAAGAAGAGGCCCGGATGACTCGGGCCGATCGTTCGCTGATTCGACAGTGCATTCTCGACGCCGCCGAACACTGCGTGGCCGAGAAGCGCACCGTACTCACGCGCGACGTGCGCAACGCGCTGCGCACGCGCGGCCAGGACTCGACACTGCCGGAGATGCGGCGCGTGCGGCTGCTGGAGATGGCGGACGCGATGGACATGTTCTGCCAAGGCACGGACGGCGAGATGTTCGACCGCGACGGCACGCCGTGGCCCGAGGCCGACATCACCCTGGTGGATCTCGCGACCTATGCGCGCGAGGGCTACAACGCGCAGCTCTCCATCGCCTACATCAGCCTGATCAGCACGGTGAACAACATCGCCGAGCGCGATCAGTACCTGGGCCGCCCGATCATCAACGTGACCGACGAAGGACACATCATCACGAAGAACCCGCTGCTCGCGCCCTACGTCGTGAAAATCACAAAAATGTGGCGCAAGCTAGGAGCCTGGTTCTGGCTCGCTACGCAAAATATCGACGACCTGCCGCGTGCTGCGGAGCCCATGCTCAACATGATCGAGTGGTGGATCTGCCTGTCGATGCCGCCCGATGAGGTCGAGAAGATCGCACGCTTCCGCGAACTCTCGCCCGCGCAGAAGGCGCTGATGCTTTCGGCGCGCAAAGAGGCGGGGAAATTCACCGAGGGCGTCATCCTCTCCAAGAGCATGGAAGTGCTGTTCCGCGCCGTGCCGCCGAGCCTGTACCTCGCGCTCGCGCAAACCGAACCCGAAGAGAAGGCAGAGCGCTACCAGCTCATGCAGCAATACGGCTGCACCGAGTTGGAAGCAGCTTTCAAGGTCGCCGAGAAGATCAACCAGGCACGCGGCATCGAGTCGCCTGCCCTGGAACTGTCGTAAGCCGGAGAACACCATGGAGCAGAAGCGTCCTTCCATTCCGATACAAGTTCAGGCGTTCCGCCGTCGCCACGGGCGGCCCCGCTGGCTTTGGGCTTTAGCTGTTGCGCTGGTCGCGCTGCTGCTGATCTGGCTCGTGTCCCGGTCGCCCGGCGAACCCTCACCACAGTCGCCCACGCCGGTCAGCACGGCACTGATGTCCGGGCCGCCCTGGCAGATGGGCAATCCCGAAGGGCGTTTCACGCTGACGCTCTATGCCGATCTGGAATGTCCGTTCTGCCGGGAGTATTTCCCGCAGCTCAAGCGCTGGGTCGGCAGCAACGCCGACGTGGCCCTGCAATGGCACCACCAGCCGCTGGCCGCACATGAGCCGGCCGCGTCGGCCGAGGCGCGTCTGGTCGAGTGCGTCGCCGAAGCCGGCGGGCATGCTGCCTTCTGGCATGCCGTCGAGTGGGTCTATGCCCACACGCGCAGCGACGGCCAGGGATTGCCCGATGGCCTGCGCTACCCGGAATCGACGCCGGCCGTTGAGCAGTGCATGACAAGCGAGCGAGCCGATGCAGTCATCCGCGCCCAGGCCACGGAAGCCACGAAAGGCGGCGTGACGGCCACGCCGTCGCTGCGCCTGCTTGATCGCCAGACGGGCCAGTCCATCCTGCTGCAGGGGCCAATCGAAGGCGATGCCTTGCTGTCGGCCATGGACATGCTGGCGGCTGACGAACCTGCCGCCACACCTACCACCGAAATGCCTGCCGACGTTGTCGGCGACATGCCCAGGTAGCCCTGGTCTTCAAGGCTACGGCGCGGTTGCCCGCGCTGACCGATACCCGTTCGCTCCGCATCCTGGCCGCGAACAATCACCGCTGCGCGGTGGTGGATGCACCTCGTTCCCTTGTTCCTATCCCCAGGAGGGCTTGCCCTCCCAGGGCGTGCGCCCTCCGATCTCACCTTCCGGAGGTTCGCCATGTCTTTCGTCGTCAATGACTCCTGCGTGGAGTCGCTTTCCGCCGTCGCAGCCCAGCATGAGGACTGGATCATCAAGCAGGCTATCGCGTTGCTGGAGAGACGGATCTTCAAAGTCGGACCGTGCCTCAGCCAACCGGCCGCCGTGCGGGACTACCTGCGTCTAAAACTCGTCGCTGAGCCCAACGAAGTATTCGCAGTCGTGTTCCTGGACAGCACGCATCAAGTGTTGGCCTACGAGCCACTGTTCAGGGGCACGATCAATTCGACTGCAGTCTATCCGCGTGTCGTCGTACAGCGTGTATTGGAGCTGAAAGCCGCCGCAGTGGTCTTCGCGCACCAGCACCCTTCGGGTGCCACCGAACCGTCGAACGCCGATCGCGCGCTGACCCAGCGATTGCAGGCTGCGCTGGCACTCATCGATGTTCGGGTACTGGACCACATCGTCGTCGGCCTGGGAAATCCGTACTCCTTCGCTGAGCACGGCTTGCTGTAGCGCATCGCTTCATTGATCACTGCGGGGGCTTCGGCCTCCGTTTTTCTTTGCGGCGAGACAAGCAGGTATGCGGGGTGTCCGCGATGCGCATTGTTTGTTGGGGCTGCATCAGGTTCGGCGTTTGACTATGGCCCTGATCAACTTCCCGGGGTACGCGACATGCCGGCATCTATTTCCAGGTTCTCGCCGGGATGGCGAACCCTCGGCCTGGCCGTTGCGCTGCCGGTCGCTCTGGTCGTTTTCAGCCCGGCCACCTTCGCCGCCGACGTGCTGGTCGTCACCGACAGCCGGCACCCCCTCAAGACCGTGGGCGGTGAGCGGCTGATCGAGTTGGACGAAGCGCATCGGATCGAAAGGGAGCTTGCTGCCGAACTCCCCGCAGATCCCGAACAGGCTGCCGTCATCGTCAAGCGTCGGCTGAACGGTGGCGGTGGCGACCTCCACCGCCGCATTGCGTCCGCATACCAGGGCGTCACCGACGCATGGAGCCTGGGCATCACCAGCATCCCGGCCGTCGTCGTGGACAAGCGCTACGTGGTCTATGGCGAGCCGGACGTGGCCCGCGCAGTCGCGCGCATCGAGCAGCACCGGAGGACGCAGCCGTGACCCATCGCCCATTTGACCTGCTGCGCCGTCTGCGTGTTGTCGTGGCCTCGGTGCTACTGGTCGGCGCCACGAGCAGCTACGCCCTGAATACCGCCACCATCGTGTCTTCCGTCATGTCGCCAGACTGCCTGGAATACCGGGTGGTTGGCATCTGCTATTGGCTGTTCTGCTCCTGGGGTGGCTGCACGGTGCGCACGTCCATCAAAGTCCGCCACTACATCCCCGATGCGGTCGTCTCCAGCTACAGCAACACCGGCGAAAACCCGTGGATCGAAGTCCGGGCGATGAGCACACCCAACCCGTCGGCGCAAGCCGGCGGCGATGGCACCACGAACGAAGACCACGAAAACAACCTCGCCAAGTTCAAGAACGCGGACGTCATCGGCCACCCGGGGGTCGAGGTGTTCAACCAGTTCGTGTCGTCCTCAGGCTACTTCTGTGAAGGTGCGGGCACGGCGTTCATGCCGTACTTGCTCAGCACCCTGGACACGCTGGCCTGGCGCTACAACGTGCCCGAGATGGCCTACCCGGAAGCGCTGATTCCCGGCATGCGCGAGGTCGGCGCACGCACCACGATGAACCTCTGGGGCAACGTGTATCCCCGCGGTGGGTTCTTGCACCAGACCGACGACCACAAGGCCGGCGCCGTGGTGGCCCAGCGCGCAGGCGATGTCGTCACGCGCCGCGGGCAGATCCATGTTTATCAACCGCTGCTCGCCAACTCCCGTGATGGCTACTGGCCGGCTGGCGCGCTCATGGAGGGCGATGCCTCGACGGGCAAGTGGCAGGAACTCACGCCTGTCCTGTCCTCGTCCTGCGCGGTGTTTCCCCGCGATGGCTCCCTGACGCAAGCTCAGCAAGGCGACTACGCCTGGGCGCTCTGGCGGCCGTATGCCTGCTGCGAGCGCCGGGGTCAGGTGTTTCTCGGCAGCGTCGATTTCCTTTGAGGTGGTGCCATGAAGTTCCGTCCTGCATTCAATCCGTTCGCCCCCCGGGTACGTCGCACGAATATCATCCTGGCGCTGGCCGGTGCGCTCGCGCTGACGAGCGGTGTGGCCTTGGGCCAACTGGGCTATCAGACCGGCGGCAGTGTCATCGGCGATGACGTTATGTACTCGATCGGCGGCGGAAACGCCGTGTCGATGGGACGTGCGGCTGGCATGCGCTCTCTTGGGGTCGGCGTGGGCTGGAACAGCAACTTGATCTGCGGTGACATGAGCATCCAGACCACGTTGAAAAATCAACTCAACGGCGTCACCAACGGCTTCCAGCAAATCATGTCATCGGTGATCCAAAGCGCCACCAGCGCGGTGGCATCGTTGCCGGCACTGATCATTCAGCGGGCCGATCCGGGCCTTTACAACCTGCTTACCAATGGCGTGTTGCAGGCACGGCTCGATTTCGACCGTTCCAAGCTGACATGCCGTGCCATGGCGGAGAAGATGGCCGAGACGGCGGGCGGGCAGCTCGGCTGGAGCCAGATGGCAGAAGGCTTGGCGTTGCGCGATGCGGTGTCGAGCACGGATGCGGTCTCAGCCATCGAGCAGGCGGAGACTCGCCGCGGCAATGACGGTGTGCCGTGGGTCGGGGGCAGTAACGCGGGGGGCTCCGGCCAGCCCGCGATCAAGGTCGTCGGCGATGTCACTCGTGCCGGCTACAACCTGGTCAACGGCCGCGGCGTGACCGATACGTCGTCCATCGCACCGACCAGTTGTAGCAGTCTCTCGTGCCAGACCTGGAACTCGCCGCAGGCCGCCGTCGATTGGGCCACACGCGTGCTCGGCGAAAAGGAACAGCGCACATGCGATGCATGCACCAAGACCGAAACGACGCCCGGCGTAGGGCTGACGCCGCTGATCCAGGAAGAATACGACGCCAAGCTGCAGGCGCTCCAGGATCTGGTGTCCAAGGCGAAGAACACGACTCCCGAGAACCTGCGCGAAGCTGGCAGTGCATCGCTGCCCATCACGCGCGGCGTGATCGAGGCGCTGCGTGACGAGCCGGACCAGCACCTGCTGTCGCAGCGCCTGGCGTCCGAGGTTGCGCTGGCGTCGGTGCTGGAGAAAGCGCTACTGCTGCAACGCACGCTGCTGACCGGCAAGAAAGAGCCCAACGTGGCGGCCAACCAGCTCGCCGTGGAAGCTGTGAACCACGAGAGCGACACGCTCGATCGCGAGATCCGCAACCTCAAGACCGAGCTGGAGCTGCGCCGGGAGCTGGCAAACAATTCGCCCATGGCGATCATCCAGCGCCACGGCACGCGCGCGGCGGGCTCGCGTGGGATCTACGAAGGCGATCCGGTGCCTGACCGCCTCGATCAATTGCAGAAGGGCAATCCGGGAGGCCGGCCATGAGCCCGATGCGTGCCGCTTGGCTGCGCCCGCGCTGGCTGTTCAGCCGGCGCGCAGCGACGGCGCTGCTGTGGACGGTGGTACTCGCGGCCGTCGCCGTGGGCGCCAACATCGTTGGCATCTACCTCGTCGGAAGCGTCGCAGGCTGGGGGCGTTGGCTGGCGGCAACAGCGGGTTACTTCCTGATCTGGCGGCTGTGCCTGTACGGCGCGACGGCCTACGGCTGGGTCTGGATGCGTCGCCGACTGCTGGCGCGCGAGGACGACGCGCAAGCGCGGCGCCGCCTGGTGCGCAGCGAGATCGCCGGCGTCATTGCCATCGTGGCGCTTGAAGCCTGCCTGTTGATGCAGGGCTGAGGGGAGATCCGAGCCATGACGCTTTTCACGACCGACTACCTGGAGTACTACCTCACCCTCGTGTCCTGGATCGTCAACAACGGCATCTGGGCGGTACTGGTATCCAGCGGGGTATTCGCACTGCCCTTCGTGGCGATCATCGTGCAGGAATGGCTCAAGGCCCGTGCGGAGGGTGCTGACGAAGGCAATAAGGGCGTGCTCTCGGCCGCACGCATTGAGAACCGGGTGTTCGTCGCCATCGTGGTCGTGATGTTCGCCGGCATCCCCTTCATCGACGTGGACCTCAACACCATTCAGTACGACAGCTCGCGCTCGGCTCAATGCCAGGTCAGCGTGCCGCAGCCCACGGATACCGGCTGGTCCCAGTCCTTCAGCACCATCAACAACCAGAGTGCCAAGGTGCCGGTCTGGTGGGCCTTCATGCACGCGCTCTCGCGCGCCGTCACCAGTGCCTCGGTGGCAGCGATCCCGTGCGGAACAGACCTGCGACAGATGCGCATGGAGATCGACGCTACCCGCATCAACGACCCGGTGCTGGCTCAGGAAGTGGCCGATTTCACACACGACTGCTACGGGCCTGCACGCGCTAAATTGTTCATGGCGCGACCGGAGCTGGACGAAGCTCAAATGAACGACGTGACCTGGATCGGTTCGAGGTTTTTCACGAACACCGGCGGCTACTACGACAGCTACCGCTCCAGCACGGCGCGCGAGTCATGGCCCTATGACGACACTCGCGACGCAGGGCTTGCGCAGGTGGCCAGTGGCGGCGGCTACCCGACTTGCAGGCAGTGGTGGGCCGATGGCAGCAACGGCCTGCGAGCACGGCTGCTGAGCCAGGTGGCCCCCAGCCTATTGAATCGCTTGGCGGGCTGGGCCGGGTTCCTGAGCCGTACCGAGGTGGACGATTCGGTGGTCCGTACCATCGCCTCACCGCGACAGCAGAAGCTCAACCAGGGTTCGGTCTATACCGACTACGGCGGCCAGATCGACAAGACCCTGCCGAACATCGTGACGCGGGCCACGGGGGACGTAGGAATGGCGGTCGGGGCACTTGCCGCATTTCCCGCCATGGACGTGGTGCGCCAGGCGCTGCCCATGGTGCTTGCCTTGCTCAAGATGGCGCTGGTCATCTGCATCCCGCTCGTGCTGGTCGTCGGCACCTATGACCTGAAGACGGTCGTCACCGTCAGCGTCGTGCAGTTCGCGCTGTTCTTCACCGATTTCTGGTTCCAACTCGCACGCTGGATCGACAGCACCATTCTCGATGCGCTCTATGGGTGGGGCTTCGGCTGGAACCGGCCGCACACTAACTTCGATCCGCTGGTGGGGTTGAACAATGCCTTTGGCGACCTGCTCCTGATGTTCGTCATGGGCACGATGTTCTTGGTCTTGCCGGGTTTTTGGCTTGCGAGCCTTACTTGGGTTGGGATTCGGGCCGGACACGTCATCCAAGGGCTTTCGGATGGCAGCAAGAGTGCCGGCCAAGCAGGCGGTAAGGGCGCTGGGGCCCTCACCGGAGGTAAGCTGAAGTAACGCGGCGCCGGTCAGTCGTCGGTGTACAACTCGTGCGACGTATCGTTGTATAGGTTGGGATCGTAGCCCGGCGTCTTGCGCAGTTCGGTGAGGTCGGTGAAAGGCCACTCGTCTTCATCCGGGGTATTGGCAGCAGCCGCCCATCCCGCCACCACGACTCCCAACAACACGAGTGCGAACCAGAAGGCGACGTAGAGCAGCGCGCCCAGCACAGCCAGCTTGACCGCCCACAGCAGCACTGTGGCACCAACCAAAGGCACCCCTTTGGCCATCAACCAATTCGATACCCGCCGTTCGCCACGCGCATAGGCACGCCATCCACGGCCAAATGCGCGGCCGATACGTTCTGCGGTGCTGATGCGGGTTGTCGTGTTCATGGTCATCACCTGCTACAAGGGGTGGACTTGCTCCAGTCTGTTCCAATCGGTTCTGCTTCTGGCTTCAATGTGTTCTCTATCTGGTTCAGGACGCTTCGTCATCAAGTTCTACTGGGCCTGGGTCAGGTCCCACGCCGACGCGATAGGTGGCTACGAAACGCGGCCAATCCACATGGTCAACCAGGTCGATGTCCTCGATGACGCTGACCTTCGTTCCCGCACGCTCGAACAGGGCGATGCTCGTGGCGGGATAGTTGTTGCGCGACGGATAGAGCACCCCGTCGAACAGTGGCTGGCCGTCGTCACCGAGCAGCGCATGCACCTGGGCGGACACGTGCTGGGTGTGCCTGTAGTCGCGGCTGGCCAACTGCTCCAGATTCAGGCCGAAGTAGCCCGCCATGACGCCCGGCGCCGTGAGATCGGCCAGGCGCAGGTCGCGCAAGACGCCCACGGCACGCACCATTCGGCTCTGGACTTCTTTCAGCGCGATCGAGCGCTTCGTGTCCGCGAGCCACTGGTGCTTGTGAAACACCGACTCCATCAGCGCCGTCGGCAAGTCGCGGCCCAGGTAGAGCACGCCGTAGGCCCGCGCCGGGTCATCGTAGCGATTGGTGCTGCTGCGTCCATAGTACAGCGGGCTGCCCCGATAGGCGATGCGGCTCACATGCTGGAGCAGTTCACCGGCATCGATCAGGAACGGAGGCAGCTCGTGGCTCATGGCGGTCTCGCTTCAATGCACCTGAACGCCCAGCACGTTGAACACGGCCCCGGCCACGTCGTCGATCGTGCCATGCGTCACCGCATCCACCGGCGAGCGACCGCCCAGGCCTTCGAGCGGTTCGGACAGCGCGCGGTAGATCGTCCAGTTGTCGATGCCCTCGACCTCCTGGAGCACGGTCTGCGTCAACTGCTGCTTCACCGGGTCGAGTTGCCAGTCGGGCAGCTTCTGGCCGCGCGGCCCCACGTTCAGCGCCAGCAGCCGACGGGCAACGATGTCCTTGTAAATCTGCGCGCGCGACTTATCCGCCAATTTGGCGAACTCGGGGATCGGCAGGTTGTGCGGCTGGCCGAAGGCTTCCAGCAACACGGCGCGGCCACGCTGGATGTCAGTTTCGCCAGGTGCCCAGCGCGTCTCGGCGCGCAGCGCCGCCGTCTTGCGCTTCAAAGCCTGCTCCACCGTTTCGCCTTCGAGGCTGGCAGGCAGTTTCACCGCCTCCACACGCTCGTGAATGAACGCCTGCAACTCGGCCGCGAAAGCCGGCGCATCCCGGATTTCAACGGTACCCGCGAAACGGCGCACATCCTCCACGGTGACGCGCGGCAGACGGTCGGCAATGAATTCAATGGCGGTGGGCATGATCATCTCCCAGGTAGGTTTGAGACAGGATTTACTCTAGTCTCCTTTGTCTCTCTTGTCAACTTGGTCTCCTGATCGGGAGCCAACCTGCCAGGGGTAGCGTCCCCGCAGCATAGGCCGAGGCCAGCGCCGGGTCCCCCTCCAATCCATTCGTGCGGGTTCCACATTGACGCTGGAGCCGCAACCCTGGCCCCGCTATACCGAAACGGTTAAAGGCCAAAGGCCGAAACGGCAAGGGAATGGGGTGCAAGGGGAAAGGCCCTACCTCGAAAAGGCCAAAAGGCCTCCCGGTCAGCTCGCCACCAGGACATCCGCATGCTCTCTCTGTTCCAGCGAAAACGGCCATCGGTCGCGGCTACTCCGTCGCCAGCACCCGCCACTGATCCTCCGAAAGGGCTGCTGCGGCCCGAGTCGGCCGCATCCCTACTGGCGACACCGCGCCGGCAGAAGCTGCTGGAACACATCTGGCAGCGCACGTCGCTGTCGCGCAAGCAGTTCGCCACCCTCTATGGCGCACCGCTGGAGCGCTACGCCGAGCTGGTCCAGCAGTTTCCCGCATCGGAGGCCCATCACCACGCATACCCCGGTGGCATGCTGGACCACGGCCTGGAGATCGTTGCCTACGCCCTCAAGCTGCGTCAGTCGCACCTCCTGCCGGCCGGCAGCACCCCCGAGGACCAGGCGGCGCAATCTGAAGCCTGGACCGCCGCCGTGGCTTACGCGGCACTGCTGCACGACATCGGCAAGCTCGCTGTCGATCTGCACGTCGAACTGGCCGACGGCAGCACCTGGCACCCCTGGCACGGCCCCCTGCGCCAGCCGTACCGCTTCCGCTACCGCGAGGACCGCGAGTACCGGCTGCACACTGCCGCAACAGGCCTGCTATATCGCCAACTGTTGGACGCCCAGCTTCTGGACTGGCTCAGTCGCTACCCCGCCCTGTGGGCGCCGCTGCTCTACGTATTGGCTGGGCAGTACGAGCATGCCGGCATGCTGGGCGAGCTTGTCGTACAGGCTGATCGTGCTTCGGTGGCGCAGGAACTGGGCGGCGACCCGGCGCGCGCCATGGCCGCACCCAAGCACGCACTGCAGCGCAAGCTGCTGGACGGGTTGCGCTACCTGCTCAAGGAAGAGTTGAAGCTGAACCAGCCGGAAGCCTCCGATGGCTGGCTCACCGAGGATTCCTTATGGCTGGTAAGCAAGACGGTCTCGGATAAGCTCCGTGCGCATCTACTGTCCCAAGGCATCGACGGCATCCCCGCGAACAACACCGCCGTGTTCAACGTGCTTCAGGATCACGGCATGCTGCAGACTACATCGGACGGCAAAGCGATCTGGCGCGCCACCGTGACCAGCGCCACCGGCTGGTCCCATTCGTTCACTCTGTTACGTCTCACCCCCGCCTTGATCTGGGACGCGACCGAGCGGCCTACGCCATTCAGCGGCACGATCCAGGTGGACACCGTTACTGCGACGGCGCCACAGATAGAGATAACAGGCGAGTTTGCATCAGGAGGTAGCGCTGGGATGCCAGCACCCGCCGCTCCGGCTCAATCCATAACGGCACCGACTGCTGACGGCGTCGATGTGCTGCTTGGGTTGCTAGGCCCTGACATGCAGCCCATTACGGAAAGGTTTGAATCTGCGCCAGTTGCATTAACTGGGGATGCGACGCAGCAAATTATTGTTCCGGAGCAGAAGGTCACTGTTCCGAACAAAGCCCAAGTGTCTGGCGAGCACTTCATGGATTGGCTCAAGAAAGCCATCTCAAGCCGCAAACTCATCATCAACGACGCACGTGCGCTGGTGCATACCGTGGACGGCACGGCCTTTCTAGTCAGTCCTGGCCTGTTTCAGCGGTATGCCCAGGAATATCCGCAGGTTGCCAGCCTGGCAGGGCTGGAGAACGCGGCCGACTGGCAGTGGGTTCAGAAACAGTTCGAACGGTTGCATCTGCATCGCAAGCAGGCGAGCGGCCTCAACATCTGGACGTGCGATGTGACCGGCCCGCGCAAGGCGCGCCGCTTGCACGGCTACCTCTTGAATGCCCCTTCGGGGCTGTTTGAGGAAATCCCGCCAGACAACCCATACCTGTCGGTACAGGTTCGTTCCTCGGCTATCTGACCCGCTTTCAGAGCTCCATCAGTGAAAGCTTCGAGGCGGCACGGAAGCATCTCCGCCCGAGGAGTAGCGAGTCGACCGCTGGTCCGCGCACACAAAATTCTCGATCCGAAGCCTTGAATGTAACTCCATGATCCTCCGAGAATTAAGTACTATTCTCCGAATTTGTAGACTTCTTGGAGCATGGATAGCCAGTATTGTGTAAATTGTGATGGCACATTCCTAGACTAAAATAGTATGGATCTACTAGATCATAAAACGCCGCTGACCTCCCGAGAGACCATCACCAGTGAGCTTGCCTCGATCGTGGAGCGCTTCTCGCCCATCGATGGCGAGCATCGCGTTGCGATCCCATCTCTGACGTTCTGGCGCTTCTCCGCACCGTCGAAGGAAGAGTCAGCCTTCAGCAAAGTGGCACTTATCTTCGCCGCGCAAGGAGCAAAGACTGTTACTGCGGGCGATATGAGTTACGACTACGACTCTGAACGGTGTTTGGTCACATCGATTGATATCCCGATCATCGGGCGAGTGACCAAAGCGAGCCGCGAAAAACCTTACCTGTGCTTCTCCTTTGAGATTGACATGGAAAAGGTCGCACATCTGGTTGCCACTCGTGAACTGCCGCCTCCCGATGAGACCCCGCTCGGGCTCGGCATCAGCGTAGGGGATCTATCGCTGGATTTGCTGGATGCCGCATACCGGCTGGCTAGGCTCCTTGACACGCCTAAGCACATCCCAGTACTGGCGCCATTGATCGAGCAGGAAATCATTTATCGGCTGCTGATGAGCAGTCAGGGGATGCGCCTGCGTCACGCTTTAGTGGCCGACAGTCGCGCTTTCAAAGTGGCCAAGGCTGTCGAGTGGATTAAGGCTCACTTCGATGTACCTATGAGGATCGACGATCTGGCAGAGCACGTAAACATGAGCGTTTCCTCATTGCATCAACATTTCAAAGAAGCGACGGCACTGAGTCCTCTGCAATATCAGAAACGGTTGCGACTCTTCGAAGCGCGCCGTCTTATGCTTAAGCGCGCAAGCGATGTGGGGGTCGTTGCTTCGATGGTGGGCTATGACAACCAGTCGCAGTTCCATCGTGAATATAAGAGGCTGTTCGGTGCGCCCCCTATGCAGGATGCGATGAGACTTCGAGCGGAGTCTTGAAACATGTCGCGCCAACGTGCCAATTAGTCTACGACTTCTCCATGGCGAACTCTCGCGGGCGCTGGACTGGTCGACTACATGTGAGGCGTCCACAGATAGCACCACGTAGAGACAAGCACTCAGCGGGATGCGCCACGTATCTTAAACTCATTGCTTGCCCAGTCGAGAAACACTCGTACCCGTGGCGACAATTGCCGGTTGCGCGGATAGACGAGCGACACAGGCGCCGACGGCGGTGGGCGTTCGCGCAGCACGGGGACGAGGCTACCGCGCTTGAGGTCTTCATCGATATGGAAGCGCGGCATCTGCGCTAGACCGAAACCAAGCCGTGTTCCGGCCAGATAGCTTTCCGGTCCTGTCACCGATAGTGTGGCCGGTAGCGTGATGCTCTCGTGCGCCTCGCCGCCGGTGAATTCGAGCGGCATCAAGTTGCCACTCGAAATCAGGCGAATGCCCACCATACGATGCCCGGAGAGGGAGGCGACATCGGTCGGCGTGCCGAACTTCTTCAGATAGCCGGGCGTGGCGCAGGTCACACGTTCCAGCATCGCCACCTGCCGCGCGACGAGATCGCTGTCCGGCAGCCTGCCGTAGCGCAGCGCGCAATCCATGCCTTCCTGCACCAGATCGATCCAGCGGTCGCTTTCGCTCATCGAGAGTTCGATGTCCGGATAGTGCTCGAAAAACGCTGGTAAGCCGGGCATGAGAAAGTGGCGGGCGAGAGTACCCTGTACTTCGACACGCAACTGCCCCTTGGGTTGCGCGCCAAGAAAGGCTCCTTCCGCGTCCTCCAAGTCGTCCAGGATGCGGACGCATCGCTGGTGAAAAGCCTCACCGTCAAGCGTTGGACGCACCACGCGTGTGGTCCTCTGTAGCAGCCGCGCACCCAGCCTAGCCTCCATCTCGGCGACTACTTTCGTTGCTGTCGAGCGAGGGATTTCCAAGTCGTTTGCCGCCAACGTGAAGCTGCGCCGCTCCACGATGCGCACAAAGAGCCTTAGTGCATCCAAACGATCCATGACATGTTCCCCAGATTGCCTATTGTTCGTCCTCAAGAAATAGTGATGTGCACTTTACACCGATTATCTCTAGCAGGGGAGATTGCATAGTTCTTCTAACGCCGCGATCCCCGCGGTCTGAAAGGAGAACTTCCATGACTACCCAAGAGAAAATTGCCCTAGTGACGGGCGCTTCGCGTGGCATCGGTGCGGCCATTGCCCGACGTCTGGCCGCGGATGGCTTCACCGTCGTTGTCAACTACGCCGGCAATGCGACCGAGGCCGAACAAGTGGTCGCCGATATCGAGAAGTCCGGCGGACGCGCGATCAGTGCCCAGGCCGATGTCAGCGATGCGGCCGCCGTGTCGCGCCTGTTCGACGGTGCCGAAGCGGCCTACGGCGGCATCGACGTTCTCGTCAATAACGCCGGCATCATGAAGCTCGCGCCGCTTGCCGATAGCGACGACGCGTTGTTCGATAGCCAAGTCGCCGTCAACCTGAAAGGCACCTTCAACACGTTGCGCCTCGCATCGCGCCGCCTGCGCGATGGCGGCCGGATCATCAACTTCTCCACCAGCGTAATCGGGTTGAGGCTGGAGAACTATGGCGTCTATGCCGCGACCAAGGCTGCAGTGGAGACGCTGACCGCCATCCTGTCGAAGGAGCTGCGCGGCCGTTCGATTACGGTCAACGCCGTGGCGCCTGGTCCGACCGCGACCGATCTGTTCCTTCACGGCAAGTCCCCTGAATTGATCGAGCGCATGTCGAAGATGAACCCGCTGGAACGCTTGGGTACGCCGGATGACATCGCACATGCGGTGGCCTTCCTGGCCAGTCCGGCCGGCGGCTGGATCAACGGCCAGGTTCTGCGCGCCAACGGCGGGATGGTCTGACCGCGGGCTCCCCGCCGCCCGAATCCGCAGTCTTTCCCATCAGGAGAAGTTTCATGAGCAAGATCATCCTCATCACCGGCGCTTCCAGTGGCTTCGGCCGCCTGACTGCCGAGGCACTGGCCCGCGCCGGCCACACCGTCTATGCCTCGATGCGCAACACCGCCGGCCGCAACGCCGCAGTCGTCGAACAGATGGCCGCCTTCTCGCAGGACAACGGCGTGGACCTGCGCACGGTCGAACTGGACGTGCAATCGCAGGACTCGGCTGATGCCGCCGTGGCGCGCATCATCGCCGCGGCCGGCCGCATCGACGTGCTGATGCACAACGCCGGACACATGGTGTTCGGTCCAGCCGAAGCCTTCACGCCCGAACAGTACGCGCAACTCTATGACGTCAACGTGCTGAGCACGCAGCGCGTCAACCGCGCCGTGCTGCCCCATCTGCGCCGCCAGCGCGAGGGGTTGCTGGTGTGGGTGTCCAGCAGCAGTTCGGCCGGCGGCACGCCGCCGTATCTGGCGCCATACTTCGGCGCCAAGGCGGCGATGGATGCGATTGCCGTGCAGTACGCGCGCGAACTGTCGCGTTGGGGCATCGAGACCTCGATCATCGTGCCCGGCGCCTTCACCAGCGGCACCAACCATTTCGCCCATACCGGCACGCCGGCCGATGCCGCGCGCGTGGCCGAGTACGAGGCCGGTCCATACGCAGGCTTCGGCGAACAGGTGCAGAAGGCCTTTGCCGAGATCGTGCCGGCGGATGCCGATGCGGGCCTGGTGGCCGAAGCAATCGTCAAGGTCGTCGATGCGCCGTTCGGCAAGCGTCCGTTCCGCGTGCACATCGATCCGACCCAGGACGGCGCAGACGTCGGCTTCACCGTGCTGGACCGCGTGCGTGCCGAGATGTTGCACCGGGTAGGACTCTCCGACCTGCTCAAGCCGCGGACCAATTGAACGATCCAACCCCGAATGAGTCGCCGATCGCTGTTTCCTTCCTTGGGTGCGCGACCGGTGACTTGCCCAATTAAACCCTAATATCTTGGAGCATCCCATGAGCCACGCTCGCCAATCTCCCACTTCTTTCATCGTCACAACTCTCGTTGCCGCTGTCACGGCCGCCGTCGCGGCAGCAAGTAGTGCGGCACTTTCGCTGCCCGTCTGGGCCATGTTCATCGGCTGGATTGCATTCTTCACGCGCGGTATGAATACGCGAGGCGCCTTTGAAAATCTCGCTTGCGTCGGACTGGGCCTGACGATTGGTGCGATTGCGGCATTCAGCCTGCCGCACGTGGGATCTATCCTTGGGCCACGCTTGGCACTGCCTGTCGTAGTGTTTGTCGTCGCACTGCTCGTGGTTGCCATGCGCGGCATGCCAATCCTAAACAATCTGCTGGGCTACTTCCTCGGCCTGGTCGCGTGGTTCGCCGCACACCTGGAACCGTCCGCCGAAAGCCTGGCGCATCTCCTGGGCGCTAGCACGATCGGCTCGGCGGCGGGATGGGTCTCGCACTACGTGCCAGCCAGAATCGTGAAGCCGTCCTAATGGCGGCGGCCACCGTGAAAATATTCGGTATACCTTCGGCAAGCGGTCGCTTCGCTTGCACATCGATCCTGCTTAGGACGGTGCGGACTCTGGCTTCGCGCTATTGGGCCTCGTCCGCTCATAGAACTGCATCGGATCGGACTGTCCGCCCAGTTCAAGCCGCGCGTCATTACGTAATAGGCCATAAACCACTCCACCTCAAAAGTGGGCGTGGCTGACGATCGGTATCGAAAACCCCTGCTTTGGAGCGCAGCTATGCCATCCGTCGACACGTTGTTGCCCTTTGCCGGCATCTCGCTACTGCTGGCGCTCACGCCGGGGCCAGACAATCTCTTCGTCCTCGTCCAATCCGCCCGCTACGGTGTGCGCTCCGGTCTTGCCACCGTATTGGGCCTATGTACCGGCCTGATGGCCCACACTGCTCTAGTGGCCGCGGGACTTGGCGCCGTTCTGACGGCCTCGCTCACGGCCTTCACCATTCTCAAGGCCCTCGGTGCAGCGTATCTGGCCTTCCTCGCGTGGCAAGCGTTTCGGGCACCAGTAGGCGTCACAGAGACATCGAAGCTGGAAACGCACTCCACAAGGCAATCGTATGCCAAGGGTGTCGCCATGAACCTGAGCAATCCTAAGGTGATCGTGTTTTTTCTGGCCTTTCTGCCGCAGTTCGTTACCCCCGAGCGGGGCCAAGTCGCGCTGCAAATTGCCGTGCTGGGGCTGGTTTTTGCGGTTGCAGCCCTCGTGGTCTTCGCTGGCATCGCTTGGACAGCCGGCGCAGTTGGTCAGACGTTCATCCGCTCGACTAGCCTGCAGCGCTGTTTGAACTGGTTCGCGGGAACAGTATTCCTAGCACTGGCAGTTAAGCTCGCCGTGACATCGCGTCGCTGAAGCCCCATAAGACGTTCAATCATGATGCGCCGCTCTCTCTCGATCTTGTTTTCCTTGCTCACGGTCGGGTGTGCGCTGTCCGTGGCACCGTGCCACACCACCCAGGTCGCCTCCATGATGAAGCCCTCCGTCACCTACTTGCACCTCTTGCGTCATACCCCGTTCTTCACGTCGCTCAACACATCGCAATTACGCTGGACAATCGATCATTCGCGCGAATGGGAGACCGCCCCAGGAACAGTCATCGCATCCGGACCAGGAGATTCTGCGATGACCGATGACTCGATCTGGATATTGCTCGACGGACGCTGGCAGTTGGAGGAGAACGGCCACTCGCACCCGGCCGGCCATGCCGATCCAGGAAAGTGGTTCAGTGCGAACGAAGCCAGCGGCACTTGGCGACTAGTCACGACTGAACACAGCTACGTTATGCGGATCACCCGCGAGGACATGGACATTATGTTGGCAAAGAACTTCACATTCGACTCGCATCTGCGCGATGGCAAGGCCTACTACAGGATGTTGTTCGGGCCGGTAGCACCCCACCTATAGATCCCAGCAGCCATAGGCCGCACAGCAGCCAGATGGCTGAATTCATGTCCTCAGCTAGCTGTCTCGTCCTCGCTCGCAAATTACCTGATCACCGTAATGCCGCTGACTTCATGAGGTGTATATGGAGCCTCCAAGTCCTTGATCTCTTCATCGGTCAGTTTCACCGACAGCGCGGCGACGGCATCCACTAGGTGTTGCGCGCGGGTGGCGCCGATGATCGGTCCCGTGACACCCGGTTTCTGGAGTAGCCAGGCGAGCGCGACCTGAGCTCGAGGAATTCCGCGCGCCTGCGCGATTGCTCCGACTCTCTCAACGATCTGAGCGTCGCTTTCGACATAGAGTGATCGTCCGATCTTGTCGGTCTCCAGTCGACTGGTGGTCTCATCCCATGCCCGAGTGAGACGACCGCGCGCCAAGGGACTCCATGGGATTACCGCCAGCTCCTGATCGCGGCAGAACGGCAGCATTTCGCGCTCCTCCTCGCGGTACAACAGGTTCAGGTGATTCTGCATGCTGACGAAGGGCGTCCATCCATTGAGGCGAGAAGTGTAGACTGCCTTGGCAAATTGCCATGTCGCCATGGAAGACGCCCCAATGTATCGAGCTTTACCTGCTTTCACCACATCGTGCAGGGCCTCCAGCGTTTCTTCGATCGGTGTATCGAAATCCCAGCGATGGATCTGGTACAGATCCACGTAATCAGTGCCCAGCCGTCGCAGGCTGTTGTCGATTTCCGCGAAGATCGCCTTACGTGACAGTCCGGCACCGTTCGGGCCAGCGTGCATGCGCATGAACACCTTCGTTGCCAATACGATCTCGTCGCGCCGAGCGTAGTCCTTGATCGCTCGGCCAATGATTTCCTCCGACGTACCATCGGAGTAGGCATTCGCCGTATCCAGAAAATTTATGCCAGCCTCCAGCGCTTGTTTAATGATCTCCCGGCTGGCGGCTTCGTCCAGTGTCCAGGCGTGATCGCCGCGCGAAGCATCGCCAAAGCTCATGCAGCCGAGCACCAAGCGCGACACCTCCATTCCCGTCCTGCCGAATTTCACGTACTCCATATCTGTATCCTTAAAGATGTGTGGCGCCTTAGATGACTAGTCAGGCCGCGCCTGGACGCCAGGGGTTGATCAAGCGCAGTTCCCGAAAGGAGCGCGCGAAAAGTGCTCAAAGACCTCACGCATCAGATCGGCCGAGTGGACATGATCCGTTCCTGGACGAATGCGGTGTCCGTCTAGGAACGTTTCATGCAATCGACGGGGACGGCAACGCAGCCACGATACTTCGCAAGGTAGTACTCGTATCGGCCGTAGTGCGCATGCCGTTGTTCACGACCGCCCACTGAATGTCTGGATCTGTACCGACCGCCCCTGAAGCCACCAGGCAACCTGTGTGGGCCACGAGGCGAATGGGGCTTTGGGGTCAACAGTGCCAAGTTCGGCTTCGGCATGTAGAGCGAAGTTCGGATCGGCCAGCGCCTCTCGGCCGATCGCGACAAGATCTGCCTGGCCGCTTTCCACGATAGCTTCCGCTTGACGACCATTGATGATCAGACCGACCGCAGCGGTGCCGATGCCTACTTCGCTGCGCACCTTCTGAGCGTAGGGAACCTGGTAGCCATAGCTCGACGGGTACTCGTAGCGCGGGGCGATACCTCCCGACGAGCAGTCGACGATGTCTACGCTGAGCGCTTTGAGACGACGGGCAAAGACTATCGTATCCTCGATAGACATGCCCTCACGTAGGCCATCGACGGCAGAGACCCGCACGAAGAGCGGCTTATCCTCCGGCCAGATCGCCCGCACTGCCTGTACGACCTCCAAGGGAAAACGCATTCTGCCTTCGAGATCGCCGCCGTACTCATCCTTTCGGTCGTTGGTCACAGGCGACAGAAAGCTGTTGAGCAGGTAGCCGTGCGCGCAATGCACCTCGATCACATCGAAGCCAGCTGCGTCGGCACGTCGCGCCGCATCGACGAAAGCCTGTTTAACCTCGGCCATTGTCGCGTTTGTCAAAGCCGTAGGCTTTAACCAGCCATCGGCATACGGCTTGTTGGAGGCAGAGACCACAGGCCACGGTTGCTCGCCGCGCTGGAAGTCGCTGTCATCGAGGGCGCCGTTGCCTTGCCAAGGCCGCTGGCTGGCCGCCTTCGGTCCGGCATGCGCGATCTGGATGCCTGCCACGGCGCCGTACATCTTGAGCGCCTCCGCAATGCGCCGCAGGCCGGGGATGTGATCGTCCGACCAGAGGCCGAGATCGCCATGGGTGATACGGCCCTCGGGAACGACCGCCGTCGCTTCGACCATGATCAGGCCAAAGCCGCCCATAGCGAATCGCCCGAGATTGATGAGGTGATGATCGTTAACATAGCCCCCCTGCGCCGAGTATTGGCACATCGGAGAAACGACCAAACGGTTGCGCAGTGTCACGTCGCGCAGCGCAACAGGTTCGAAGAGCTTCACTTTTCCGATCCTTTTTAATTAGGTTTTAAGTTGCGTCGGTTATCCGGCGATATTGGTGACCATTGCGCAACGGCGCAGATCCATTTCACCTTCCAGCACTTCGGGAAGTGCCGCGACGAATGCCTTCATGTAGGGCTGCTCGAAATGCAACGTCAGATCAGCTTCTGCCTTCCAGTTTTCGTAGAGCACCCAGACATCCGGATCGTCATTCGAGCGATGCAGGTCGTAATTGATGTTGCCAGCCTCGGCGCGCGAGGGTTCGACCAGGGTGCCGAGACGGCGTCCCAGTTCGTCACCGAGACCGGGCTTGGCTCGAATGAATGCGATGAGCGTGAGTTGTACGCCGTATGTCGGCACCGGTGTGGCGCGCGTGGATTGTGCGGTCATGATCTTCTTCCGAATCAGTAGAATTACGCTGCGTGCCTCCAAGTAGCGGCATCCTGCAGCCTTTAGTCAGGGCAGCGCGCGTGGGTGTATCCAGCTTCCCGGGTGCGCTCGTCTCCTGAGCTCAACGGCATTCGGCGACAGAGGTGGGGTCCGTCGTCGCAGGCGCTGGGCGCGGCGCCGGGGCGAGGTCGGCGACGAAGTGCAGGCCGCCCGCTCCTTCCGTGAGCGGACGCGCCAGGTTCCGCTCGAACATCGCAAAGAGTGCCTTGGTATAGGGACGCTCGAAGTGGCTGTCCAAAGCCTCCTTGTTGCGCCAGATCTCGTAGAGAACATAGCTACGCTCGGCGCCGAGGACCTTGTGGACATTGAAAGTCACGTTGCCAGGTTCCAGGCGGGAGCAAGTGACTGAACGCTGGAAAACCTTCTCGAACTCAGCTTCGGCGCCCGGCTTCACGTCGAAGTTGACGACGAGAGCAACTTCGCCGGTAGGCCCTGCCTTGATATCAAGGGCCAACGCGCTTTGCGACGAAATGATTGCCGTTGCGGCGACGAAAGCGCCAAGGATGTACTTCTTGAAGTGATTCATCAGATTCTCCTAAAAGGTTTGAGTATTCCGCGGCTTATCCCGGCACGGGATGACGTTGTAATCGGGATGGACACGCCGGATGTCTGGCAGGTCGTCTTCGATCAGGCAATCGAATAGCCGGCGTCGACCAGCAGGCCGTGGCCCGACACGAACGACGCATCATCGGAAGCAAGGAACGCCACCACGGTCGCTACCTCTTCCGGCAAGCCTGCCCGACCGGGAACGGTCGAGGCCGCGAAAGCGTCCTTCGCTTCAGTGCTCGGCCAGATGCGGTCCTGGAACGGCGTGTCGATGATTCCGGGATTAACGGCGTTGACGCGCACGCCTTGCTTGAACAATTCGATCGATGCGGTCTTGGTCAGCCCCAGTACTGCATGCTTGCTGGCGATGTAGAGACCAGCGTTGGCAAAGCCAATCACGCCGCCCATCGACGCGTTGTTGATGATGGTGCCGCCGCCTTGCGCCAGCATGGCCTTCGCCTCGTGCTTCATCGACCAGAAGACGCCACGGACGTTGGCATTGAAGATCGTGTCGTAGACCTCGTTCGACTGCTCCACGAACGGCGTGAACTCGCCTTCGGTACCAGCATTGTTGAAAGCGACGTCGATCCGGCCATAGGTCGAGATCGTCGTGGTGACTAGATCGATCACGTCCTGCTCGATGTTGATGTCGGCAACAGCGGCCGTCGCTTCACCGCCTTCGTTCCGGATCTCGGCCGCGAGCGCTTCGATTTCAGGACGACGTCGCGCACTGACGACCACTTTGGCGCCACGGCGAGCGAGCTCGATGGCAGTAGCTCGGCCGATACCGGAGCTTGCGCCGGTGATCAACGCGACCTTCCCGGAAAGCGTCCGGGGCGAGACTTTAATGCTCATTTTTTTCTCCAGATTCAAATGGTTAGACCGTAAAGAAGCGAGATATTGGGGTTCCTGCTCATTTCTTTGACGGTATTCTGGAGCGTTTGATTGATATGATAAAGTAGCCAATATTTGTTACGATGATGAATGAGGCTCACCAATGGAGAACGCAGAACTCGCCGAGTTGGCCGTATTTGCGTCAGTCGCAAGGCACCTGAGCTTCCGCCAAGCAGCTACGGAACGAGGGACGTCCGCTTCGGCGGTAAGTCATTCGATACGCAGCCTTGAGGGCCGCGTGGGTGTGCGTCTTTTTCATCGCACCACGCGCAGCGTGTCTCTGACGGAAGCAGGCGAAGCGCTGCATGCCCGGTTGCAGCCAGCACTAGCTGACATGCGGAGCGCCTTGGATGGGTTGAACTCGTTCCGTGCCACACCGTTCGGCACTATCAGGTTAAATGTTCCAAACTCGATCGCGCCCTATGTGTTGGGTGACGCAATGGAACTCTTGGCCGCCAACTCTGGGCTGAAGTTGGAAATCGTTGCCACCGACGCATTAGTCGATATCGTGCAGGAAGGTTTTGATGCAGGTATTCGCTTCGGTGAGCGCCTGTCGCAGGACATGATCGCGGTGCGAATCAAGCCAAAGTTTCGATTTACCGTAGTCGGTTCACCAAGCTACTTCGAGAGGAAGCCACCTCCCATGGCACCTCACGATCTGCATGACCACGATTGCATTCGATATGCTTTTCCGAGCGGGACTACCTTTAATTGGGAGTTCGCCAAGGAGGGCGAGATAGTGAAGGTCGAGGTCGCTGGTCCCCTGACGGTCGATAGCCAGGAGTTGATGGCGGATGCGGCGGCAAGGGGGCTGGGCCTCGCATACATATGGGAGGATCGCGCCGCACCGTATCTGCACGATGGCCGACTGCGCCGCTGCCTCGAAGACTGGTGCACCATCGACGAAAGCGTGTTTCTCTATTTCCCCAGCCGCAAACATCAATCAGCGGGGCTTAGAGCGTTGGTTGAGATCATGAAGGCGTGAGGAAAAAACCGGAATGCAGGAGTCGATACCGCGAGATGGACCAGTTCAAGCAATCTAATGGAATCGGGTGCCGCAGATCACCTTGTTTTGCTCTAGAAAAAAAGCGAGAGACGGATGGAATTTATTCAATTAATGCGTGTGTTCTCGAAATTGGCAGAGCTCGGAAGTTTCACAAAGGTCTCCGATGCGATGGAAATTGGTCGCCCTCAAGTGACGGTGGCGATTCAAGAGCTTGAAAATAAGCTCGGCGTCCGACTTTTCCAGAGAACGACAAGAAAGGTCAGCCTCACCCAAGAAGGCGAGAGCTTTTACCAACGAGCCGAAGAGATTCTTCGGAGCGTATCAGAGATTTCGACGATGTTCGGTACTTCCGGCGCCCCGCCCACAGGCAGGGTACGCTTAAATATATCTGCCGCACTCGCACAGCAGAAGTTCATAGATTTATTAATGCAATTTCACAAAATTCACCCTGGTATTGAGCTCATTCTGGGGGTCACTGACCGTGCGGTCGATTTGATTTCTGAAGGGGTGGACTGTGCATTGAGAATCGGCGAACTACGAGACTCCAGCATGGTGGCGCGGAGGATCGGCAACGCGGTAATGGTGACTTGCGCGTCGCCAAGCTATCTTGCGGAGTTCGGAAACCCTAGCTCAATCGAGGATCTTCCGAGCCATCGAAGCGTAAGTTTCGTATCTGGCATGAGCAACCGCCCATTGCCATGGAACTTCAGTATTAACGGAGAAGATCGTACCTATACCGGCCGCGGAAGCATAAGCGCCAACGAGTCGAAAGCGTATATTCGGTGTGGTTTAGCGGGATTCGGCATTATCCAAGCCCCCGGCATAGCCGTCGATAAACATCTTGCCAGCGGTGCACTAGTTGCGATTCTTGAGGATATTAAACCGGCGCCCCGCCCTATATCGCTTATCTATCCGACACGCAGCCATTTAGCACCTCACATTCAAATTTTCTTCAACTGGTTAGCGGAGAGATTTGCGAGCATCGACGATACTTGGATAGAAAGTCAAACTTAGCCGCTCGATACCCTTAGACTTGTCTTAACTTCCCAAGCCCCTTTGCCCCGCCTCCTAGCGAGTGCGTTAGAAGACGGGGTGAAAATTGGTAGCGAAAGCTAATTTCGCAATTCCAGTAATGAGGAACGTCAGATCGGATAATTCACCCTAAGAGGCGAATGAGTTATACGGCCAGCTCATCCACCACTTCGGCAACAGTCTTGATGCGACGAATGTTTCCAATACCTGTTCCGAGCGAAATATAGCCGTCGTCAGTATTGCCTTCCAGCATACCAATTCGCAAACCACGCAGCCCGCCCATCAGCTTGCCAAGCTCTTCGTTGCTGGCGCCCGCTTTATCCAACTCTACTAATTTATGCGCCAGTTTTCCGGGCAGGGATCGGTAGTAATCAGGCATTGTGCGGAAGAGAAGCAAATCAAGCCCGTTGGAAGAGACAATCTTGTCCTTTACAGATTGAGGAACGCGGCTTTCCACGGTGCCAATAAACGCGGAACCCACGGAAACTCCACTGGCACCCAAGGCGTGCGCTGCCCGAGCCGTGCGCTTGTCGGAGATCCCACCGGCGGCCAAGACGGGTACATCTCTTGCCGCATCGACGATCAGTGGAACAATAGAGAAGGTGCCAAGGGCCGTGCCAGGCAGAGTACCTCCTTCGTCAAAACCAGTAGCGACAATAATATCAGCACCAGCATTCTCGGCGAGTCGAGTGTTTTCCGGCGTAGGGTTAAGGTCGCGGTAGATGATTTTGATCCCGGCCTCCTTTAATTCGTCAAACAATTTTGGAATTACCGCTCCTTCACCGTAGCCGGTATATAGGGTCGCTTTGACACCCTCTTCCTTCATCACTTTCAGGATATGCGGAGTCCAAATGTCGTTCCCCGGCGTCGGGATCAAGTTAACGCCAAACGGCTTATCTGTGAGCGATTTTGTTTTTCTGATTTCGTCGCGCATCTTTTCGGCGGTCTCGTCCGGTGTCGATACTGCGGTCTCGGCAGTTAAGCCTGCATTGGGGCCGAGGACTCCCAGGCCACCAGCATTGCCAACAGCCGCGACTAGACGCGCGTCAGTCAACCATGAGAGAGGAGCCTGAATAACCGGCTTTTCGATTCCGAGAATTTTACAGATGCGATTGATATGCATGGCGACGCTCCAGTGTGGATTCAGTAAAAGCAAAAAAATTGGGCGCTTCGGATGATCGATGAGCCTTGAACGAGAGGCTACGCCAAGTGAAGACGGAAAAAATTAGCCCGTCGGATAAAACACTATTATTGATTTTCTTAACAAGCGACTTCTCGATATCCCAGACGATCTTTCTTCTATCGACTGAACATGCTTGGGGCGCAAGCGGCTCTGATCCGTCTTCAGTAAGTCATTTATAAAAAAATGAATCTAGATAGGAGAATCTCTGCCGAGAAGTGCCCAGCACGTTAGCACGCTCAAATATGGCAACCCGCGCGACCAACATCCCGCACACCTGCTCGGACGGGACAGCCTTCGTGCCGTATCAGTAAGTCTGGAAAGTGCGGGCGGGGGATGTGACCGCTGGCCCACAACGCGCTGGCGCTCACGCTGCGGTACGCGGTCTACAATCCGCATAAGCTGGCGTGGTTGGTCAAAAGCAGACGTGTGTCTGCGGAGACTGTACGAAAAAAAAACCGCCGCGAGGAACTGCGGCGGGTTCGATAACGACAGCACCCTGTGAATCTATCCATGGCTACCGCCATCTATACATTAGGTCTGCCAGGGGACTTCAGGAAGTCCCTATAGACCGAATCACTTGTCAGAACAGGTAAGTTCCCTTGTTGTGCTGGATCGTGACCCAGTGGTCTCTTGTTAGTTCATGGAGAATCCACTCACCACCGAAGCGCCCAAGACCGCTGTTCTTTTCGCCGCCAAAGGGGCCTGAGCGTGAATCGTCAACACTATGATCGTTGATGTGCGTCATTCCTGCTTCGACGCCCAGTGCGAACCGGACTCCTCGATCTTGGTCTTGAGTGAACACTGCGGACGATAATCCGAACTCCGTCTCGTTGGCGACGCGCAAAGCTTCCTCGTCGCCGGTAACTTTGATAATCGGCGCGATTGGGCCGAACATTTCACTTTGAGCAAAGGCGGAGTCGTTATTGACATCGACGAATACATGGGGTGGCAGCACCAGACCTTGAGCATCTCCTCCCAGTAGCTGCTTAGCGCCGGTATCTTGGGCGAGCTTCAGCATGGCAAGATGCGCGGTGAGCTGCTTTTGGCTAATCACCGGCCCAATCGCCACAGCCGGGTCGCGCGGGTCGCCATATTTGAGCGTCCTGACGTGCTCAACAAATCGCTCCACGAATTCATCATGCACCCTTGCGTCGACAATGATTCGATTCGAGCTCATGCATATCTGACCTTGATGCAAGAATCGCCCGACGACAGCGCTACGAACAGCATGCTCCAAGTCGGCATCATCAAGCACAACGAGCGGCGCGTTACCGCCTAGCTCAAGCGCAACGCGCTTTATCCGTGGCCCAGTCATAGCGAGAGACCCGACCCGCCTGCCAACCCGCGTCGAGCCAGTAAAAGAGATCATTCTGGGTACGGGATGCAAAGTAAAAGCATCTCCAATCTCTTCGGATGGACCAATGACGACGTTGAGCAGGCCACCGGGTAATCCTGCTTCCTCAAAGATCTTCGCCAGCAGCAAAGCCCCAGTGACAGGGGTATATTCGGCAGGCTTCACAACAACAGCGTTTCCCAGAGCTAACGCCGGCGCCACTGACCGCTGGGTTAGATAGAGAGGAAAGTTCCAAGGGCTGATCACTCCCACCACGCCGAGAGGCTGACGATACGCGCGACTCTCTTTGCCAGGCGCATCAATGGGCAACAGACGTCCCTCGGTCCTGTATGGGAAGGTCGCAGCTTCTTGGGTGATTCCAACAGAGACCTGCCACTCCATTTCAGCCTTGGTTCGGGTGCTGCCCGCCTCGCTGATAAGCCAATCCACGATTTCTTCGTGCCGGGAAATCATGATGTCCGCAGCGCGGGTCAGGACTCGGGCCCGCTCGTGCGGCGTTGCGGTACCCCATTGACGTTGGGCCTGCTCTGCTGCGCGATAGGCCTCATCCAGATCGCTGGCGTTGGCGTTTGGGATTTCAACCAAGGTTTCGCCTGTATAAGGATCGGTATCCATCCGCACAGTGCCAAGCCTACCCGTTCGCCAATGGCCTGAGATGTACTGATCCGCAAACCCTTCATAACGCCGCGGTGCGGTCGCCGCAGCGGAAAATTCGACATGAGACATGATGTTTTTCTCCGGTTAAGGACCAGCCAATGGGTGCGGCAAGGTTGGGGATAGCACCTGGCACAACTCAAACCGACGGAAGGGCCTAGATAACAAGGCTGATGGCGCAACGCGCCATTGGAGATGGGTTGGCGCTAGAGATGTCGCCGCATCTTCAACGGTCTTGGGGATGGGCATATTTCCCCTTGACTCGCCAATAGGCCTGCCCGCCCCTCGTATGCACCGCACTTAATCAGGGAAGTCAGTTGCGTCAGATACTTCGCGCCAGGCCGTTAGATCCTTTTCCACTGCTGCCAATTTCTGGAGTGCAAGATCGTTTGCAATCTTTCCCGCGAACAGATGCAGGGGAGGCTCAGCCGCACCTGCGGCCTGGATGATCAAAGAAGCGAGCTTGTTCGGGTCGCCCGCTTGCTTTCCGGCCATTTCATCCAGATGCACGTCGAGCAATGTTTGCGCGGCGGTATATTCCCGGATGCTGTGCTGTGCGACTACCAGCGAACCGGACGACAGAAACTCGGTACGAACAGGCCCCGGATAGACCAAGGTTGCCTTGACACCGAATTCCGCGATTTCGGCCGCGAGAGCTTCCGTAAGTCCTGCAAGTGCGAATTTGGTAGCCGCGTAGATGCCCCACCCTGCATACCCGCCCTGAAAGCCGGCAATCGAACCGACATTGAAGACGTGTCCACTGCGCTGCTGGCGCATATGAGGTAGCACGTGGCGGAGGACATGTGCTGGTGCAAAGACGTTCACTTCAAAGTTGCGACGCAGTTCTTCGTCGGATATGCCCTCTATGGTGCCCTGCAGACCATAGCCTGCGTTGTTGACAATCACATCGATTCGCCCGAATTGGGCGATGGCTTGAGCTACACAGGCCTGCACGCTGCGCTCATCGACGAGATCGACCTGTACGGGCAAAAACGTATCGGACGCAGGCCCAATCAGATCGACGAGCGAAGCCAATGTACGCGACGTAGCGACCACGTTGGCGCCGCTTTTCAGAAGCTCGCGCACAAGCGCCAGACCGATGCCCTTTGACGCACCGGTGACAAGCCATGTTTTCTCGTTCTTACTCATGATGATCCTCTAAGCGGATGGATAAAAAGCGATGCAAGCCGCAATGGTCACCGTGCGGCAGTGTCGCTGCTGGCCGCACTTGCGGCGTAGGTTGATTGATTATCTTCTCCACCACATCCATCGAGGTGCACGATCAGGGATTAATGATGCATAAAAGTCCGAATCTTCCCCAGGACCGCACCTGACGCTCGTAGCAGACGATAGTCTTCACTGGTTTGTTCGCCTCGACCTATCTGCCGGGTCAAAATTCGGATTTTTATGCACTAACTATGGAAGAACAGACAGCCCAACTTCGCTGCTTTACCCGATAGTAAACACAGCTACTGAGGTAGGAGACACCACATGTCGAGTCCACTTGGGCGACTAATGGTGATACCTCTCCCGCGCACGCTCCGGTTCAACTAACACATCTATCGAGGATTGATATGAAACACGCCTTAGTTATTAATGCATTTCAGTTGTATGAAGGATTCTCCAAGGGAGAGCTCAATAAGACGATGGCCAGCGTAATCCAGGAAGAGTTGGAGCGCAGGGGCTACGAGGTCCGAACGACGAATATCGAGCAGGGCTACGTCGTACAAGAAGAAGTCGAAAAGCATCTGTGGGCGGACGTAATCATCCTGCAGACCCCAATCCATTGGTTTGGCGCCCCTTGGATCTACAAGAAGTATGCCGACGAGATATTTACGGCAGGACTGCTGCAGAAAGTTCTGATCGTGAACGATGGGCGCGTCCTGGGCGATCCCTCCAAACAGTACGGCACTGGCGGCTTGATGCAGGGCAAGAAGTACATGCTGTCCTTGACCTGGAACGCCCCGCGCGCCGCTTTTGACGACAAAGGCCAGTACCTTTTTGAGGGAAAGTCCGTCGACGACGTCATGGTCGCCAACACGGCCAACTACCGGTTCTGCGGCGCAGAGGTTCTCCCTTCCTTCTCGTCCTTCAACGTCATCAAGGACCCGCATGTGGGCGAGGACATCGTGCGGCTTCGCGAACACCTGGCGCAGCTCTTCCCGATCCCTGCAGCGGACGGCGGAGAAGAGACGGTGGCATGGCATGCGCAGGCAGAAACTGCCTGAGCGGGGGAACACGATGCGCCGTCTTGAAGCGTCCAAGACCTACCGGATACTTGAATCTGGCCCCATCGTCATGGTCTGCACAAACGATGGCGCACGCTCCAACATCATGACCATGGGGTTCCACATGATGGTTCAGCACGCGCCACCGCTGATCGGATGCGTCGTCGGCCCCTGGGATCACAGCTTCACTGCGCTCCGCGCGACCGGCGAATGCGTTCTCGCGGTGCCCGGTGCTGACTTGGCGCGCACCGTCGTTGACGTCGGAAACTGCAGTGGCGCGGAAGTGGACAAGTTCGAACACTTCGGCTTGGCCACCTCTAAAGCGGCGAAGGTCAAAGCCCCGCTATTGAGCGACTGCCTCTACAACATCGAATGCGTCGTGCACGACGACACACTGGTCGACAAGTATCAGCTTTTCATCCTTGAAGCTGTTGCTGCCTGGTCCAACGATTCGCGCAAGGAACGCCGCTTCTTGCATCACCACGGCGACGGCACGTTCACTGCCGACGGGGAGCGCTTCGATTTGCGAGACCGCATGACGCTTTGGAAGCAATTCCAAGTTGACCTGTAAATGCCTACACCTTTGGAGTTTCGGATATGGATCAGACCAAGTACGCCTTCATCATCAAGGCACCCGGCTACCGCCGGAACACGCACAAAGCACACATGAAATCGCCTACGTTCGACGCGAAATTCATCGGTGTGGAGGACTTTGACGAAGCGCTGGCTGCCATCGACGACCTTGCCGGTGCAGGTACACAGGTTGTCGAACTTTGCGGCGGCTTCTCGGCGCAGGAGGCGACAAAGCTGCGTCGCCGTTTCCCCGACTGCGAGATCGGGCGCGTGACGTACCCGTAAGAGATCCCACTCTACGGGTAGCTTTTTTTCATCTACTTCATTCCTATTGGAGATCCATCATGAAATACAAGACTCTAGGCAACACCGGCCTTCTCGTTTCCCAACTGTGTCTCGGCACTATGACGTTCGGTGACGGTAGCGGGATCTACAAGCACATCGGCGCCGCTGGACAGAAAGACGCCGACGATCTCGTCAAGGCTGCGCTGGACGCAGGCGTCAACTTCTTCGATACCGCCGATGTCTACTCCGCCGGCGCCAGCGAACAGATGCTGGGTCAGGCCTTCAGAAATCTTGGCATCGCGCGCAAAGATTTTGTTCTCGCGACCAAGGTGTACAGTCGAATGGGAGAAGGCCGCAACGACGTGGGCGCCTCGCGTGGGCACATCATGGACGCCGTGGAGGCGAGCCTGAAGCGCCTGCAGACCGATCATATCGACCTGTACCAGATTCACGCCAACGACATGGTGACGCCGGTGGAAGAAACGCTGCGCGCCCTTGATGACTTGGTCCGACAAGGCAAAGTCCGCTACATCGGCGTCTCGAACTGGCAAGCCTGGAAGATCGCTCGTTCGCTGGGGACCTCTGAACATCGGAATCTGGCGCGCTTCGAAACGTTGCAGGCTTACTATTCGCTGGCCGGGCGAGACCTCGAACGAGAACTCGGCCCACTGCTGGAAGCAGAAAAGATGGGCCTGCTGGTATGGAGCCCGCTTGCCGGCGGCTTACTCTCGGGCAAATTCACTCGCAACAATCAGAAGCCTGGCGATTCGCGTCGCTCTGAGTTCGACTTCCCGATCGTCAATCGAGATCGCGCCTGGAACATCATTGACGTTCTGCTGCCTATCGCAAAAGCCCACGGTTGCAGCCCGGCGCGCGTCGCTTTGGCGTGGCTGCTATCCCGGCCGGTCGTCACCTCGGTGATCATGGGGGCCAAGCGCCTGGACCAACTCCAGGACAACCTGGCAGCTATCGACCTAATCCTGACCGAGGATGAGTTGCGCCAGCTCGACGAAGTCAGCGCACTTCCGCCCGAGTACCCGGGCTGGATGTTGAATACCCAGGGTGCCGACAGGCTAGGCCCAGTCGATCTGTGGTCGGCAGCTAGCACTTCCTGAGACCGGTAACGAGCATCTCGCCTATATCTTCTGCCGTGTCCGAGTCGCCTACGGTTCGGGCATGGCTGCAGCAAGGGAATCCGAATCATGACCTCTATACAAGGCAAGACCATTATTGTTACTGGCGCAGCCAACGGCATCGGACGAGCGGAAGCCGATCTGCTCGCGCAGTCGGGTGCGAACGTTGTCTTCACCGACCTCGACGAGGTCAACGGCACATCGGCAGTCGAAGCATTTAGCGGCCACGCAATTTTTGTGCGCCACGATGTTTCCTCCGCGTTGGATTGGGAACGAGTGATCGCTACCACCATTGAACGCTTCGGCCGCCTAGATGGGCTAATCAACAATGCTGGCATCTACCGGCCAGGCTCGCTGGAAGAGACGACCGAGGAGATCT
Source organism: Luteibacter aegosomatissinici (assembly GCF_023078495.1). Classification (NCBI taxonomy): domain Bacteria; kingdom Pseudomonadati; phylum Pseudomonadota; class Gammaproteobacteria; order Lysobacterales; family Rhodanobacteraceae; genus Luteibacter; species Luteibacter aegosomatissinici. The sequence continues at coordinate 1,630,936 of NZ_CP095742.1, read as the reverse complement.
TCGACAGACAGGTCGCCATCAATCAGAAAGGCACCTTTCTCGGTATGAAGTACGCTGCTGCCGAGATGAAAAAGGTTGGAGGCGGTTCTATCGTCAACACTTCGTCGATCTGCGGCATCCGTGGCATCCGTGGCTGTATCGCCTACAACGGTACCAAGTGGGCGATACGCGGCTTGACCAAAACAGCCGCCGCGGAACTTGGTGAGTACGGCATCCGCGTCAATGCGATCCTGCCCGGCTTCATCGACACCAACATCCTCGCCGCCAACCCGCCAGAGATGAATCAGCAGGCAGCCAAGGACGCCGTCCTCAACCGCTTGGGGTCCCCGGGAGACATCGCGTCACTGGCGCAGTACCTAATTTCGGACGAAAGCTCCTTTGTGACCGGTGCGGACTTCTTAGCTGACGGCGGCTACACCCTTTGAAGTACGCCGTACCAGATCGAGCATTCGATCGCCGATGGCGCGGCCTTGGTGGGCTGCAGTTACGCTTCTCGATGAGAGACGAAACGGTGTTTGACGGATTGAGCCAGGAGGGCAGCCTTTGGAGCTACGACATCTTCGCTGCTTCGTAGTCCTCGCTGAGGAACTGCATTTCACGCGGGCCGCTGAACGCCTGCATATCGAGCAACCCCCTCTATCTCGCGCCATCAAAGACCTTGAGGATGAGCTAGGGGTGCTCCTTTTCGATCGAAACCGCCGAGGAACGGAACTGACAGCAGCGGGTGCCGCATTCTTGCAGGACGTTCGCAGACTATTCACCATCTTGGAGCAGGCACGCGAGAATGCCAAGGCTGTAGGGGCGGGCTTGCGAGGGAGCATTCGCATCGCAGTATCTGACGGAGCGATCGATCCTCGACTCTCGGCGTTTCTCGCCCGGTGCCGCGCAGAGGAACCAGAAATCGAGATACGCCTCTGCGAACTGCCTTTGTCTGAGCAGTTGCGCGGCCTCCGCTCGGGCGACTTTACGCTCGGGTTCGCTCACACTGCCGATGTCGGAGAGGGCATTGTTGCTGAACCCATCTGGCAAGATCCATTGGTGATCGCCGTACCAGCCCGACACTCACTCCTAGCCCACAAGGAGGTGCCACTCCACGAACTCGGAGGTCATCCGCTTGTCTTGTGCGACCCGCACGCATGCGAGGGTTATTGCCGCGAGCTCGGGCGTCTCCTACAGGCAGTGGAGCACAAGCTGAACGTCGTGGAGGAAGTGTCCTCGCTGGATATGATGCTCACCTTAGTCGGTGCAGGCTACGGCGTCGGCTTCATGACCTCGACCAAGATTCCGGTCTCCCAACGGCCGGATGTGGTGATCCGTCCCCTGGCGATGGATTCCGCCATGATCACCACTTACCTGCTTCGGCCCGACAACAGCACTTTGTCGGCTTCGCTGGAGCGGTTTATCGTTCGCCTACGCGACTCTTCGGGCGGCTGACGGAACACCGCCGGCGTACCCCCTCACTGATCGGTTTCGGCACGCAGATTGCGTTCGGTCGCCGTCATCAGTTCAGCCGCGCTTATCCTGAGCGCCGTAGAAATTTTCAGTATGAGCGGAAGCGTGGGCACGTGCTCACCACGCTCGATCTTGCCCATGTGCGAGCGCGAAATGCCTGCCCGAGATGCGAACTCGTCTTGCGCGATTCCTTGAGCGACACGCGCAGCGCGCACGGCTTGTCCGAAGGCTGACGCCGCCTCGGATTCATATGTCGATGTGCCAGAAGGACGGCCTGGCTTAATTGTCGGTTTCTGCATCAGCAGAAGCGTCAATCAATCCTCCAAAATTAACCACGTTAAAGATGACGACGTTAAACTTCACTCTTAGACTTGTTGACTCGTCTTTCTGACCAGATCGCTTCTTGGGGGCCCTCATGCACGATGCCACCAGCCGGTTTTCCCACTTCAGGCTTGCTATAGCGCCTGGGGTTCCGTCCCCATGTCTCTCCACGCTTCTTGCCCTGCAGCGCGCGGAAGAGCCGGACATCACCATCGCGTTCTTTGAGACCTCGGGTGACGACTTGGTGACAGGCCTTCATGAAGGCCGCTACGACGCAGGAATGTCGCTTAGAAACGTGAATGCTCCATCCTTGAAAAGCCAACCGCTATGGAGCGAGAGCATGGCCGTTGCCATACCGTTGCGGTCCCCCTTGCTCGGCCAGGCGAAGCTCATGATCGCCGAGCTTCTGGACTATCCCGTGTTTCGCTGGCCGGCAGAAACCTGCGCACTGCTGGATCAGCGGCTGTCCTCCCTCCCGTCGGTGAGCCAGCCGAGCATCCAGCACGTGACCTCGTTCGAGATGATGGCGCTATGGGTCGCTGCCGGCTATGGGGTCGGGATATCCGCGCAATCGCGCATTGAGCACGCGCGTGGATGGGAGATCAGCACACGGCCGCTGTCCGACGGCCCCTACGAGGTCGTGACGCATCTGCAGCGGCCCAGCGGACAAGCCAATCCTGTTTCTGATCGGTTCGAGAGCAGAGCACTACAGGTTGCCAGGGTTGGAATAGCTTAGGGAGCCCTATGGCCGAGGGCATCTTTCCCCGGCCATAGGGTGGCGCATCGGGGCTAGGCCTGTTCAAGCACCACAGCACTATCCACCAAACGGCGGACGCTCTGCCGCACATTCTCAGGGATAGGCCGCGAGGGCGAGACCGCATCGGGAACATCTGCGTGCTGTTGGCTGCCTGCGATGACGTGGACGACCATGCCCAAATTCGTCGGCGTCACCACATCAATGGCCGCGCGATCACCCAGGTCCGGGTGCGGTCGGGTCAGCATGCGGTAAAGCTCCCACGAATCCGCATGCGGGCACTGGTTCATGAGCACCTGGGCCAGCTTGTGCTTGAGCGGCACCAGTTGCCAATCGGGAACACGCTGCCCCCGATTGCCCAAACTGATGGACAGCAACTTGCCCGCTTTCAGTTCGCGGTTGATCTGGTCCTTGGACTTCCCGGCCAGCTTGCCGAACAGCGGGACCGGCAAGCTGCTTGGCGACTCGTAGATGGTCAGCATTTCCTCGCGCTCGCGCTGGATCGCGGACACTTCCGGCTCCGGGGCATTCGTCGGAGGAGGCGGCACCTGAGACAGCCGCTGGAACGTGATCCCGCCGCTGCTCGGGGTTACGACAATAGGCGTGGCCACGACGGGCGGGACGCCGGGGGGAGTGGGCTCGGCCATCGTGAGGGTCGCATCCACCGCTTCCTCCACTTCTGCCATCGCCGGCACCCCGTCGATACGGATGGTCAGGTGCGCGCTCGCGGCTTCCACTTCGCCCTGTTCGAGCAGGTCGAGCCGATCGGCCCAGTCCTGCATCATCCGGCGGCGCGGTTCCACGTACTTGGCGTGGTTGTAGGCCGAACTCACCTTGTTGGGGTCGGAGTGCGAAAGCTGCGCGTCCACCCAAATCTTCGGATAGCCGATCTCGTTGAGCGCCGTCGAGATAGTGCCGCGGATGCCGTGGCCGGTCAGGCGCCCCTCATAGCCCATGAGCTGCACGGCCTTGTTGAGGGTGTTCTCGCTGATGCGCTTCTTGAGTTCGCTACGGTGCGACAGCAGGTACTTCTGCGCCGGCCGCATCACACCCAGGAGGTAACGAACGATCTCGATGGCCTGCAGGGACAGAGGCACGATGTAGGGCGGCACGTCCTGCGGCCGCTTGCCGGCCTTGCGCATCTCGTCCTGAAGTTGCTTGACGACCTGTGGCGGGATGATCCACAAGCCCCGGTCGAGGTCGAACTGATCCGGTTCCGCCAACCGCAGCTCGCCCGTGCGCACCCCCGTCAGGAACAGCAGCCGGACGCCAAGCTGGGTCTGCCAGCCACGAGGGTTGTAGAGCCGGAGCTTCTGGAGGAACTCGGGCATCTCGGGCAGATGCAGGTAGGGGTTATGGGCCACGGGGGGCTTAGGCTCGGCAACCACGTCCAGGTCGGCGGCCGGGTTGACTTCCAGCCCCTCGGCGATGACCAGGGCATAGCGGAACAACTGGTTGAACCAGGTGCGGACCTTCTCGGCGGTGGTGAACGCCTTGCGTTTCTCGATCGCTGCCAGGACGCCCAGGAGCTGGGGGCGGCGAATGTCGTAGATGGACATCTTTCCAAGGGTAGGCAGCACATCCTTGTTGAAGATGCGCAGGATCTGCGAAAGCGTGCTCTGACGGCCTTCCTTGAGTTCCTTGCGGCGATGCTCGACCCAGGCATCGAAGACGGTCTTGAAGGTGTGTTCGCCTGCCAGCTTGGCGGCGTGCCGCCTCCGGTCGCGCTCGACCTGGGGGTCGATCCCCCTGGCGAGTAGGGCCTGGGCCTTGTCTCGCTCGGCGCGTGCCTCGCGCAGGCTGAGGGCGGGATAGCCACCCAGGCACAGGCGCTTTTGCTTGCCCAGCCAGTAGTAACGGAATTGCCACGACTTGCCGCCTGCGGCGGAAACCATCAGGCCCAGGCAGTCGTTGTCGGAGATGGTGTAGCGCTTTCCGGTGGTCCTTGCCTGCCGGACGGTCAGATCAGAGAGTGCCATTTCGAGGCTCCTAAGTTATGACTTAGGCCCTATGCTCGTCATGGTCCCCGCTCAGCCCCAGCAACTATCCGGTAGCCAACCCACCCGCATTCTTGTGCCTCATTTGGCGACTCAAAAACGCTGGCTGTGGGTGGATTTCCGTGGCGCTCGCTGGAATGAAAAAAGGGGCCGAAGCCCCTCTTTTCAACGACATACAGACGTCAGTAGAAGTCTGTAGATCATAACTTGGAGCGGGAAACGAGACTCGAACTCGCGACCCCGACCTTGGCAAGGTCGTGCTCTACCAACTGAGCTATTCCCGCGTCGTGAGCCGGCCATTATAGGGATTGGCGAAGGATGTGCAACCCCTCTATCGCAACTCGGGTTAAAACCCTTTGCTAAGTGCCAGGGTGCCGCATGGCGTACCCTGTCGGCATGGGCCCCGACCGCGTGGTTGCGGCGCAGGCACATCGTTCCCCATTCATCGATTGAGGCCCCATGCCCCTCGTCCTCCTCGCCCTGTGCATCGGCGCTACCCTTGGCACCTTCCTTCGCTACGGCCTGGCGGAGGCCTTCAATGCCATCCTCCCCACGCTCCCCTTCGGCACCCTGGCCGCCAACCTGCTGGGAGGCCTGATCATGGGCCTGGCCATCGCCACCTTCATGGCTTACCCGCAGATCCCCATCCCGGTTCGTCTTGGCGTCACCACCGGCTTCCTCGGCGGCCTTACGACCTTTTCGACGTTCTCGGCCGAAAGCTTCCTGCTGCTGCAGCGAGGGCAATACGGCGCCGTGCTGGTCCACACCGCGGCCCATGTGCTCGGTGCGCTGGGCTGCGTCGCTATCGGGTTCGCGATAGGCAGGCTCATCGTCCGCTGATGGCGGCACGCCTACGCGGGGGTGAAGACCTTGGCGATAGCGTCGACGGGCTTGCGCAGGATCGTTTCGTTGAAGGTGAGATGCAGGCGGCCGTTATCGGGTTTGCCAACCACGATATCGACGTGCCGCGCGCGTTCCTGCAAGCCGTCCGCCACGCTGGGATCCAGTATCGCAATAGCGATATTGCTGCCCCGCTCCACCCGCTCGATGCGAATGCCGGGCATGCCGGCAAGCCTGGCCAGCAACGCCTCGCCCGCCGCGCGAACGCGGGTAAAGCGCTCAGCGAAGTGATCCAGCCCGTGCAAGGCCAGCACCGCTGCCGGGAACCCGCGGAAGATCGTGCCGCCGAAGATATGCCGTACATGGCGAGCGCGATCGATGTGCGCCTTGTCGCCGGCGAGGATCGCGCCGAACGGCGCGCCCAGGTACTTGTAGAGCGAGACATACACGGTATCGAAGGGCGCCGCATAGGTCTTTGGGTCGAAGCCTTCCATGCCCGACATCAACAGCAGGCGTGCGCCATCCAGATGCATGCCCGTGCCATTTTTCTTCGCGACCGCGGCGATGCGCAGGATGGTATCGAGGGCGATGGTTGAACCATCGAGGCGGCGCACGGGACTTTCGAGAGAAATGGCACCGATCTCGAGCGGATACGGGTCTTCCGAGCGCTGGTTGTAAGCGGCCTCGATGGAAGCGACCAGCGCCTCGCCCGTACCTCCCTCGATGGGCACGGGATTGATGCCGCTGAGCACCGGTGTCGCATCTTCTTCGTCGCGATAGACATGGCTCTCCTTCTGCAGGAGAAGGTGCCGGCGATCGCCACAAAGAATACGCACCGCGATCTGGTTGGCCATGGTGCCGGTAGGCATGAACGCCGCGTCTTCCTTGCCCAGCAACTCGGCGAAGCGCTTTTCCAGCTTCTCTACGGAGCCCTCGTGCAGGTAGATATCGCCGATATCCGTATCGGCACCCATGGCATCCTTGAAGCGCTGCGGAAAGTAGATCGAGCGGGTGGGCACGTCATCACCTACCAGGGCCACCACCCTCTCCACCGCAATGGGCTTATCGGGTGGCGGTGCCGCAGGCGCCGGGGCGGCAGCCAGGGCCAGGGGAGCACCTGCCGCAGCCAGGGAAAGCGCGCCCAACGGCACGGCCTGGAGAAACTCACGACGACTGACCATGGACAGCTCCCTGCGTGGTGGTGCGCGGAGCGTCACACGGAATGCGTCAGCCCGGCAATGGCTCGCGCAGGGCGGCCGCATCGCGACGGGGCGGCGCACCGAACATGCGGGCGTATTCGCGGCTGAACTGCGACGCGCTCTCGTAGCCCACGCGCCAGGCTGCCGTTTCCGCGTTGGCCTCGCCCGAGGCGAGCAGGTGCCGCGCCTCCAGCAGGCGCAGCTGCTTCTGGAACTGCAACGGCGTCATCGAGGTGAGCGCCTTGAATTGGCGGTGAAAGGCCGACGGGCTGAGCTGGGCGATAGCGGCCAGCTCATCGATGCTCATGGCCTCGGTGAACTTCGCTCGCAACGTGTGCACGGCAGTGAGCACGCGATGCGTGCGGTTATCCGCCAGCGCCACCTTGGCCACATCGGCCGCGTGCGGGCCGCTCAACAACCAATAGGCGATCTCGCGCAACACCAGTGGTGCCACATGGGGAATCGCCTGTGGCGTATCGAGCAACCGCAGTAAACGAATCACACAGTCAGCCAGCGGCCCGTCGTAATCGGTAACGAACACGCCGCGCGGTACGTGCGACGACACTTTCACCGGCGCAGGCAGCGTCTCCATCACGGCGGTGATCAGCTTCGGATCGAGCCCGATCACCACGCCGAGGAACGGTTCATCCGGACTGGCCGCGGCCACCCGGCTGAACGCCGGCATCTCCACGCTCACGACCAACGCCTGGCCCGCCCCGTACTCGTACCGGCGGTTACCGAACGTGCTCCACTTGGTGCCCTGGGCCACGACACACAAGGACGGCTGGAACAACAGGGGTGAGGGGCGCCGCGGCAGGTCGGAGCGCAGGATGCCCACGTTCTCGATCGCCGTCATCCACGGGTTACCGCCCGGGTGGGTATCGGTATAGCGGCGTACAAGCTCTAGAAGGGCCTGGGACATGGGCAGGGGCTCCGCGGGGACGGCTTGATGGTAACCAGCCTACGCCTTTTCAATCGGGACACGAGCAGGATCAGGCAAGAAGGGGCCGGGTTCCGGCATTCGGTGCCGCACGCGCCGGCCCTACCTTTTCCGTACCCCTTTCTCACCCGGAGTACGCCATGTCCACCCACGCATCCCCCGTTCGCCGCATTGCCCTCGTGACCGGCGGCAGCCGCGGCCTGGGCCGCAATGCCGTCATTCACCTCGCCCGCCGCGGTGTCGATAGCGTGATCACTTATCACACCAACGAGGCCGAAGCCCAGGCCACGGTCGACGCCGTCGCCGCCGAAGGTGCCCGTGCGGTCGCGCTGCGCCTGGATACCGGTGACACAGGCACGTTCGACCGCTTCGTCGATGCGTTGCGCCCTGCCCTCGCCCGCCTCGGTGCGGAACGTTTCGATTACCTCGTGAACAATGCCGGCACGTCACACCACACCCCGATCGCGGACACCACCGAAGCCCAGGTGGATGCGCTTTACAACGTGCACTTCAAGGGCGTGTTCTTCCTCACCCAGAAGCTGCTTCCGCTGCTCAACGATGGCGGACGCATCATCAACGTATCCAGCGGCCTCACCCGCTTTGCCATGCCAGGCAGCGCGCCGTACGCCGCGATGAAGGGGGCCATCGAGGTGCTTACGCGTTACTTCGCCAAGGAGTTCGCGGTGCGCGGCATCACGGCCAACTGCGTCGCACCTGGCGCCGTGGCCACCGACTTCAGCGGCGGCATGGTGCGCGATAACCCGGAGGTGAATCGCCGGGTCGCCGAGTTCACCGCGCTTGGCCGCGCCGGCGTACCCGACGATATCGGCCCGATGATCGCCTCCCTGCTCTCTGACGATAACCGCTGGGTCAACGGGCAGCGCATCGAGGTATCGGGCGGCATGCTGCTTTGACGTGAACAGCGGGCCCGCACCGCGGTGCGGGCCCGCCATGCGTCATGGACAGCCCGGTGCAGGCGCACCCACCCGCGGACTCACCACAAGGCGATCCAGATCGGGCGCATAGCCCGATGCGTTGCCCAACTGGATGGTGTTCGTGCCTGCGCGGAGCGGCACCTCCAGTACCCGCGCCACGGGATCGTCGAAGCTGCTGCCATCCAGGTCCAGCTGCGTCGCGGCCTGCCCATTGATCGACAGCATCAGCGAGCGCGGCCCCTTGGTCGCGTAGTCGATTTCGAGCTGGTACACGCCGGCACGCGGCACGCTGACATTCGGGAACGTCACGCTGTTGGCCGCACCACCACCGATATTCCCCGCCTTGGCCAGGCCCGAGAAATAGTTGCTGAAGCCGGCGGTAACCGTGCCGCCCAGCGTGGCCGCCTCCGCTTCGTATACATCGGCGGACGGCGCGGGAACGCCCATGCCATCGCGTATCACGATGCGGTCCAGGTCTGGCGGATAACTCACGTCGTTACCGAAGCGGATGCGATTGGAACCCGCCTTCAGGCACACTGGCAGCGTGCTCGATGACGGCAACTGGAAGCTTCCGCCGCCGGAGTTGAACGTGTGGTACGGACCATCGTTCACCCGGTAGAGGTACGAGCGAAGGCCCTGGGTCAGCGAATCCACCTGCATGAGGTAAACGCCATCACGCGGCACGGTGACATCGGTGAACGTCACGGTGTTGTTCGTACCCAGGCCAAGGCCGCCGACCTTGTTTCCACCGGAGCAGCCAGGGCATGCATAGGCCTGCGCGCTACCGGAAAGCGCTGCGGCCTCGGCTTCGTACGCTTTCGAGGGTGGCGCGAGCACCAGGCCCGGCAGGCGGTCGACCCGCAGCAACTGCGTCGCGTGCGCGGGCAGCACCACCTCGTACTTGCCTGCCGATGGGCCCAGTTCGCGGTGCGACCACAGGTCGCGCACGCGCAATGCGCCGGGCATGCCCAGCACGCGCCATGGCAAGGTCACCGTCGCCGGCGCACCGGTCATGTTGAACAGCGCCACGTACGAGCGGCCGTTACCGAGATCGCTGACCCACACCTGGTGGTCACCGCCCAGCACCTGGCGTGCGGGATGGCCGGACTGATCCACGGCCAGCACTTCGTCATTGGTGGCGAGTTTCAGGCCTTCGGGGTCGACCTTGGTCAGGTCCCCGCCGAGATACAGCGGCGCGTTGGCCATGGCCCAGATCGTCATGGCCGAGCGCTTTTCGTCGAGGCTCAGGCCATCGAGCTCGCCATCGGCGATATCGAGCGTATCGAGGTCGTTCCAGCCTTTCGTGGGGCCTGCGGCATCCTGCCACGACGGCAGGTCGCGAAAGCGCTTTTCGATGCGCGGCCAGTTGGTCAGCGTGGCGCAACGGCCCTCGCACTCCACGTCATCGTCGATGCGCCGCGCATTCGCATAGCCCGACCAGATGTCGTTGTAGTCCTTGTCGAGCTGCCAGGACACCGTGAACCACATGGGCCGGCCACTGCGGGCAATCGCCTTCGACCACGCGACAACGTCTTCGCGGTTATCGATGCTGAGGTCATCGCTGTAGGAGCCAGGCGTCACGCCATCGAGCTTGATGAAATCGACGCCCCACGACGCGAACAGCGCGACGACGGAATCCATGTATTCCTGAGCGCCAGCCTTCGAGAAGTCGATCTTGTAGTGATAAGGCGACTCGCCGGGACCACCGAACGCGTTACCGGCGCGATGCGGCAGCGCGAGGATGTCCTGGATGTGCCGGTCACTGCCCAGGATGGGCGAGTTCGCCTGCACGGCGGGCTCCTCGACACCGGGGATCCAGTAGATGCCGGCTTTCTGGCCATTGGCGTGGATGTGATCGATCAACGCCTTGATGTCGGGGAACGTATTCGGGTCGGGGATGGGCCGGCCGTTCGCATCGAACGCACCCATCCAGCCCGAATCCAGGTTGATGTAGGTATAGCCATGCGCCTGCAATCCCGATGCGGCCAGCGCATCGGATTGCTTGAGCATGTTGGCCTGCGTGAGGAACGCAGGATCGAGGGTCTGCTGGCTGAAACTGCTCCAGCCCAGGTAGGGGCGTTGCGCCACCCCATTGACCTGGGCGTTGGCGGTGCTGGCCAGGGCGGCGAGGCCACAGGCCAGGGCGAGGCGGGACAAGGTCGGAACATGACGAACAGGCACGGCGCGACTCCTTGCGGGGAAAAGCCCTAGCGCTTGTCGAACACGACTCCTGCGGCGTCGAAATCACCCTTGATCTGCAGGTTGATGCCGTGTTGCATCCAGTACGCACCGCTCGCGACCTCGGGTGTGCCGGGCGCCGCCGTGCCATGGATAAAGCGAACGTGGTAACGCGCCGCCGCGTCGAGCCCTTGCAAGTACAGCGTCGGGAAGGCACGAGCCTCTTCACCCTGGCGCTGGAACGCGAAGAGCACGGCCTGGCGGCGGTCCGCGGCCACGGAGAACGTGGCCGACCAGGGCGCGCGGCCCTGCGGGGAAAGCAGGCGGTAAAGATCCCCCTTCTGCACCGTCGCGCGGATGGTTTTGTACTCGGCGATGTAGTGGCGAGCCGTAGCGTTGTCGGCATCGTTCCATTCAAGCAGGTTCGCACCGATGCCAAGCCCACCCTGCATCGAGGACAGGAAACGGAAATCCAGTGTCGTGGCGCGCTTGTTCACCCAGTTGGGCGAGCCCGTCACCCACGCCATCATCGTGGCGGGCGTATACGCCTGGCTGAAACCGTCCTGGATCGAAAGGCGATCGGAGGGATCGGTATTGTCGGACGGCCACACTTCGTCGGTGAGCGCCATGATGCCGAGATCGACGCGGGCACCGCCGCCCGAGCACGATTCAATCTCCACGCTGGGATGCTTCTCGCGCAGCCGGCGCAGGATGTCGTAGAGATTGCGGGTATACGCCACATACACCTTCTGCTGCTCCTCCGGCGACATCTGCGGCCAGCCCGGCTCGGACCAGTTGCGGTTGTAGTCCCATTTCAGGAACTGGATGTCGTTCTCCGCGAGCAGCTTGTCGAGCACCTCGAACACATGCGCCTTCACGTCTTCGCGCGCCAGGTTCAGCACGAGCTGGTTACGCCCCTCGCTGCGCTGGCGGTCGGTGAAGTTAAGCACCCAATCGGGGTGCGCACGGTAGAGATCGCTGTCCGGGTTCACCATCTCCGGCTCAACCCACAGACCAAAGCTCATCTTCAGGCCGTGCACCTTGTCGATCAGCGGCTTCAGGCCGTTGGGGAACTTGGTGCGGTTCACCACCCAGTCGCCCAGGCCGGCGTGATCGGTATTGCGTGCACCAAACCAGCCATCGTCGATCACGAATCGCTCGACTCCGAGGGCCGCCGCACGCTCGGCCAACTGCTCCTGGCCTTGCTCGTTCACCTTGAACTCGGTCGCTTCCCACGAGTTGTAGAGCACGGGGCGAAGCTTTGCTTCGTCACCTTTCGGCAGGATGCGGCTCTTCTCGAAGCGATGCAGCAAGCGCGATGCCTCGCCCATGCCATCACTGGTGTAACCGCCGTAAAACACTGGCGTCTCCAGCGCCTCGCCGGGCTTCAGCCGGTACCCGAAATCGAACGGGTTGTAGCCACCGGTCACGCGCACCTGGCCAAGGATGTCTTCATCCACCCGAATGCTCCACGACCCGCTCCAGCCCAGCGCGCCGAACCAGACATCGCCTTGCTGTTCGTTCCACGCCCCACCGCGATTGATCGCGAACCACGGGTTGTTTTCATCACCGGTGGAACCGCGGCGGCTTTCCAGCACCGTGGAGCCCGGTGTGATGGCGCGCGTTTGCAGGTGCCACTCGCCCGCCCACGTGCCGGTCAGGTAACGCAACGAGTAATCGCTGCCCGCCGGCAGGCTCCACGTGGCGGCGGCCGCGCTATCGATCGTCAGCGCCTGCTTGCTCTTGTTTTCGATGCGCGCCGAACGGCCGATCACGCCGGTGGCCTCATCAGCGGTGTAACGCAGGGTCACGTCCACGCCCGCCTGCGCATCGCGAAGCAGGATCGCGAGGGCACCGTGATCGATCCGGTAGCTGTCGTAGCGCAGGATGAGGTCACGGTTACCGTCATCGAAGCGCACCTTCAAGGCGGGTATCGCCGTGAGGTTGCCACCCCACCCCGCGTATTCCTGCCGCGAGAGCGCCCCTTTCGGATCGAACGACGAACGTTCCACCGCAGGCACGGCCGGGCCAAGCGGATCATCCGTCGCGAGGCGCGCGCCCCAGTACAGCGTCTGCAGCTTGCCATCGGGATCGACGCCCATGGCGTAGGTGACCTTGCCCGCATCCAGGCGGAACACGTGCGCTGATGCGTCGTAACGTGGCGTGGCATCGCGCGGCGCCGGAGCGGCGGCCAGCGGCGTGGCGAGGGCGGCGGCGAGCGCCAGGGACAACCGGGTGATGGTGGCAAACGACTTCAACGGTCTTACCCCTCTTGGGAAACACGGAATGCAAAGGATCGTGCCAGTACCTGCCCCGGTGCCAGTACCGTCATGCCGTGAGCGGCGGCACCGCCAGCCTGGTGCACGGCGTTGACAGGATGATCGACCGGCTCGAAGCAGAAGAAGCCCTCGCCCTCGGGGGCGTAGAGGATGTAGGTGTCCACATCCGCCGTGATGTGCAGGCTCAGGCGCTCACGTGGCCAGGTGATGCGCGCCGCGCCCGGCCAACCCTGGAACGCGTTATTGAGCCCACCCTCGGGGAGGCTCGTGTCGGAAGAAAAATCCCACGCCGGCGGGACCGTGCTGCGAGCGAGAGGGATGAGGTTTCGCTCGTCGTTACGCCACACGGACCGCGCCGGGGCGTACAGCTGCACGCTACCGTGGCGGGGAAAGAATGGGTGCAGGCCAAGCCCGAACGGCAACGCAGAGCGGCCGGTATTCGTGACGGAGAGTTCGACACGCAGCGCATCGCCCTCAAGGCGATAGGCCATCCGCGCGCGGTAATCGTACGCGCCCTCCACGGCGTCATGGAGTGCCAGCACGGCGGCGTCATCATCGTGCTGCTCCACATGCCACCGGCGCTGCCAGCCCGTACCGTGGATCGGATACGGATCATCGGCGCGGTTGAGCGGCAAGCGCACCTTCACCCCGGCGTGCTCGAAGCCACCCTCCGTGATGCGGTTGCTCCATGGCACCAGCGGGTAACACGCGAGCAGGTTGGGCTCATAGCGGCCCGGGCCCGCCACGGGCACCTGGTCGCACGGCCGCATCAGCGGCACGGGCTCGGCGCCAGCCAGCCAATCGAACCGCGCGACGCCACCGCCCACCTCGGGCAGCAACGTCACGCCAAGGCGCGCATTGGCGAGCTCCAGCATCTCCAGGTATCCCCCAGGGCACAGGGGAGCAATAGTAGTATTTTATGATTATCCGACCGCAAGCTGCGGCGCAGCATCAGCGCCGCATCGGCGCTGCCATGCGGGTTACAGGGGTCGGGCAACGCTTAGCGACGGCGGCGAATGTTGCGGCGGGAGGCGTCGACCATGTCGAACATGGCCGTGCGTGCCACTTCGGGCTGCTTGCGGCGGATGGCCTCAAGTACCTTGGCATGCTGAGGCAGGGCCGCCTTGAAATCGACCGCCTTGCGCGCGGAAAGCAGGAAATACTGCCCCAACGCGGTCTCGATCACGGTGAACAACGACACCATGAGTTCGTTGTTCGTCGCCAGCAGCATGGTTTCGTGGAAAGCGAGGTCCGCTTCGGCCCAGGCATCGAGGTCTTCGGCAGCGGCCATGGCCTCGTAGGCTGCCTTTAACGCCGCTAGTTGCGCGGTCGTGCGACGCTTTGCCGCTGCCGCGGCCGCGCCAGGCTCGATCAGCTCACGCATTTCCACGAGCTTGTCGACGAAATCCGCGGTAGGCATGGAGGCGCAGCGCCAGGCCAGCACATCCTGATCCAACTGCTTCCAGTGGATTTCCTCGCGCACTCGCGCACCGGTGCGCTGGCGCGATTCGATAAGGCCCTTGGCCACCAGCACTTTCATGGCCTCGCGCAGCGCCGTGCGGCTTACGTTGAGCTTTTCCGCAAGCAAATCTTCGCGCGGCAAGCCCTCGCCCGGCGCCAGCTGGCCGCTCACGATGAGCTGGCCCAGCTGTTGAACTACCTGGCTATGCAGGTTGCGTGCTGCCACGGGCTTCAAGTGGGGGCGCTCCTTGTCTGGACGCCCACACGGTATTCGTCAACCCGTGACGTGGCAAGGTGGTTGCACCTGCAACGGGCGGCGCCTGCGTGTTCGCAGGCGCCCGACCGGGGTTAAAACTCGGTCCAGAGCTCGGCTTCTGCCACGGCGGGGCGCGGTGTCCGAACAGGCACGTGCGAGGCGGCCGGCGCCGGGGTAGCGGAGGTGCGCGCGGGCGCCGACACCGCGGCGGCTTCTTCACCGTCGATGCTGAAGAACGCCACCTGGCGCATCAGCTCCTCGGCCAGTTCCAGCATCTGCTTCGCGGCGGCACTCGCCTCCTCGACCAGTGCTGCATTCTGCTGGGTCACCTCGTCGAGCGCGGTAACCGCACCATTCACCTGTTCTATGCCGGCCGATTGCTGCAGCGATGCGGCGGCGATATTGCCGACGATGCCGGAGACACGGGTGGCCCCGTTGCCGATCTGCGTCAGCGCATCGCCCGTGCGGCCAACCAGTGCCGCGCCGGTCTCCACACGCTCGGAGGCGTCGGCGATGAGCTTCTTGATGTCGCGAGCCGCCGAGGCGCTGCGCTGCGCCAGCGAGCGCACTTCGCCCGCGACCACGGCAAACCCCCTGCCCTGTTCGCCAGCGCGTGCGGCTTCCACGGCCGCGTTCAGTGCGAGCAGGTTGGTCTGGAACGCAATCTCGTCGATCAGCACCGCGATCTCGGCCACGCTACGGCTGCTGCGGGTGATCTCGCCCATGGCCGCCACCGCCTCTTCCGCGACCGCCTGGCCTGCTTCGGCATCGCCGTGCAGCGACGTCGTGAGATCACGCGCCATCTCGGCGCCTTCGGAGTTTTCGCGCACGGTCGCGGTCATTTCTTCCATGGAGGCAGCGGTTTCCTCCAGCGACGAGGCCTGCTCCTGCGTGCGGCTGGACAGGTCGTCAGTGCCCGCCGAGATATCGCGCGCGGCGTAGGTCACCTGCTGTGCGTTGCTGCGTACCTGGCTCACGATGCGCGTCAGCTGTTCGTCCATCGTGCCCAGTGCACGCAGCGTTTCGCTGAGTTCATCGCTGCCCTGCACTTCGAGGTGATGGTTGAGTTCACCCTGGCTGATGCGTGCTGCGAGATCGCGGGCGCGAAGCAGCGGGCGCACCACGGCGCGCGCCAGCAGGAAGCCGAGCAACGCAACGAAGCCTGCCGCCACGACCAACACCGTAAGCGTGATCACCACCGTGCGGCGTTCGCGCGCCGCCGCAGTGGCGTAATCGCCATCGGCCTGCTGCTCGTTGATCGTGATGAGCTGGGAGATCTGTCCGGTGGCGGAATCCATGGCCGGGCCGACGTCCTTGATCAGGAAAGGCACCGCGTCCTTGTCGCCTTTCTCGAGCTTATCGAGCAACGTTTTGACACGATCATCCGAGATCTCGCGCGCTGCGATAAAGGCCTTGGCGGATGCACGCTCGGAATCGCTGCTGAGCAGATCCGGGTAATAGCCCGACCAGTCCTTGGCGAGCTTCGCCTGGGCGGCCGCAACGGTCTGCCGCGCGTCAACAATCGCATCGGGCGTGCCGCGTGCGATGGCGCGGTTTACGGCGTTGCGCTCATTCATCAGCGAGGCACGCACCTCGCTCACGTGCACGATGGGGATCAGCGAGGTCCGGTAGATGCCTTCGAGGCTGGACTGAGTGTTATCCAGGGCCACGAGGCCCGTGATACCGATAACGATAGCGGCGAGGAGTGCTGCCGCCATGGTGAAGATGATGCGCCACCTGATGCTCATGCTGCCGAAACTGCCCTAGGAAAAATTCTTAGGTGTTAACGGCAGTTATTGTCGTGGCTTTAGTCTCAATGTTTCATGCAACGTCATGATTTTATTGATAACGCAACACTCGGTTACCGAATCGAGACAACTTTCGAGCGCGTTTCACAATATGCCGAACTTTCATAGTGTTCCCACTTTGGAGCTCCCAAACGGCTCCGGTATAAGGATTCGTAATTGTTTACGTAGTAGCAGTATGTTTCGCCAGCACCATCGCCGTCAGAACCTCTCGCTCATCCTCTCCGCCCTCGAACTCGCCGGCATTTCCACGCCCCAGGCGCAGTCAGAAGCCTTTGGAAGCATCGTCACCCCACGCAAGCTCACCCGGATGATGCTGGGCGGCAACGTGCCGTCCATGTTCGCCCGGGGCGCGGAGCACGCCTTCGGGTTGAAACGGGGGTGGATGGATCTGCCGAACAATTCGCTGCCGGTGTTGCCGAAGCGGTTGGTGCGGCCGGTTTACTCGCAGACTTTTATGTCGGAGTCGCTGTCGCCGGACCAGGAGGTTTCCGGCGACGTGCCCGCCTGACAAGGCCGCTTGTATTGTCGTTGATAGCGCGACCGCCGAAATACTCCTTCGGCAAACAAATGGCCATTCCTACGCCACGAAAAAGCCAGCTGTACCGATCACATTACGCTCTCACCTGCGTGAGGGGAGAAGCTGCGATGAGCAAGGGACAATGGATGGGTTTGCTGGCGGCGCTGTTGCTTTCAGCGACCGCAAGGGCCGGCACTTCTGGCGTAGAACCGCTATTGAACCAGCAAAACAAGCCGTGGCAGCCGCCAGCGGGGATAGAACAAATTCCCCTATGGCCCGCCGATCTCCACATCGCCGCGCCCGCGACAGTCGGGCCGGAACGGTTCGGTCTCTCCAAAGGAAAAATTGCTGACCAGCCGATCACGATGATCGAGCTGGTATCGCGCCCCACGGTGAGCGTTTATCCGGCAAAGGGAAAGAACACCGGCGCTGCCATGCTCGTCTTCCCTGGCGGGGGCTACCGCGTACTGGCGATCGATCTGGAAGGCACGGAGATATGCGACTGGCTCACCGCCAAGGGCATTACCTGCGCCGTCCTTAAGTACCGCGTGCCTGGTTCAGGCCCCTATTGGGCCGATGAGTGCAATTGCCGACGGGAGCCCAAGGAGCCCATGGCCCTGCAGGATGCACAGCGCGCGATGGTGTTGCTGCGACAGCGCGCGTCATCCCTGGGTATCGATCCACACAAGGTCGGCGTGGTTGGCTTCTCCGCCGGCGGCCGCATGGTGGCCGACATCAGCAATCACACCCGGTTGGCTTACAAGCCGGTCGATGACGCCGACAAGCTCAACTTTCGTCCGGACTTCGCCATCGCGGGTTATCCCGGTCATCTTTGGGTAGGGCCCGGGATAAAGCTGACCAACGAGGTTCGTATCGATCCGAAGGGGCCGCCCACCTTCATCGTCCAGGCCGAAGACGATGCCACGGACGACGTTCGCGAATCGCTTACGTATTTCGTCGCCCTGAAGCAGGCCAACGTACCGGTGGAAATGCATCTTTATGCGAAGGGCGGCCACGCCTTCGGCGTACGCAAGACGGCAAACCCCATTACTCAGTGGACTGATCTTGCGGAAACCTGGATGCGCACGATCGGGATGATCTGATTCGGCTGGGAGGCACAGCCCGAGCTGTGGCTTTGTTCTCCTGGCGCCCCGCCTTTGATCGTTGATTAAGGCGGAACCCACCATGCATCAACCCGGCAAACGGGATGCCGGTCACAAATACACTTCGCTGTCATGCGACGTAGGAGAAACCCTACACGCCACTAGGCCCACACCTACAGACGCGCCGAATTCCCGAGCCTCATGATCCACCCCGCCATACGTATGGCAATCCTAAAGGGGAAGACCATGAAGATTGGAACCATCCGCCGCGCCGTCACGTGCGCTTGTCTGGCCGCCACTGCATTCGCGGCTGGGGCCGCCAACGCATCATCGGGTTTCGATGCGCCCGTCAATGGCTGGCTCATCCAGGATTACCCAACCAGCGTCGCGCTTTGGTATACGCCGTCCACCTGCGTAAATGGCGGCGTCACGTTTACTTCCAGCGACTCGCAAGATCGCCAGAACCGGTTGGTCGCCATGGTGCTTGCCGCCAAGGCAATGGGCGCAAAGATGCACATTACCTACGAGGTCTCGGGTGGGAGCTGCATCATCAGCGATTTCGGCGTCATTCCGTCCTGAGTTGGTTGCCCAGCGTCTCTTGGCGCACGTGTTACAGCGGACGTCCCCAAGCCACAGGCACGCCTGAGCCGTTCAGTGCGTACGTGGCATACCCAAGGAAAACATCATGATGAAGAAACTTCGCGGCGCGGCCGTTGCCGCATGCCTGTCGATCGGCGTTCTCGCAGCTGGCGCGGCTAATGCGTCTACCGGTTTCGATGCTCCCGTCGCAGGGTGGCTGGTCCAGGATTACCCCGCACCGCAGGGTGTCGTGCTTTGGTACACCCCCTCCAGCTGCGGCAATGGGCAGCTCGTATTCAACTCAAGCGATTCGCAGGTGCGCCAGAATCGCCTGGTCGCCATGGTCCTCGCCGCAAAGGCCGCGGGCGGGAAGATGCACATCACGTACGACGTGGTCAACGGCGGCTGCGTGATCAGCGATTTCGGCGTGATTCCGTCCTAAGGGACCAGCATTGATCTAAAGGACTAACCATTGTGAAGATCAATCGACTTGTCGCGTTGCTCGCAGGTTTGACACTGAGCATGACTGCCGCGGCCCAGACCACGACACAGAAATACTTCGGATACTTTGCCGGTGATACGGTAAACACCCTGACGTCGCCGCCTTCCGATATCGGCTTCAACGAGATGAAGGACCACAGCAACCTCTACGCGATCATGGCGTGGCCTGGCGATACCTCTCCATCAGGAAAGGCAGTAACGCAATCGCAAGTTCTTGAGAAACTCGCAGCGGCCAAGGCGGCCCACGTGCATGCCATCGTTCCGGCGTATCCATTCGTATTCCAGGCCACGAGAGCAAGTAACGGCGAAATCACCTGCTGGAACAATGACCCAAGTGCTGCGGCATCCTGGGCCTCACTGTCACAGGCCATGGTCGATCAGGGATACCTGATACCTGGCGACCCGGTCCATAGCACCGTAGTCGCCGTCTATATCGTGGATGAACCGAACGGCCCTACATGCCTGAACGATGTAAATGGCCAGGCGAATCCGGCCTTTGTAAATGGGATGAACGCTGTCCGGCAGGACCCGCGCACTTCGGCACTCCCGATTGCCTCGATCCTGTCCGGCAAAGGCTTCGATAAGTTCTTCGCAGGCATGAAGATGCTCGATTGGGTCGGTTTCGACGAGTATGGTGATGACGATGGCAAGTGGTCGCGCACCTTCGCAGCACTGAAGCAGTACGCTCCCGGCAAAAAGTACATCGTGGTCCCCGGTGCCACACAGGGTTGCGATCAGGTCGACCTTGATCCAACAGCCAGGTTCTTCAATGCCATCGAGAACGATCCTGATGTGACATGGCTGGCGCCTTTCGTCTGGTTCTCGGGGCTCGACGGAACTACAAGCTGTAAGGGTGTCCGCGACTTGCCTGCCACGCGAGCAGCCTATACGGCGGAGGGCCTGAAGATTCGTGCCTTGCAATGCAATAGCTCTCCCGGCGACGCAGCCTTCTGCCGCGGCTCAGCTGGTGTCACTGCCGCGATCAATTTGCTGCTGCAGTGATCATGCCCCTTAGCGGGATGCACCGGCGAGCACGGCTCAGCCAGGCTAACAGCGCATCGTTTGATACACCGGGGTTGCTATGGGCATCGGAGTAATTGCCTAGCCGAGAGCCGCAAGGAAGCGGCTCGCTGCCTCAGTCAGCTACCTTTGTCGTAATAGGCGGATCTCGGTGTACGACTTCCGCGCCTGGCGCGCGCGGATCCGGTGTCCCAAAATTCAAACCCACATACCCTTTCGGATGAGAGACCGCTCGCTCCTAGCGCCGGTTACCGCTTATCATGAAAGTGCAAAGGGGGCACATGGATCTGTCAGGACCGCTAGCAATGGGCGCTTGCGCCCTCACCCGTCTGGGCCCTTGCCGCACGCCTTGGTGTGTCGCGTGGTATTCGGGCATCGATGCGGCCATCCTCATCGTCTTCTTCGTATTCCTCTTTTTGGATACCGTCAGGCATGAGGGGCGCGCCAAGGCGATTCGCGTCTTCTTGCCACTCGCGACCTTTGTAGGTCTCGCGATCACGCTGGCCGTGTACCTTGCGCTGCGAGGCTAGACAGCAGCCGGGCGTGTCCAGCCTGAGCCCACGATCTGAGACAATGGGATCAAATGCGATTGACTGAATGCCCCACCCTAGCGTGCCTGATGACCTTCTTTCAGCGAGGCCAAGTGATCGACTCGTGGTGCCGAAGCATTGATCGAGAGGTCTTGTTTTGGGATCTCGATGAACTTGAATCGACCAACAGGCTCAATGGGTATCCGGAGACAAGCCCAGGTTACTTTGGCTTTGCATCGGATGGGCTTGGAAATATGTTCGCCGTTCTCCTGAATTCTGGAGCAGTCGTAAATGTTCCCCTGATTGGCACAGAAGAGGTAGTGACCCAATTCGTCGCTACCTCGATGAGCGACTTCATCGCATTGCTTGAACCGCTTCCCTCCGAATCATAGGCATTACCCAGAAGCCATCAATTGAACGTCCCATAGAGCAACGCCGCATGCCGCCATGTCCACCAGTCATTCCGTCCGTCGACTATGTCTCGGTCCGAGATACGGGGCTTTGGATCACCTGCACCGTGTCGTTTGTACCGGGCGATGAAGCGACTCAGCTGACGAACATTGTCAAACACATGAAAGTGTACGACTCGGTGGGGACGCCTCTCCCAGGAGAAGACGGTTTACTCGAACTCCGAAAGACGTGGCTCGGTTATCAGAAAAAGCTGGGACGACACGGTTGCCACGGCACGTGGACACGGATCTCTGTACGGGATGCGGTGGAGTGGTTGCTTCCTGGTGCCGTTTACGCGTCGCGCTTTTCGCAGCACGGGTACGTAGGGGTGATAGATTTTCGGAAGCGCTCGTTCTGGCGAATAACTCAGAGGCGTTTGTCCAAGAATGATCGGCCAATCGCGCGGCGTCCAAAACGGTAAGCGCTCGTGGTCGTAAAGTGACCACATGCACTCGCCGCCATTTTTCCTGCAGTCGGCACGCGATTGCATCGCCAGCGACGTCGTGCCTGGCGATTCGCGCTGACACATCTGGTGCCCGGAGTGGGACTCGAACCCACATACCCTTTCGGATGAGGGATTTTAAGTCCCTTGCGTCTACCGATTTCGCCATCCGGGCGGAAAGAAAAAAGGCGCAACCGCTTACACGGTGCGCCTTGGAATGCGATGGAGGCCGAGGTCGGAATCGAACCGGCGTACGCGGATTTGCAGTCCGCTGCATGACCACTCTGCCACCCGGCCATCGCTTGCGCAGGCGGAGAGTATCCGCATAGCGCTTAAAAAACAAAACCTCGGTCACCCGAGGCTTTGTGGAATCTGGAGCGGGAAACGAGACTCGAACTCGCGACCCCGACCTTGGCAAGGTCGTGCTCTACCAACTGAGCTATTCCCGCGTCGTAGTCCGGTTATTTTAGGGATCTGGAGGAATGTGTCAACTGTTTTTATCACCGCGCAGCGCAGGCCATGCAGCGCGCAGATAATCCAGCCCCGACCAGATCGTGAGGATGCCCGCCACGACCAGCAGGGCCTCGCCAATGTGGTACAGGCGCAGGGTTTCGGCGTCGTGCTGAAGCAGAAGCACCACCAGGGCCACCATCTGCATCATGGTCTTCAGCTTGCCCAGGAAGGCCACCTTCACCTTGGAGCGCGCGCCGATCTCGGCCATCCACTCGCGCAGGGCCGAGACGCTGATCTCACGGCCCACGATCACGGCGGCGGTGATGGCCAGCAGGATGCCCGGCCAGCCCGTGGGTGCCGACTGCACCAGCAGGAACAGGGTGATGGCCACCATGAGCTTGTCGGCCACCGGATCGAGGAACGCACCGAAGGCCGAGGTCATGTCCAGGCGGCGGGCCAGGTACCCGTCGAGCCAGTCGGTGAACGCGGCGAGCACGAACACCACCGCGGCAGCCAGGTTGGCCCCGCGAAACGGGAGGTAAAAGACGACCACCATCACCGGCAGGAGCAGCACACGGAAAAGGGTAAGCCAGGTAGGCAGGTTGATACGCATGGATTCAGCCGGTTGCGGGAGGCGTCGCGCTGGCAGGCGCTTCCGTTCGATCAGGGGTGCAGCATGGCATAGATGCGTTCTGCCAGGCCGCGATCAATACCCTTTACGCTCATCAATTCTTCAACGCCCGCGGCCTCGACGCCGGATAGACCGCCAAACGCCTTCAACAAGGCCGCCCGGCGGCGTGCGCCCACGCCAGCCACGTCTTCCAGCGTACTGCGTTCGCGGGCCGCCTCGCGCTTGCGGCGGTGGCCGCTGATCGCAAAACGGTGCGCTTCGTCACGCACGGCGGCGACGAGGTGCAACGCCGGCGATGAGGTGCCCGGGTGCAGCATCTTGCCGCTCTCGGCCAGCACGAGGGTTTCCTCGCCCGCGCGCCGGCCGGGGCCCTTCGCCACGCCCACTACGCGAATACCTTCCACGCCCAGCTCGCGCAGCACATCCATGGCCTGCGCGACCTGGCCCAGGCCACCATCGATCAGGAGGATGTCCGGCTTCGCCCCACCCTCCACCACCTTCTTGAAGCGGCGGGTCAGGGCCTGGTGCATGGCGGCGTAGTCGTCGCCCGGCGTGATGCCGGTGATGTTGAAGCGGCGGTAGTGCGACTTCTCCGGCCCCTCGGGGCCAAACACCACGCACGACGCCACGGTGGCTTCGCCGCGCGTATGGCTGATATCGAAGCACTCGATCCGGCGCGGCGGCTCGCTGAGTTCCAGCACCTTCTGCAGGTCATCGAAGCGCGCCAGCAGCGTATGCCGGCTCGCGAGCCGCGAAGTAAGCGCGGCGCTGGCATTGCGCTGGGCCATTTCCAGAAAGCGCGCCCGGTCGCCGCGCACGCTCGGCTTCAACTGGACGGCGTAACCCGCGTGCTGCGAGAGCACGTCGGCCAGGATCTCCATGTCCTCCACCGGGTCGCTCAGCACCAGCTCGCGCGGCACCTGGCGCTCCAGGTAGTACTGCGCGATGAACTGCGCCAGCACGTCGCCGACGGAGGCATCGGTGGGCAGGCGCGGGAAAAAGTCGCGCGAACCCAGGCTCACGCCATTGCGGAAGAACAGCACGCTGACACACGCCATGCCGCCATCGAGGCAACAGGCGATCACATCCATGTCGGCGCTCGCGCCCTGCACGAAGTGCTGTGCCTGCAGCTTGCGCAACGCGGCGACCTGGTCGCGCAGTGACGCGGCGCGCTCGAAGTTCAGCGCGGCACTGGCCTGCTCCATCGATTTCGCCAGTTCATCGATCACCGCGCTGCTGCGGCCCTCGAGGAACATCTCCGCATGGCGCACATCGCTCCTGTAGTCGTCGACGCTGATCAGCTGCACGCACGGCGCACTGCATCGGCCGATCTGGTGCTGCAGGCACGGGCGGGAGCGGTTCTTGAAATAGCTGTCCTCGCATTGGCGCACCTTGAACAGCTTCTGCATCAGGCCGAGGCTTTCGCGCACCGCGAAGGTGCTGGGATACGGGCCGAAGTAACGCCCTGCCCCGGTCTTGGCGCCACGGTGGAACGCCAGGCGCGGGTAGTCCTCCCCGCCCGAGAGGTAGATGTAGGGGTAGCTCTTGTCGTCGCGAAGGACAATGTTGTAGCGCGGCTTCAGCGACTTGATCAGCTGCGATTCGAGCAGCAGGGCTTCGCCGGCGGTGCGTGTCAGCGTGACTTCCGCGCGATCGATCTGCGACACCATGGAGGCGATGCGCGGATCCATGGGGGGCTTGAGGAAGTAGTTGCTGACCCGCTTCTTCAGGTTGGCGGCTTTACCGACGTACAGCAGCTCGCCGTCGGCATCGAAATACCGATAGACGCCGGGCGAGGTGGTGAGGTGGCGGACGAAGGCCTTGCCGTCGAACGGGTGCGACTCAGTGTGCTCCATCGGGGCATTTTAGCCGGTGATGGGCAACCGGGAATGAAAAACGCCGGCATGGAGGGGGACCATGCCGGCGCGACCTTCCTTGGGGGAGTGTCGCCTTCATCCTTGAGGTGTTTCCGGCGACAGGGATAGGTTACGGCGGCGCCCTCGTCGGCGCGCCCGGCGAAGTCCGGCGAACGGTGTAGGCACCGCCCGCGCCCCCTTGTGGGTGAAACCTTACAAACCGGGCTGATTTTTCAGCCAACGCTCCGCCCGGGCGAGATCTTCGGGGGTATCGATGCCCGGCGGGAACGGTTCCGGCGTGAGGTTCACCGAGATCGCATACCCGTGCTCAAGCGCCCGCAGTTGCTCCAGCGACTCGGCCTGTTCGAGCGGGGTGCGCGGCAAGGCCGCCATGCGGCGCAGGAAACCCGCACGGTAGGCGTAGATGCCGATGTGGCGCAGGAACGGCACCCCGGCCGGGAGCACATGGCGATCCATGGCGAACGCGTCGCGGGCCCACGGCGCGGGGGCACGAGTGAAGTACAGCGCCCGGCCGTTACCACCCCGCACCACCTTGACTATGTTTGGATCGAACAACTCTTCCGCGTCCGTGATGGGCGTGGCGAGGGTCGCCATGGGTGCCTCGTCGCCCGCCAGCGTATCCACCACCGCGCGAATGCCGGCCGCTGGTGCGAACGGTTCATCGCCCTGCAGGTTCACGACCACCGTGTCCTCGGGCCAGCCGAAGTGGCTGGCGACCTCGGCGATGCGGTCGGTGCCCGAGGCGTGGTCCTCGCGGGTCATGCAGACCAGGATATCGCCCTCGCAGCCGCGCATTTCCGCGGCGACTCGGCTGTCATCGGTGGCGACCACTACCTGGGCCGCCCCGGCGGTGGCCGCACGGGCGGCGACCCGGCGCACCATCGACAGGCCACCGATCGGCAGCAGTGGCTTACCCGGCAGCCGGGTGGAGGCGTAGCGGGCCGGGACGACCACGACGAAGGGGGGTGTTTTGGGGGCCATGATGTGCGGTCCGTAGCCTGGGCAGGTGCACATTATGGGGGGTGTGGCGAACGGCGTCGCCCACAGGGCGGGCTCCTACAGGGAGCCCACCTGATTCCAGCTCACGCGGTGCCTAGGTGGAAGCCTACGCCGTTGGCCAGCTCCGTGAAGCCCGGGAACGATGTCGCCACATTCGCGCAATCACCAATCGTGATGGGCGCCGTCGCGACCAGGCCCGCGATGGCGAAGCTCATGGCGATGCGATGGTCGCCGTGGCTATCAACCGTACCGCCGCCGATGGGGCCACCACGGATGATCGCGCCATCGGGGAGTTCATCGATCAGCACGCCGCACGCCTTCAGGCCGTTCGCCATGGTGGCGATCCGGTCGGATTCCTTCACGCGCAGCTCGGCCGCGCCGCGGATGGTGGTCATGCCCTCGGCGCAAGCGGCGGCCACGAACAGCGCGGGGAACTCGTCGATCATGTCCGGCACGATATCCAGCGGCAACGCCACGCCGTGCAGCGGGCGGTAGCGCACCACCAGGTCGGCAATGTCTTCGCCGCCGCTATGGCGTTCGTTCTCCACGCCGATGTCGGCACCCATCAGCTCCAGCGCGGCGAGCAAGCCAGTGCGGCGCGGGTTGAGGCCCACGCCCTTCAGGCGCAGCACCGAACCCGGTACGACACAGGCGGCCACGATGAAGAACGCCGCCGAGGAAAAGTCCGCGGGCACATCGACATCGACCGCGCGCAGGACGTGGCCGCCCTCGACCTTCGCCTTGCCAGGCGAATACTCGATGGGCCAGCCAAACGCCTTGAGCATGCTTTCGGTGTAGTCGCGCGTCGGGTGCGGCTCGATCACCTCGGTAGTGCCTTCGGCGTACAGGCCGGCCAGCAGTAGCGCGGACTTGATCTGCGCGCTGGCCACGGGCGACCTGTAGGTGATGCCCTTGAGCTTGCGGCCCCCATGGATACGCAGCGGCGGCTTGCCATCGTTCGTATCGATCTGCGCACCCATCTCACCGAGCGGATCGGTCACACGGCGCATGGGCCGGCCAGAGAGCGAGGCATCGCCCACCAGGGTCGCATCGAAGCCCTGCCCCGCCAGCAGGCCGGCCAGCAGGCGCATGCCGGTGCCGGCGTTGCCACAGTCGAGGGGTTCATCGCTACCGCGCAGGCCGTGCAGCCCCACGCCGTGCACGACACGCTCGCCGGGTGCCGGTGTGTCGAACCGCACACCGAGCTTGCCGAGAATGGCCGCGGTGGCGCGGGTGTCTTCACCCTCGAGGAAACCACGGATATGCGTGGTGCCCTCGGCAAGCGCACCGAACATCAGTGCACGATGGGACACGGATTTGTCGCCGGGTACGACGAGGTCGCCGTGCAGCGCGCCCTCGGCGCGGCGGCTTACCCAATCCAGGCGGGTCATGGCAGGTTCTCCAGAAGACGTTGCAGCTCGGCGCGGCTACCGATGCTGACGCGCACGGTGTGCGGCAAGCCGTAGCCCCCCATGGGGCGGACGATGACGCCGCGTTCGAACAGATGTTTTTCGAAGGCGACAGCGTCCTGGCCCAGGTCGACGAGCAGGAAGTTGGTTTGCGATGGCAGTACGCGGAAGCCGCGCGCCGTGAGTTCTTCGGCGAACCACGCACGATCACGATGATTCGTTTCCCGCACGCGCGCCCTGTGCTCGTGATCGCCGAGCGAGGCTTCCGCGGCGGCCAGTGCCACGCCGTTGACGTTGAACGATTCGCGCAGGCGTTCCGCCACCGCAGCCACCGACGGATGGCTCAACATGTAGCCGATCCGCAGGCCAGCCAGCGCGTAAGCCTTGGAGAACGTACGCGTCACGATCAGGTTCGGGTAGCGGCCCAGCAGATGCAGCGCCGTGCTCAGGCCCGGGGCATCCACGTATTCGTGATAGGCCTCGTCCACCACTACCAGCGTCTCCGTCGGCACGCTCGCGAGGAACTGTTCCAGTTCGGCATCGGTGAACCAGGTGCCGGTCGGATTGTTCGGATTGGCGAGGTAGACAATGCGGGTGGCGGGCGTGACGGCTTTCGCGATCGCTACCAGATCGTGCCCGTAGGGCGCCGTCGGGTGATCCGCAGGCAATGCGGGCACCGCGATCGAGCGCGCACCCGCCGCGGCGGCGGCGATCGGAAACACCGCGAACCCGTATTGCGAATGCACGACCGGATGGTCGGCATCGGCGAAACACTGCGCCAGCAGCATGAGCAACTCGTGCGAACCGTTGCCCAGCGTAATGCTGCGCACGGGCACGCCGAGTTCGCCCGAAAGGCGCTGCTTCAGCGCCGCGGCAAGCGGATCCGGATAACGCCAGATATCTTCCAGCACGCGGGTGGCCGCACGCATGGCCAGCGGGCTGGGACCCAGCGGGTTCTCGTTGGAGCCGAGTTCGGAAAGCACAGCCCCAAAACGCAGGCGCAGCGCAGGCAGGTCGTGACCCGGATCGTAGGCACGGAGGGCCGACGTCGCCCGATTGGCGAGCGCGGCAGCATCGAACAGTTCAGTCATGGCAATGCGACAGGGTAAGCGCCGAGCACGCGCACATCGGCGGCGGCAGGTTTCATTTCGTCGAGGGCGGCCTGCAGGGCCGGGTCTTCAACATGGCCGGAGACATCGATGAAGAACGCGTACTGCCACTTGCCCGTATGCGCGGGGCGCGACTCGATGCGGTTCATGCTGATGCCGTGCTCGGCAAGCGGCTTGAGCACATCGAAAAGCGCGCCCGGCTTGTCGCGCACGGACACCAGCAGCGAGGTGCGGTCGTTACCCGAGGGCGGGAAGATGGTGCGGCCGATCACGAGGAAGCGGGTGGTGTTATCGCTGCGATCCTCGATGGGGCCGGCAATGATCTTCAGGCCGTACACACGCGCCGC
Source organism: Luteibacter aegosomatissinici (assembly GCF_023078495.1). Lineage (NCBI taxonomy): Bacteria > Pseudomonadati > Pseudomonadota > Gammaproteobacteria > Lysobacterales > Rhodanobacteraceae > Luteibacter > Luteibacter aegosomatissinici. The sequence continues at coordinate 1,602,549 of NZ_CP095742.1, read as the reverse complement.
GGATTCACCGGCGATGGCGGCGGATTCCGGCGACAGGCGCGCCATGCGCGCCGCCTCGGCGTTGCTCGAAACCGCAATGCGCTCCACGTTCGGCAGGTTCACGCGCAGCCATGCCTGGCACTGCTGCAGCGACTGCGGGTGCGAGTAGATGCGCTTGATGTCCTTCATCTCGCCGGTGAGCGAAAGCAGGTTCTGGTGAACGCGCAATTCCACTTCGCCGCAGATCGTGGCCTTGGAGGTGAGGAACATATCCAGGGTCATCTGGATCATGCCCTGCCCCGAGTTTTCCACCGGCACGACGCCAAAATCGGCGTTGCCCGCGGCCACTTCCTGGAACACCTCTTCGATGCTGCCCAACGGCAAGCCGTAGGCGGCGTGGCCGAACTGCTTGCGCACGGCCTGCTCGCTGAAGGTGCCTTCGGGACCGAGGTAACCGATCTTCAGCGGCTGCTGCTGGGAAAGGCACGACGACATGATTTCGCGGAACAGGCGCACGAGTTCCGCATGCGGCAGCGGGCCATCGTTGCGATCGATGACGCCACGTAATACCTGAGCTTCCCGTTCGGGTCGGTAATAGTCCACCGCCGCCTTCAACGGGCCCTTGGCCCGGCCGACCTGCTGTGCCCAACGGGCGCGCTCGCTGATGAGCGACTGCAGTTGCTGGTCGATGCTGTCGATGCGCTGGCGCGCCTCGGTCAGCGTGGCTTGCTTATCGGTGGAACTACTTTTGCTCATGGACATCCAGGCGGCTAAGTGGTTGCAAATGAAACAGTTACCACCGCAAATGCATTGCTGCACTGCGGTGATCCCCGACTTTAACCGTGCCGCGCTGCAAAGTCCCGCATGAAATTCACAAGCACCTCCACCGCCTCCAGTGGAACGGCGTTGTAGAGCGATGCGCGCATGCCGCCGACGGCCTTGTGACCCTTGAGCGCGAGCAGGCCCGCGGCCTCGGATTCCTTGAGAAACGCGGCATCCAGCGCGCTGTCGTGCAACGTGAATGGCACGTTCATGCGCGAGCGCGAGGCCACTTCCACCGGGCTGCGATAGTAACCATTGGAACTATCGATCGCGTCGTAGAGCAGCGCGGCCTTCGCCGCATTGCGTGCGCCCATGGCCTTGAGCCCACCCTGCTCTTCCAGCCATTCGAACGTGAGGCCGGCGAGGTACCACCCCCACGTGTTCGGTGTGTTGAGCATGGAATCGTTCGCGGCGTGCTCGGCGTAGCGGAAGATTTTCGCCATCGGCCGCCCCGCACGCGCCAGCAGATCGTCGCGAATGATCATGATGACCAGACCGGACGGGCCGATGTTCTTCTGCGCACCCGCGTAGATCAGGCCGAAGCGCGACACATCCACGGGCTCGCTGAGGATGTTCGACGACATGTCGGCGACCAGTGGCGCGTTGTCTACCGAGGGAATGTCGTGGAACTCCACGCCGTGGATCGTCTCGTTCGGCGTGTAGTGCACGTAGGCCGCGCCCTCGCTGAGCTGCCAGGTATCGCGCGCGGGAAGCTTCAGGTAGTGGTCGGCTTCCGAGGTGGCCGCCACGCGGGCGTCGAGATACGGCGCGGCTTCGCGCACCGCCTTCTCGCCCCAGTGGCCGGTCACGATGTAATCCGCGTGATCGCCGGGGCCGGCAAGGTTCATGGGAATCTGCGCGAAATGCTGCGTGGCGCCGCCTTGCAGGAACAGCACCTTGTAGTTCGCCGGCACGCCCATGAGGCTGCGCAGGCGCTGCTCGGCAGCGGCGGCCAGTGCCATGAACGGCTTGCCACGGTGGGACAGCTCCATCACGGAGGCGCCGGAACCGTTCCAGTCGAGGAGCTCAGCCTGCGCGCGTTTCAGTACCGCTTCCGGCAGCGCCGCGGGTCCGGCGCTGAAATTCCAGGCTCTGCTCACGTCTCGTCCTCTCGCATGGGTGAACCGGCATTATGCCGCCGCATGCGGGCAAAACGGGGGCTTAGAACGGCGCGAACAGCACCACGGCAATGCCTGCCGCGAGGAGCGCGGCGGTAAGGATCAACCACCACACATCGCCGCGCGAGCCGGCAGGCTCGTCCGCTTCGGGTTCGGCCTCGGGCTCCGGCATGACGACCACGGGCTCGGCCGACCAGCCCGGTGCTTCCAGGATGAAGCGGTGCGTCGCCAGGCCGATCTGGTCGCCGGGCTGGAGCGCGGCGCGCACCGTGCGCACGCCGTTGACCCGCACCGCATGGCGGGCGGGAACGCGTGAGGCATCCAGGATCAGCTCACCATCAACCCACGCCACCGTGAGCAATGCAGCGTCGTTGCCGGGCAATTCCAGTGGCAGCGCGCCATGCGTGGCCCCCAGCTCGAGCCGGTCGCCAATGGCAACAAGCCGGCCCGACAAGGGGCCCGCCACCGGGCGCAAGGCCGCGGTGCAACGCGCATCGGTGGGCTCATGCAGCTCGCGCGCCTCCAGGTCCTCATCATCCCGGATGAGCATGCGGCAGTCCCCAAGGGAAAGGCTGTCTCCGGGACGAAGCAAGGCTTTCTCGCGCACGGGGCGCGCATTCACGTACACGCGGCCCACGCCTGCCGCCACGTCCAGCACCATGCCGCGACGATCGCGATAGATGGTGACGTGCTGCGGCGCGACCTGGCCTTCGGACACGACAAGGTCGTTATCCTCCGCCCGGCCGATCGTGAGCACGGGTCGGGACCAGTGGAAATCACCACGAGCCGAGCTGACGAATTCGATACGCATGGAAGGACCGGACAGATGACGACGCGACTTTAGCAGAGTGCGGTATCTGTTTGAACGTAAAGACATCGGGTCGGTTCAGGCGAGGTGCCTGCTAGACTCCCCCTCCCTTTTCACTCGGAGACCCCCATGGCCAAGATCGATATCCGCCGTGAGCACGGCAAAAGCATCGCCGAAGCACGTGCTGTCGTGGACAAGGTCGCCGAGCGCATGGCCGAGAAGTTCGGCACCAAGGGCGCCTGGCAGGGCGACGCCTACGCGTTCTCGGGCTCCGGGGTAAAGGGCGCGATTACGGTGTCCGACCACGATGTGCACGTGGGCGCCGAGCTCGGCATGCTGCTCTCCGCGTTCAAGGGCAAGATCGAGGAAGAAATCCGCGGGAAGCTGGACCAGTACTTCGCCTGAAACCACCCGGGTGGCCTTGCCCGGGTGGGCATGGCATAATAGGGGACTTATGTGGCCACGCTGGCCCCTTACTCCGACCCGGAACACATGGCAAAAGACGACGTCATCGAAATGGAAGGCACGGTCCAGGAGACCCTGCCCAACACCATGTTCCGCGTGCAGCTCGAGAACGGGCACGTCATTACTGCCCACATCTCCGGCCGTATGCGCAAGCATTACATCCGCATCCTCACCGGCGACAAGGTGAAGGTCGAGATGACCCCGTACGACCTGACCAAGGGTCGTATCACGTACCGTATGAAGTAAGCGCGCGCCCGGCGCCGCCCTTTCGCGAATAGAAAAAGCCGCGGCACGCCGCGGCTTTTTTGTTGCCAGAATTTGTAGGAGCCCACCCTGTGGGCGACGTCTTTCGCCGGGGAGCCACAGGGCCTGCCGCGGGATCGCGAAAGATGTCGCCCACAGGGTGGGCTCCTACAAAAAAAGGCCGCCCTGGAGGGCGGCCCTTTCGTACATCACGAACCGAAGGTACTCAGGCTTCCGCCGTTGCCGGCTCGGCCGACTCGGTTTCCACGTGCAGTTCGTCGCCATCCACCGAGAGGGTGACCTTGCCGCCCTCGGCCAGCTTGCCGAACAGCAGCTCGTCGGCGAGCGCGCGCTTGACCTTGTCCTGGATGACGCGTGCCATCGGGCGCGCACCCATCTGCGGATCGAAGCCATGCTCGGCCAACCAGCGGCGGGCCTCCGGGGTCACGTCCACGCTGACCTTCTTCTCGGCCAGCTGCGATTCCAGCTCGATCAGGAACTTGTCGACCACGCGCAGGATGTGGTCGAAGTCCAGCGCGTTGAACTGGATCACCGCATCCAGGCGGTTGCGGAACTCCGGCGTGAACATGCGGCGGATGGTCTCCATCGCATCCGGCGAATGGTTCTGCTTGACGAAGCCGATGCCGCGACGCGAGGCCAGCTGGGCGCCGGCGTTCGTCGTCATGATCACGATGACGTTCTTGAAGTTCGCCTCGCGACCGTTGGTATCGGTCAGCACGCCACGATCCATGACCTGCAACAGGATGTTGTACACATCCGGATGCGCCTTCTCGATTTCATCCAGCAGCAGCACGCAGTGCGGGTGCTTGGTGATCTGCTCGGTGAGTAGGCCACCCTGGTCGAAACCGACGTACCCCGGAGGGGCACCGACCAGGCGCGACACCGAGTGCGCTTCCATGTACTCGGACATGTCGAAGCGGACCATCTCGATACCGAGCTGCATGGCGAGCTGGCGGGTCACTTCCGTCTTGCCGACGCCCGTGGGGCCGGCGAGCAGGAAGCTGCCGATCGGCTTGGACGGGTCGCCCAGGCCCGAACGCGCCATCTTGATCGACGATGCCAGGGCCTCGATCGCTGCATCCTGGCCGAACACGACCATCTTCAGGTTGCGCTCGAGGTTGCGCAGCACATCGCGATCCGAGGCGGACACCTGCTTGGCAGGAATGCGCGCCATCTTGGCCACGATGTACTCGATCTCGGCCACATCGACCTTGCCGGTGCGTTCTTCTTCCGGCAGCAGGCGCTGGCGGGCACCGGCCTCATCGATCACGTCGATGGCCTTGTCCGGCAGCAGGCGGTCGGGGATGTGCTTCACCGACAGATCCACCGCCGCGCGCAGGGCCTCACCGGTGTATTCCACCGAGTGGTGCTCTTCGAAGCGGGTCTTCAGGCCCTTCAGGATCTCGATCGAATCGGCCACGGTGGGCTCGACCACGTCGATCTTCTGGAAGCGGCGAGCCAGGGCGCGGTCCTTCTCGAAGATGCCGCGGAATTCCTGGAACGTGGTGGAACCGATGCAGCGCAGCTCACCCGAGGCCAGCATGGGCTTGATCAGGTTCGAGGCATCCATGGTGCCGCCCGACGCCGAACCCGCACCGATGATGGTGTGGATCTCGTCGATGAACAGGATGGCGTTCGGCTGCTTCTTGAGCTGGCCGATCACCGCCTTCAGGCGCTTTTCGAAATCGCCACGGTACTTGGTGCCCGCGACCAGGGCGCCCAGATCCAGCGACCAGATGGTGCAATCTTCCAGCACCTCAGGGACCTGGCCCTCGACAATGCGCTTGGCCAGGCCCTCGGCGAGCGCGGTCTTGCCCACGCCGGCTTCACCGACGTAGAGCGGGTTGTTCTTGCGGCGGCGGCAGAGCACCTGGATGGTGCGCTCCACTTCATCCTGGCGACCGATCAGCGGATCGATCTTGCCCTGGATGGCCAGCTCGTTGAGGTTGGAGGCGTACTCGCTGAGCGGGTTGCCCTTGCCCTCACCGCCTTCCTCGCCATCGCGCTCGGCGCTGGAGGGGGCCGCGGAGGACTCATCGCTGATCTTGGCGATGCCGTGGGAGATGTAGTTGACCACATCCAGGCGGGTAATCTCCTGCTGGTGCAGGAAATAGACCGCGTGGCTGTCCTTTTCGCCGAAGATCGCGACCAGGACGTTGGCGCCGGTCACTTCCTTACGGCCTGAGGACTGCACGTGGTACACGGCGCGCTGGAGCACGCGCTGGAAGCCCAGGGTGGGCTGGGTGTCACGCTCGTCGCCGGCCGGCAGTACCGGCACGGTTTCGGCGATGATCCGCTGCAAATCCGCCGCCAGGCGGGGCAGATCGACGCCACAGGCACGCAGGGCGGCCAGGGCTGAGGTGTTTTCCGTGAGGGCGAGCAGGAGGTGCTCCACGGTCATGAACTCGTGGCGCTGCTCCCGGGCCTGCTTATAGCAGTGCCCAATGGTGACTTCGAGATCCTTGCTGAACATACGGACCGTCTCCGATAGCTGTGGGCGGCGGGGTCATTGCCCTTGTTAGTGCCGCATGAACTCCAGATGGGGCACTGGCTACATCTTTTCCATAGTGCACAACAGTGGGTGCTGATGAGACCGTGAGTATTCGTTGACCTGTGTCACCTTGGTTTCTGCCACCTCGCGGGTGAACACGCCGCACACGCCCTTCCCCCGGGTGTGAACGTGGAGCATCACCTGGACCGCCCGCTCCTGGTCCATGCCAAAAAAGCTACGCAAAACCTCAACCACAAAATCCATCGGTGTGAAGTCGTCGTTCAGCAGGACGACCTGGAACAGGGGTGGGCGGGCCGTTTCCGGGCGGGCTGTCTCGATGGCCAGCCCGTGTCCGCGCTCGCTTTCCTGATCGTGTTCGTGTTCCTGGGACATTAATTAAGAACCTTCGGTACGCGATTCGATTATATACACCGGATTTCGAGCCCCTACGGGGTCGATTTCCACAGGTGATGGCACAATATGTCTTTTTCCAGAGCCACCCCTCCCATAAGTAAGATGACCCAGACCGACGCTGCGGCCGAAAACGTGTGGTGCCCCCGTGTGACCGTCGCCTGCGTCATCGCGGAGGGCGATCGCTACCTGATCGTGGAAGAAGAGATCTTCGGCGAGCTGGCCTACAACCAGCCTGCGGGCCACCTGGACCCGGGTGAAAGCCTGCAGGCGGCGGCCGTGCGCGAGGCCCTGGAAGAAACCGGACATACGGTCGAGCTCGATGCCTTCCTTGGCGTGTGGCAGTGGATGAGCCACGAACACGGCGAGCAGGTGCTTCGGTTCGCCTTCAGCGGCCGCTCCGTGGCCCACGATGCCACGCGCACGCTCGATACCGGCATCCGCCGCACGCTTTGGCTGCGCCGTGACGAGATCGAGGCCCTGGGCCCGCGCCTGCGCAGCCCGCTCATTCTCGACACCATCGACGCCTGGCTGGACGGCCGCCGCTACCCGCTGGATACCGTGGCCAGCCTGCTGCCGGGGTCCCGGTCGTGAAAGTCATCCTCGGCGTGTCCGGCGGCGTGGATTCCTCCGTCGCCGCCATCCTCCTGCAGCAGGCCGGCCACGACGTGGAAGGCATGTTCATGCAGAACTGGGAGGAAGACGACCGCTCCGGGCCCTGCACCACCGATGATGACCGCCGCGATGCGGTGGCCGTCTGCGGCCGCCTGGGCATCCCCTTCCACACCCGCAACTTCGCCGGCGAGTACTGGGATGGCGTGTTCGAGCACTTCCTCGCCGAATACGCGGCGGGTCGCACGCCGAACCCGGATGTGCTGTGCAACCGTGAAATCAAGTTCAAGACCTTCCTGGAGCACGCCCAGGCCCTGGGCGCGGAAAAGATCGCGACCGGCCACTACGCGCGCGTAGATTTTTACGAAGGGCGTTACCGCCTGCTCCGCGCCGTGGATGCGGCCAAGGACCAGACGTATTTCCTTCACGCGCTGGGCCAGCGCCAGCTCTCGGCCACGCTGTTCCCGGTCGGCGAGATCGAGAAGCCCGTGGTGCGCGAGATGGCCCGCGAGGCCAGCCTGCCCACGGCGGCCAAGAAGGATTCCACCGGCATCTGCTTCATCGGCGAGCGCGATTTCCGCGCGTTCCTGGCCCAGTACCTGCCCGCGAAGCCGGGCGTGATGGTGGATCCGGAGGGCCGCACCGTCGGCGAGCACCAGGGCGTGATGTATTACACGCTGGGCCAGCGCAACGGCCTGGGCATCGGCGGCCGCGCGGATGCGCCCAACGAGCCCTGGTACGTGGTCGGCAAGGATGTCGCTGCCAACACGCTGATCGTGGCGCAGGGCGGCGAGAACCGCTGGCTGCAATCCACCCGGCTCGTTGCCACCGACGCCACGTGGGTTGCGGGTGCACCGCCCGCCCTGTCGTTCCGCTGTACAGCGAAAACGCGCTACCGCCAGGCCGACCAGGCCTGCACGGTGGATGTGAACGGCGATGCCATCCACGTCACCTTCGATGAACCACAGCGCGCCGTCACCCCCGGCCAGTCCGTTGTGCTGTACGACGGCGACGAATGCCTCGGCGGCGCCGTGATCTCCGCCACCGATGCCGCCTACGGTGGCCTCGCATGAGCCCAGGCCAAGGTTTCGCTACGCCCGCTCCCCGTAGGAGCCCACCCTGTGGGCGACAGCTTTCGCCACGACGCGGCAGGCCCCGTCGCGTCGCCACGAGCGTCGCGCACAGGGTGCACTCCTGCACGTCTTTACCCTTGCGTCCCCATACGAGCTGTTTTTCATGAACGAAGAGCGCGTCCTGGCCCTGGCCGGCGTTTTCCAGGGTGCCGCCCTGGCCCAGCAGCTGGCGACCGAAGGCCGCTGCGACGAGACGGCGTACGAGGCCAGCCTGGGCAGCGTGTTCCGCATCGATGCGGATTCGGTGGCGGGTGTCTACGGCAATGTCGCTGGCGTGCGCCGTGGCCTGCGCACGCTGGTGAACCAGTTCGAAGAGCAAACCCGCGATGTGGCCGTGATGCGCATGGGCGTGACCGTGCTGCGCCTTGAGCGTTCGCTATCGCGACAGAAAGCCCTGCTGAATCGCCTGCATGATGGCATCGTCGCGGCGCAGCGCCAGGTCGAGCATTTTGGCCTTGGCCACCCCAACGTCGCCGCGCGCCTGGCGGAGCTTTACGCCACCACGCTCTCCACGCTGAAGCCGCGCGTGATGGTCACCGGAAACCCTACCCATCTCCAGCAGAAGGCGAACGTCGATCGCGTTCGTGCGTGCCTGCTCGCGTCGGTGCGCTCGGCGGTGCTGTGGCACCAGCTCGGCGGCCGGCAATGGCACATGCTGTTCCAGGGCAAGCAAACCGCCATGCTGGCCCGCGGCCTGCTCACCGGCTCCACGCTGGATAACGGCTTCTAAGCCCCGCCCTCAATGGACCGCACCGCGCCGTAGGAGCCCACCCTGTGGGCGACGCCGTTCGCGAAGCGCAACAGGCCCTGCAACGTGATCGCGAAAGATGTCGCCCACAGGGTGGGCTCCTACGGCGGTCGTGGGGCCGGTATGTCAGCTCGCGGCGTCGAGGCCGGGGATCGTGCCGGCCAGGGTGCGTAGCAGCTCGGCGAAGCCCAGCAGGTCATCGCGCCAGGGCGAGGCACTGCGCCAGTAGAGCGCGATGTGGCGGCCCGGGCGTGCGCCCTCCACCGCCGCAAGCACCACATTGGGAATGGACTGCAGGCGCTCGTGGGCCAGGATCGGCACCAGCGTGTAACCGCCACGCAGCGCCACCAGCGTGGCAAGGCTTTCGATCGAAAGATCCTGGATGCGCTCTGGCCGCGCGGCGCCAGGCATGCCCAGGTCGGATACGCCATTGCCGTGGCTCTCGGCCATCAACGTGGCATCGGAGGCATCCAGGTCGGTCAACGCCACGGTCGTACGGTCGGCCAGCGGGTGCCCCTTGTGCAGCATCAACTCGTAGGGTTCGAAGAACAGGGCGGTGGATTCCAGCCCGGTGACCGTGGCACTGGGCGGGGCCAGCACGGCATCCAGCTCGCCTTCGCCCAGCCGGCGCAGCAGGCCACGCGGCTTGCCCTCGGAAATGGTCAGCCGCGCCCCGGGGAACCGTTGCGGGAACGGCTCGATCACATGCGGCAGCAGATACGGCCCCAGTGTGGACGGCACGCCCAGGCGAAATTCCCCGCCAAAGGCCACATCGCCGGCACGCGCCGCATGCTCCAGGTGCTCGGCCGCGGCCAGCACGCCCTCGATATAACCCAACAGACGCTGACCGGCCGAGGTGGGCACGACCCGGCGGCCGCCGCGCTCGAACAGCGGCATGCCCAGCGCCTGCTCCACTTTCTGCACCTGGTGGGAAAGGCCCGAGGCGCTGATGTACATGGCCCGGGCGGCGCTATTGAAGCTGCCTTCGCGGGCGACGGCCTGGACCAGGGCAAGGTCACGCAGGGAGACCGACGACAGGGCCATCGAAATCATCGAACGCTGCGTGCCATCAAATACGTTTGCGCCCATCCGCCCCCGCCCTCATCCTTTTGCCGCCTGATTTCGCGTGGCCTGCGCCATGAACGGTCCATTCTAGCGGACCCAAGGTCTCACGGCGGTCGCATACCGGCCGCAGACTGCGCGATAATCGACGCTTTGGCGCGCCCCGTTGGGGCCGCCCAGCCTCCCCAGCTAAGCAAGCCACGCCAGGAGTACAGCATGAAAGACTCGTTCTCAGTCGCAGACAAAATCGAAGTCAACGGCAAGAGCCACAAGATCGCCAGCCTGGCGAAGCTGGGTCAGAAGTTCGACCTGAAGCGCCTGCCCTACTCGATGAAGATCCTGCTGGAGAACCTGCTCCGCCAGGAAGACGGCGTGAACGTGACGGCCAGGGAAATCGAAGCCGTGGCGAACTGGAACGCCAAGGCCGAGCCGGACACCGAAATCTCCTTCATGCCCGCCCGCGTGGTCCTGCAGGATTTCACCGGCGTGCCCTGCGTGGTCGACCTGGCCGCCATGCGCGATGCCGTGAAGAAGCTCGGCGGCAACCCCGACAAGATCAACCCGCTGGCGCCGGCCGAACTGGTCATCGACCACTCGGTGCAGGTCGACGCGTTCGGTTCGGAAAGCGCGCTTGAGCAGAACGTCGAAATCGAGTTCGAGCGTAACCAGGAGCGTTACTCGTTCCTGCGCTGGGGCCAGAAGGCGTTCAACAACTTCAAGGTCGTGCCGCCGCGCACCGGCATCGTCCACCAGGTGAACCTGGAGAACCTCGCCCGCGTCGTGTTCACCAACGAAGTGAACGGTGAGTCGTTCGCCTACCCGGATACCGTGTTCGGTACCGATTCGCACACCACCATGATCAACGGCATCGGCGTGCTGGGCTGGGGCGTGGGCGGTATCGAAGCCGAAGCCGCCATGCTCGGCCAGCCGTCGTCCATGCTCATCCCGCAGGTCGTCGGCTTCCGCCTGAAGGGCAAGCTGTCGGAAGGCGTCACCGCCACCGACCTCGTGCTCACCGTTACCCAGATGCTGCGCAAGCTCGGCGTCGTCGGCAAGTTCGTCGAGTTCTTCGGCCCGGGCCTGCAAAACCTGCCGCTGGCCGATCGCGCCACCATCGCCAACATGGCCCCGGAATACGGCGCCACCTGCGGCATCTTCCCGATCGACCAGGAAGCGCTGAACTACCTGCGCCTGTCGGGTCGCGACGAAGAGCAGATCAAGCTCGTCGAGACCTACGCCAAGGCCCAGAACCTGTGGCACGACGCGAACACGCCGGAAGCCGAGTTCACCACCGTGCTCGACCTCGACATGGCCGATGTGAAGCCGTCGCTGGCCGGCCCGAAGCGTCCGCAGGATCGCGTGCTGCTGGAAGGCGTGCAGCAGAGCTTCCTCGACGTGGTCGGCCCGCTCACCGCCAACCGCAAGACCAAGAACGGCGACACCTCGCGCTTCAGCAACGAAGGTGGCGGCACCGCCATCGGCAACGAAGCCAACGGCATTAATGAGGAAGGCGTGCTCGTCCACAAGGATGGCCAGAACTTCCGCATCAACGACGGCTCGGTCGTGATCGCCGCCATCACCTCGTGCACCAACACCTCCAACCCGGCCGTCATGCTCGCTGCCGGCCTGGTGGCGAAGAAGGCGGCCGCCCGCGGCCTCACCTCCAAGCCGTGGGTGAAGCCGTCGCTCGGCCCGGGCTCGCTCGTGGTGACCGATTACCTGAAGAAGACCGGCCTGCTCGAAGAACTCGAGAAGGTGAACTTCTACGTGGTGGGCTACGGCTGCACCACCTGCATCGGCAACTCCGGCCCGCTGCCGGCCGAGATCAGCAAGGGTATCGCCGAGGGCGACCTGGCCGTGGCATCGGTGCTTTCGGGCAACCGCAACTTCGAAGGCCGCGTGCACCCGGAAGTGAAGATGAACTACCTGGCCTCGCCGCCGCTGGTGGTCGCCTACGCCCTGGCCGGTACGCTCAACATCGACCTGACCAAGGATGCGATCGGCACGGGCAGCGATGGCCAGCCGGTGTACCTGAAGGACATCTGGCCGAGCAACCAGGAAATCTCCGACCTCATCGCCGGCGCCATCAGCCCGGAGATGTTCAAGGAGAGCTACGCCGACGTGTTCAAGGGCGACAGCCGCTGGAACCAGATCGCCTCGCCGGATGGCCAGACCTACGCATGGGACGATTCCACCTACATCAAGAACCCGCCCTACTTCGACGGCATGTCCGCTGAAGCCGGCACCATCGAAGACATCCACGGTGCGCGCGCCATGGGCATCTTCGGTGACTCGATCACCACCGACCACATCTCGCCGGCCGGCTCGATCAAGAAGGACAGCCCGGCGGGCCGCTTCCTGATCTCGCGTGGCGTGGAGCCGAAGGACTTCAACTCCTACGGTTCGCGTCGCGGCAACGACGATGTGATGGTGCGTGGCACGTTCGCCAACATCCGCATCAAGAACCTGATGCTCGACGGCGTCGAGGGTGGCTACACCAAGTACATCCCGACCGGCGAGCAGATGGCGATCTACGACGCCGCCATGAAGTACAAGGCCGACGGCACCCCGCTGGTTGTTCTGGGTGGCAAGGAATACGGCACCGGTTCGTCGCGTGACTGGGCGGCCAAGGGCACGCTGCTGCTGGGCGTCAAGGCCGTGATCACCGAGAGCTTCGAGCGCATCCACCGCTCCAACCTGGTCGGCATGGGCGTGCTGCCCTGCCAGTTCCAGGATGGCGAGAACGCGCAGACGCTCGGCCTGAAGGGCGATGAAGTGTTCGATATCACCGGCCTGAACGGCGGCGAATCGAAGACGGCCAACGTCAAGGCCACGCGTCCGGATGGTTCGGTCAAGGAGTTCACCGTGAAGGTGCTGCTGCTGACCCCGAAGGAGCGCGAGTTCTTCCGCCACGGCGGCATCCTGCAGTACGTGCTCCGCCAGCTGGCGAAGGCAGCGTAAGAAAAAAGGCCCGGGCAACCGGGCCTTTTTTTCGTCCCCTGTAGGAGCCCACCCTGTGGGCGACATCTTTCGCGATGAGCTCCACGGCCTGTGGCGTGTACGCGAACGGCGTCGCCCACAGGGTGGGCTCCTACAGCGCTCGCTTCCAGCTTGCCGTGAAGCACACCCACTTGCCGCCGTCCTTCCGCCACCCGGTTTCCACCTGGTAGGCACCGGCGTTATCCGGCAATACGCCCGCGCCAGCGGTCAGCGTGGCCGTAAACGTGGCGACCATGCGTTCGCCGCGTGGCTCCACCGACACCGGCCCCAGCAGCACGTGGATCTTTTGCCCGCGCAGGGCGAACACCCGTACCAGGTTCGCCAGGGCCGGCTTGTTGAGGTCACCGCTGTTGCCATCGAAATCATCGGAGAGGCCCGCCACGGCGGCGCTGCCGCTGCCCGTCTCCGCGCCCGCCGCTGCCGCCGTGATCGCCTTGCGTACCTGCGCATCATCCGGCGCGTGGTGACAGCCGGCGAGGACGGCAGAGGCGATCAGGAGTAAGGTGGCGAGGGTCGTGCGGAACGGCATGGTTTTCCCCTTTTGTATCTCGCTGCGATGCGGCTTGCTGCTATACGCGCGCGTATGCTCCAATCCTTCCGATCGTACGACGGGTTTGCCGTGCGAGCGTCACATTTCCAGGAGTCCGTCCCGTACATGAGCAACGAGCGCCCGTGGCTTGACCACTACCCGGCCGGCGTGCCCGCCGACATCGATGTCAACGCGTACCGCTCCGTTGCGGCGGTCTTCGAGGAATCGTTTCAGAAATTTCGTGACCGTCCCGCGTACAAGAACTTCGGGAAGGTACTGACCTACGGGCAGATCGACCAGCTCTCCGCCGCCTTCGCCGGCTTCCTGTCCGGCGAGCTCGGCCTGAAGAAAGGCGACCGCGTCGCCATCATGCTGCCCAACCTGCTGCAGTACCCCGCGGTCCTGTTCGGCGCCCTGCGCCTTGGCCTCACGGTGGTCAACACCAACCCGCTGTACACCACGCGTGAGCTGCACCACCAGTTGGAAGATTCCGGCGCCAAGGCGCTGGTCGTGCTGGATAACTTCGCACACACCGTGCAGGAGGCCCTGCCCGGCACGCGCGTGGAGCACGTGGTCACCACGGCCGTGGGCGATCTGATCGGCTTCCCCAAGGGCAGCATCATCAACTTCGTGGTCAAGCACGTCCGCAAGGAAGTGCCTGCCTACACGCTGCCGAAGGAAACCCGCTTCAACGACGCCATCGCGCGTGGCAAGGCGCACGCCCTTCCCAAGGTGGACGTGGGCCACGACGACATCGCGTTCCTGCAGTACACCGGCGGCACCACGGGCGTGGCCAAGGGCGCCATGCTCACCCACCGCAACATGATCGCGAACATGCTGCAGGCGGATGCCTGGATCAGCGGTTCGGCGGTCGCGGGCGAAGAGATCATCGTCACGGCGCTGCCGCTGTATCACATCTTCTCGCTTACCGCGAACGGGCTGGTGTTCACCCGCATGGGTGCCATGAACCTGCTCATCACGAACCCGCGCGACATGAAGGGCTTCGTGAAGGAACTGGCGAAGGAGAAGTTCACGGCCATCACCGGCGTCAACACGCTGTTCAACGGCCTGCTGAATACCCCGGGTTTCGCGGAGCTCGATTTCTCCCGCCTGCACCTGTCGCTGGGCGGCGGCATGGCCGTGCAGCGCCCGGTTGCCGAACGCTGGAAGAAGACCACCGGCGTGACCCTGGCTGAAGCGTACGGCCTCACCGAGACCTCGCCCGCCGCCTGCATCAATCCGCTGGACCTTAAGGAATACAACGGCTCCATCGGCCTGCCCATTCCGTCGACGTATGTGCAGATCTGGTCCGATGACGGCACGCCATTGCCCGTGGGCGAAGTGGGCGAACTGTGCATCAAGGGCCCGCAGGTGATGAAGGGCTACTGGAACCGCCCCGACGAGACCGCCAAGGTGCTCGATGCCAACGGCTGGCTGCGCACAGGCGACATCGCGAAGATGGATGCCAACGGCTACTTCTACATCGTGGACCGCAAGAAGGACATGATCCTCGTCTCGGGCTTCAACGTGTACCCGAACGAGATCGAAGACATCGTCATGAGCCACCCGGGCGTGGCCGAAGTGGCTGCGGTGGGCATCGATGATGAGCACTCGGGCGAAGTGGTGAAGCTGTTCGTGGTGCGCAAGGATCCGTCGCTCACCGAGGAAGCCCTGCGCGAGTTCTGCCGCGAGAAGCTCACCGGCTACAAGCGCCCCAAGCAGATCGAGTTCCGCGATGCGCTGCCTAAGACGAACGTAGGCAAGATCCTCCGCCGCGAATTGCGAGACGAGGACCGGGCCAAGCGCAAGGCTGCGCAGGCCTGATAGACAAGAACGCCGCCATCAAGGCGGCGTTCTTTTATTCGTCGGTCCAGGCTTCCAGCGTATCCGCGTAGCCACCCAGCAGCTCCCACAGCGGGGCCTGCTTCTCTTCCGGGATCAGCGAATACTCCATCCCGATCTGGCGGCTGCCGACGCGCACCACGCGCGCCTCCACGTTGATGTGGAGATCGTGGCCAAACACCATATCCAGGATCCAGGTCTGGCCCGGTTCACCGCGCCAGCCCGACGGGCGGCGCAGCAAGGCGCCGGTCGCGGAAATATCCACCAGATCAGTAGGGTGAGCCTCACCGCCGCGGCTCATCAGCACCGCGGTCTGCACCTTCATCCTTGCGTGGCGATATCGCACGTTCGGGCCTTCCTTGTCAGCCATCAGCTGTTCTACCCATCCTGCCTGCCGGCGGTTAACGATCACGGTCGGCATGACCGCACCCCACGAAACTTACCTTCCGTGTCACAAACGGACACATTAGCGCAGTCTGGTCATTCCCGCCCACGCGTCTTAAGCACGCCCGCCCTCACCAGCGCCCCGGCTCCGAAGCGCTCATTAATGCGGTCCTGCACGCCATCGGAGCGTAT
This sequence comes from Luteibacter aegosomatissinici, assembly GCF_023078495.1. Classification (NCBI taxonomy): domain Bacteria; kingdom Pseudomonadati; phylum Pseudomonadota; class Gammaproteobacteria; order Lysobacterales; family Rhodanobacteraceae; genus Luteibacter; species Luteibacter aegosomatissinici. Next base: position 1,586,689 of record NZ_CP095742.1, on the reverse strand, counting down.
TTCCCCGGAAGGTGCGGCGAACATGTCCTGTTGTTCATCGCCGTGCCGGGCATCGAACCCCGAAAGCGTGACCCCAAGCAGGCGCAAACGAGGCCGCGGATGCTGGTGCCACCAGACGTTTAGCAAGCGTCGTGCCACCGCGTAGATATCCGGCGTGGCGTTGCCGGGAACGGGCAGCTGGGCCTGCCGGCTATGGGTCACGAAGGGCGGCTCACGTAATTTGACCGACACCGTCCGTGCCTTCACGTCCCGGCCGCGTGCCCGGGCGCCCACCCGCTCGCACTGGCGCAGCAGCCATGCCTCGGCAATGGCCAGGTCATCGACATCCACGTCGAATGTCCATTCGGAGCCGATCGAGACCTCGGGGGCATCCGTTACGACCGGCCGGTTGTCTTCGCCCAGGCACAACAAGCGCAGGGACGCGGCGTGCCGCTCGCCCACCGCCTTGTTCAGGCGCCACGCATCGGCCCGCAACAGGTCACCGATGGTACGGATGCCGACCTTGTGCAGGGCTTCTTCGGCCACCTTGCCTACGGTCCACATGCGGCCGATCGGTAAGGGGTCCAGGTAGCCCCGCACCTCGTCCGGGCGGATATGCAGGAAGCCGTTGGGCTTGGAGAGCTCACTGCCCAGCTTGGCCAGCAGTTTGTTGTGGGCCATGCCGACGGAGGCATTCAGGCCGGTGCGCTCGCGGATCGTCTCTTTCACCTTGAGACCTATCGCCTCGATGGATGAGAAAAGCCGCAGGCTTGCAGTCACGTCGAGGAAGGCCTCATCAAGGGAAAGGCCTTCGATCATCGGCGTCACTTCGGCAAATACGGCAAAGACGATGGCCGAGATCTCGGCATAGCGATCGTGGCGGGGGTGGATGAAGATGCCCTGCGGGCAGCGCCGGTGGGCCTCCGCGGAGGGCATGGCCGAGCGCACACCGTATTTGCGGGCCTCATAATTGGCCGTGGACACGACCCCGCGGCGGCCCAGGCCGCCCACGATCACGGGTTTGCCCACCAGCGAGGGATCATCCAGCTCCTCCACGGACGCGTAGAAAGCGTCCATGTCGACATGGATGATGGCGCGCGGGTCGAGGGGCATGGGAGTATTTTGCCGTAATGGCGGGCCCGGCACAGGGCCGCCCGCTGGACTTGCGAAGGCTCACGCTATACCCTGTATGTCAATCGGGTGAACTTATTCGGGCGTGCCGCCCTCCCGGCCTGCAGTCAGGGCCGCTGGTGGTGTGCTTCCGGCGATTTCTCACAGACGGTGGCCCTCCTGGGGTGTCCTGCGGCCATGCCTTCCGCTCGTCGGCGACGATGCGCGGCATGCCCGGCGAGGTGGCGGTACGAACCGCCGGACGGCATCGATTTGTTGCTTGCGTTCCTGGTCGCTTGAAGGCGGCCCTTCTGACGTGTGCCGATGACTAACGAGACAACCGAAGCTCAGGTGGTCGAACAAACGCGGAATGCCTTTGCCGGTGTTCCCCAGCAGCAGGAAATGCCCCTCGCGCTCGTGCGCGGGCAGCCCGTGCTGCAAATGCCCCAGGACCTGTACATCCCGCCGGATGCGCTCGAGGTCATCCTCGAATCGTTTGAAGGCCCGCTCGACCTGCTGCTGTACCTCATCCGCAGGCAAAACCTGGACATCCTCGATATCCCTGTCGCCGAAATCACCCGGCAGTACATGGATTACATCGAGATGATGCGCGAAGTGATGCGGCTGGAGCTGGCCGCGGAATACCTCCTGATGGCCGCCATCCTGGCGGAGATCAAATCCCGGCTGTTGCTGCCCCGGCCCCCGGCCGAGGAAGGCCTGGAAGAAGATCCGCGAGCGGAACTGGTCCGCCGCCTGCAGGAATACGAACGTTTCAAGAAAGCTGCACAGGATATTGAAGACCTGCCGCGGCTGGAACGCGACACGACCGTGGTGCATGCCTTTGTCGGCGAACACAACGTGGTGCGCGTGCCGCCCCCGCTCGATCTGAAGGAGTTGCTGCTCGCGCTCAAGGATGTGCTCAAGCGTGCCGATCTGTTTACGCACCATGCGATCCAGCGCGAACCCCTGAGTGTTCGCCAGCGCATGGGCGACCTGCTCAACACGTTGGGTACGGGCGGGTTCCAACGCTTTGAAACGCTGTTCGATATCAGCGAAGGCCGGCTCGGTGTGGTGGTCACGTTCCTGGCCATGCTCGAGCTCGCGAAGGAAATGCTCGTCGAGATCGTCCAGGAAGAAGCCCTGGGGCCGATCTACCTGAAGACGAAGGTACAGACGGAGGCCGCGCGCGAAGAAGCGCTCGCCTGACGGCCCAGCCGGGCCACGAACGGGGGGCGCTGCGCTAGCGGCCGCTCCCGCGCACGAACCGATCCGCGCCCTCCGGGGGCGGCACACGCCAAGGCCTATGCAACCCGAACAACTCAAACCCATCGTGGAAGCGGCGCTGCTGGCGTCGACCCAGCCGATGACGATCGTGCAGCTCAAGGCGATCTTCGGCGAGGACGAGGACATCGGCCCGGACGAACTCAAGGCCGCCCTGGATGCCCTGGCCGCCGATAGTGAGGGCCGTGGCGTGGAGCTGGTGGAGGTCGCCTCCGGCTGGCGCTACCAGGTCAAGCGCGATGTGCACCCCTGGGTCTCGCGCATGTGGGCGGAAAAGCCCAGCCGCTACTCCCGTGCCCTGCTCGAAACGCTGGCGCTCATCGCGTACCGCCAGCCCATCACCCGCCCCGAGATTGAACAGATTCGCGGCGTGGTGGTCTCCTCCAACATCATCAAGACGATGGAGGAACGCGAATGGATCCGCGTGGTGGGTTATCGCGATGTCCCGGGCCGCCCGGCCCTGTTCGGCACCACCCGCACGTTCCTGGATTACTTCAACCTCAAGTCGCTGGATAACCTCCCTCCGCTCTCGGAGATCCGCGACCTTGAAGAGCTCAACCCGCAGCTACGCCTCGAAGGCGATGCGGATGGCGTACCGGCCCGAGCCGCCCTGCCCGATCCGGGCATCGAGGGCGATGACGGCGACGAGGCCGCCAACGAACCGCCCGCCGGCGATGACGACATCGCCGCGGCTTCCCACACTGCCGATGAGGCAGAGAACCCCGACGGTGCCGCCGAAGAAGACGAAGGCGCCGGGCAGAACCCCGAGGAGTCACGCGCATGAATGCGCCACAACGTTCCGTACTTAGCCTGAAGCGCAACGACGCCCCCACCGGTGAGGCCGCGCAGCTCGAAGAGCGCCTGCACAAGGTGCTGGCCAACGCCGGGCTCGGCTCGCGCCGCATGCTCGAGCAGCGCATCCAGGCCGGCGAGGTCGAAGTCAACGGCACCGCCGCCACCATTGGCGCCAGCGTCCACGCCGGCGACCGCGTCGTGCTCGACGGCAAGCAGTTCGTCGTCGCCACCGATAACCGCAGCGATGCCGAAGTGCTGGTCTACCACAAGCCGGAAGGCGTGGTGACCACCCGCGAAGACACCGAAGGCCGCCCCACCGTGTTCGAACAGCTGCCGCGCCTGAAGGGTGCGCGCTGGGTCGCCGTGGGCCGCCTCGATATCAACACCACCGGCCTGCTCCTGCTCACCACCGATGGCGAGCTCGCCAACGCGCTGATGCACCCCAAGAGCGGCCTGGAGCGTGAATACCTCTGCCGCGTGCACGGCGAAGTGCCCGATGAAGTGATCGAGCGCCTCAAGGCTGGCGTGGAGCTGGAAGACGGCCCCGCCCGCTTCGACGAGATCGCCACGATCAGCCGCGGCGGCAGCCACAGCTGGTTCCGCGTCACCATCCGCGAGGGCCGTAACCGCGAAGTGCGCCGCCTTTGGGATTCCCAGGGTTTCCTGGTAAGCCGCCTGAAGCGCATCCGCTACGGCACCGTGGAACTGCCGCGCGCCCTGCGCCGCGGCGATTGCGAAAACCTCGACGAGGCCGCGATCAAGGCCCTGCGCGAGCGTTCGGGCCTGGGCGCACCCGCTCCCGTCCTCACGCTGAGCGCCGTGGTGCACCAGCGCCGCGCGCCGCGCCACGTCACCGAATACCGCCCGGACAAGGCATCCACCGGTGCGTGGAGCTCGGCCCGTCACGATGAAGCCCGCGAGCTCACCGCGTTCGATCGCTTGCGCGACGACACGCCGGGCCGTGGTGGCAAGGGTGGCCGTGGTGGTCGCCCGGGTGGCGGCCAGGGTGGCCGTCGCGAAGTGAACGGCAATGTCGATCGTCCGGATCGCGCCAACAAGCCGCGCAAGCCTTCCTCGCGCCGCGTCGCGCCCGGGCAGGAACTGCCGGCGATGCGCACGTGGTTCGCGGGCGATAGCCGCACCGGCGGCGGCAACGCGAACGGCAACGTGGCGGGCAACCCCAATGGCAACCGCAGCGGCGGCAACCGTGGCCCGCGTACCGGCGGCCAGGGTGGCCAGGGCGGTGGCAACCGTTCGATGGGCCAGGGTGGCGGCGGTAACCGCGCTGCTGGCGGCCAGGGCGGCGGGAACCGTGCCTACGGCGCCCCGGGCGGCGGCAACCGCGCCCAGGGCCAGGGCGGCCCGAGCCGCGCCGGTGGCAACCGCGCGTCGGGTGGTCCCGGCGGTGGCGGTAACCGTGGCCCGCGTGGCCAGGGTGGCGCCGGCGGCGGCAACCGTGGTGGCCAGGGCGGCAATCGCGGCCCGCGCGGTGGCAACCGTGGTGGTAACGGCGGTGGCGGCAACCGCGGCGGCAACTTTTGAGTTTGCCCACCCTTTGGCATAACCCGCGATGTTCCAAATCGCGGGAGACGCTCGCGCTGCTCCAGCAGCGCGGCGTTACGCCTGTAATTGTCGAATACCTGAAGACGCCGCCCTCGGCGGCCGAGCTGGATCGCGTGCTGAAACTGCTCGGCCGTGAGCCGCGTGAGTTGATGCGCAAAGGTGAGGATGAGTACGCCGGTGTTCCGGCCGATGCGGACCGCGCCACGCTGATCCGTTACATGGTGGAACACCCGAAGCTGATTGAGCGGCCGGTGTTCATCAACGGCAAGAGGGCCGCCGTCGGCCGCCCGCCCGAGGCGGTGCTCGATATCGTTTGATTCGGCGCTACGTCGCTGCGTATCGGCGTCATCGCGCCGTAGGGATCGCGAGCAAGCTCGCTCCTACCGTAGGAGCCCACCCTGTGGGCGACATCTTTCGCGCAAAGCTACGGTTATGGCGGCGTGACGCGAAAGATGTCGCGCACAAGGTGCGCTCCTACAGGACGGCATGCTGTTGCGGCATGCCGTTGTTGTTTACCGGTGCCGCGAGGCCAGCTTCGCCACCACCTGCTCAAAGCCGATGCCGCGCGCACGCAGCACCACCATCAGGTGGAACACCAGGTCGGCGGCTTCCCCGAGCAACGCGTCATCGTCTTCAGCGACCGCGGCGAGCGCGGTTTCAACGCCCTCCTCGCCCACCTTCTGCGCCATGCGGCGAATGCCGCCTTCGAACAGCTTCGTGGTGTAGCTGCCCTTCGGCCGCTCATCATGGCGTGATGCGACAAGCGCATTGAGCTCTGCCAGGAAGCCCAGCGCCGGCACCACATCGTTACCAAAGCAGCTCGTGGTGCCCGTGTGGCACGTCGGGCCCGCAGGCAATGCGCGCACCAGCAGCGTATCCGCGTCGCAATCGATCTTCAGGTCCACCAGCGTCAGCGTGTCGCCGGAGGTCTCGCCCTTCGTCCACAAACGCTGCTTGCTGCGGCTGAAAAACGTGACGAGACCGGTTTCACGCGTCTTCGCCAGCGCCGCTTCATCCATGTACCCCAACATCAGCACCTCGCCCGTGCGGGCGTGCTGGACGATGGCGGGTACCAGGCCATCGCCTTTGGCGAAATCAGGGTTCATGCACGTACCTCGATGCCCCGCGCGCGCAGTTCGCGCTTCAGGGCGGGAATGGCGATATCGCCGGAGTGGAACACGCTCGCGGCCAGCGCCGCGTCCACATCGGCATCGCGGAAGACATCCGTGAAATGCGCAGGTATACCGGCGCCACCGGAGGCCACGAGCGGCACGTTCGTTACCGCGCGCGCGGCGCGCAGCTGTTCGATATCGTAGCCGCGGCGCACGCCATCGGTGCCCATGCAATTGAGCACGATTTCGCCCGCACCCAGCGTCTGGACCTCTTCGATCCAGTCCAGCGTGCGCTTGCGCAGTGCCTGCGTGCGCGAGGGATCGCCGGTGTACTGGCGCACGCGCCACTCACCATCGTCGTCGCGCAGGCTATCCACGCCGACCACGACGCACTGCACGCCAAACGCATCGGCCAGCTCGCGAACCAGCGCCGGGCGCTCAAGCGCCGGGGAGTTGATCGACACCTTGTCGGCACCCGCGTGCAGCACCTCGCGCGCATCCTCCACGGAACGGATGCCACCGGCCACGCAGAACGGGATATCGATTTCGCGCGCCACGCGCTCCACCCAGTCACGATCGACCCGCCGCCCTTCCGGGCTCGCTGTGATGTCGTAGAAGACCAGTTCGTCGGCACCTTCATCACGGTAGCGAAGGGCGAGCTCCACGATTTCACCGACCACGATGTGGTCGCGAAAGCGCACGCCCTTCACCACCTGACCATCGCGTACATCAAGGCAGGGAATAATCCGCCGGCTCAGCATGAGGCATCCGCCTTCGTCGTCGTGGCCAGCGCTTCAGCCATCGTGAACTCGCCCTGCAGCAACGAGCGCCCCAGGATCACACCCGCCACGCCCTGCAACGCCAGCGCCGCCACATCGGCCAGCGAACGCACGCCACCGGATGCCTGGACATCCAGGTTCGGGGCGATCGCCGCGACATGGCGGTAAAGCGCCGTATTCGGCCCGGTCATGGTGCCGTCGCGATCGATATCGGTACACAGCAGGTGACGCGCACCGGCCGCTTCGTAAAACGGCAACAGATCGCCCAGCGTGCGGTCCTCGTCGGCCGTCCAGCCCGCGCTGGGCAGGCGCCACTGGCCGTCACGGAAACGCGTATCCAGCGCCAGCACGATGCGATCAGGGCCGTAACGCCCGATCCATGCGGCCACCGACTCCGGCTCACGAATAGCGATGCTGCCCACCACCACCCGCGATACACCTGCATCGAGCAAGCGGCGCACGCCCTCTTCGTTACGCACGCCGCCGCCCGCTTGCACGGCCAGGCCGGCCGCGGCGGCGATCGCCGTGAGCGTGGGCAGGTTTTCAAAGCGCCCGGATCGCGCACCGTCCAGGTCGACGACGTGCAACCAGGTCGCGCCATCGGCCGCGTAGCGCTGGGCGAGTTCGACCGGATCGAAGGCAAACGTGGTCTGTTGCTCGTAGTCGCCCTTGAACAGACGCACTACCTTGCCGTCGCGTAGATCAATGGCAGGAATGGGTAAGGTCATAGCAGTAGAAAATTCCGCAGGAGCTGGGCGCCGACGCTGGCCGAGCGCTCGGGATGAAACTGCATGCCCATGAAGTTGCCCGCCGCGACCACGGCCGAGAACGGCGTGCCGTGCTCACTGGTCACCAGCGTGTAATCGCCCACGGGCACCGCGTAGCTGTGCACGAAGTACGCCGTATCGCCCTCACGCAAACCGGAGGTGAGGCAATGGCCGCCCGTGCTGTGCAAGGTATTCCAGCCCATGTGCGGCACGCGCAGGCCTGGGGCCGTCGGCAAGTGGCGCACGGTAGCCGGCACCACGCCCAGGCATGCGGTATCCGCCTCTTCCGAGCGTTCGCAAAGTAGCTGCATGCCCAGGCATACGCCGAGCACCGGCTGGGTCAGGCCGCGCAACACCTCCACCAGACCCGCCTCGCGCAGGCGGCGCATACCGGGGCCGGCGGCGCCGACACCGGGCAGGATCACATGGCTGGCGGCGCGGATCCGGGCCGGATCCGCGGTGAGTTCCGCATCCGTACCGAGCCGCTGCAACGCATAGCGGACGGAGCCGATGTTGGTGCCACCGGCATCGACAAGCACGACGCTCATTACAGGCTTCCCTTGGTACTGGGCAGCTCGGCGCCCTCGCGGCGGATGGCCTGGCGCAATGTGCGCGCCACGACCTTGAAGCAGCCTTCGACCATGTGGTGCGCGTTCTCGCCGACCACGGTGAGGTGCAGGTTGGCGCCCAGCGTTTCGCACAGTGAGCGGAAGAAGTGCGGCACCAGTTCGGTCGGTACATCGCCGACGCGCTCGCGCGGGAACGTGCCTTCGAACACGAAGTACGGGCGGCCCGAGAGATCCAGTTCGGCACGGGCGGCGCTTTCATCCATCGGCAGCGCGAACCCGTAACGGCCGATGCCACGCTTGTCGCCCAGGGCCTGGCGCAGTGCCTGGCCGAGCGCCAGCGCGCAGTCTTCGATCGTGTGGTGTTCGTCGATGTGCGTGTCGCCGTCGCACTTAAGGCTCAGTGCGAACCCGCCGTGTTTGCCGATCTGCTCCAGCATGTGGTCGAAGAAGCCCAGGCCGGTGTGGACCACGGGATCCGCCACGCGATCGAGGTCCACGCTCACTCGGATCGCAGTTTCCCTGGTCTTGCGCACGACGTTGGCGATACGCGGTGCATCGAGCACTGCATGGGCCACGTTGGCCCAGCTTTCGCCCTGCTCGCCCACGCGGAACCCGCGCACGCCCATGTTGGCGGCGAAGGCGATATCGGTATCGCGATCGCCCACCATGGCCGACTGCGCGCGGCTCCAGCTATCGTCGGCGAGCCAGTGCCGGGCCAGCCCTGTGTTCGGCTTGCGTGTATCGCGGTGCTCGTGCGGGAAGCTGCGATCGATCAGCTGTTCGCGAAAGGTGATGCCCTGCGATGACAGGATCCGCAGCAACAGGTTGTGCGGCCCGTCGAAGGTTTCCTGCGGAAACGATGGCGTGCCGAGCCCGTCCTGGTTGGTCACCAGCACCAGCTCGTACCCTGCGCCGACGAAGCGCTGCAAGGCCGCCACCACGCCAGGCAGCAGCGCCAGCTTCTCGTAGCTATCGATCTGCTGGTCGGCCGGCTCCTCGATGATGCAGCCATCGCGATCGACAAAAAGAATCTTCCGGCTCATGCCGCCACCCCTGCGCGCAGGACAGCCAGCACGCGATCGTTTTCGTTGCCCGTGCCGATGGTGATGCGCAACGCATCGCCCAGGCCCGGGTACTTCGTGATATCGCGCACGACCACGCCCGCGGCGAGCAGCCGCTTGTAGGTGCCGGGTGCGTCGTCGAAACGGACGGCCAGGAAGTTCGCGTGCGAGGGAAGCACTTCGCGCACGCCCGGCAGTGTCGCCAGCGCCACGGCCATGCGGGCGCGCTCATTCAATATCTCGTGCACATGGTGGCGCTGCACGCGGCGCCCTTCATAGGAAAGGGCGGCCAGCGCGGCATCCACGCACGGCGACGGCAACGGGTACGGCGCGATGATCCGGCGCAACAGGCCGATCACCTCGGCCCGCGCGACGAGCGCACCGACGCGTGCACCCGCCAGCGACCACGCCTTCGAAAGCGTGCGCAGCACCGCCACGTGGTCGTACGCGTCGATGAGCTGCGTGGCGCTGGGCGTGCCGGAAAACTCGGCATACGCCTCGTCCACCACCAGCAGCGCCCTGCCCTGTAGCGCCTGGGCCAGGCGCTCCAGCGTGGCCAGCGGCACCAGGTTGCCGGTCGGGTTGTTCGGCGTGCAGACGTATACGATTTTTGTCGCCGGCGTCACCGCTGCTAGGAGCTTGTCTGCGTCCAGCGAGCCGTCGGCCTCGAGCGGCGCTTCCACCACGGCAGCGCCCTGGATACGCGCCGACACGGCGTACATGCCGAACGTGGGCGGAGAGATCACGATGCCATCCTGGCCTGCGCGGCAGAATGCACGGGTCAGTAGATCGATCGCTTCGTCGCTGCCGCGCGTCACCAGCACGCGATCGGGCGTGGTGTCGTACAGCTCGGCCAGCACATCGACCAGGCCACGCGGTTGCGGATCGGGATAGCGGTTCAGGCCATCACCGCCGGGGAAGCTTGGCGGGCGGGCCGATTCATTGGCGTTGAGCAGCACGGTGCCACCGGAGGCCTCCATGCGCGCGCTGGAATACGGCGACAAGGCGCGGATATCGGGGCGGGCCAGATCGAGCACACTCATGCGTCCGCTCCCATCGCTTCAAGGCGCAAGGTCACCGCACGGCGATGCGCATCCAGTTGCTCGGCTGCCGCGAGCGTCGCGGCGCACGGCCCGATCGCGCGCAAGCCTTCCGCCGATGCTTCCTGCACGGTCACCTGCTTCTGGAAGCTGGCCACCGATACGCCGCTGTAACTGCGCGCGTAACCGTAGGTCGGCAGCACATGATTGCTGCCACTGCAGTAATCCCCCAGGGATTCTGGCGTCCATTCGCCAAGGAACACCGAGCCGGCGGAGGCGACGCCATCGAGCAGGTCACGCGGCTTCGCCGTCTGGATGATGAGGTGCTCGGGCGCGTAGCGGTTGCTCACGCGCAACGCCTCCTCCAGGTCGCTGACCAGCACGAGTCGACTCTCGGCCAATGCCCTGGCGGCGACATCGGCACGCGGCAGTTCAAGGCGCTGGCGCTCTACTTCGGCTTCCACGCGATCGAGCAGAGTGGCCGAGGGGCTCACGAGCAACACCTGTGAATCGGGCCCGTGTTCGGCCTGCGACAACAGATCGGCGGCGATGAAGCGCGGATCCGCATCGGCGTCCGCGATCACAAGCACTTCGGACGGACCGGCAGGCATGTCGATGGCCGCGCCCTCAGGGTCGCCGGAAACCTGCAACTTGGCTTCGGTGACCCACGAATTGCCCGGGCCAAACAGCTTGTCGCAGCGGGGCACGCTCTCGGTGCCGTAGGCCATGGCGGCGATCGCCTGCGCACCGCCTAGCTTGAATACCTTGTGCACACCCGTGGCGCGTGCGGCGAACAGCACGGCGTCATCGCACCGGCCGTTGGCTTGCACCGGCGTGCATAGAACGACTTCCTGGCAGCCGGCGATGGCCGCCGGGACGCCGAGCATGATGGCGGTGGAAGGCAGTGGCGCGCCGCCGGCGGGGACGTAGAGGCCCACGCGGCGGATCGGTCGCAGGACACGCTCGACGCGCACACCCGGCGCGGTCTCCACGCTGACGGGGGCGGGAGCAGCGGCGCGGTGGAAGCGCTCGATCCGCTCAGCGGCTTCGCGCACGGCGGCTTTCAGTTCAGGGGCGAGGCGTGCTTCCGCAGCGTCGAATTCTTCATCGGTCACGGCGAGCGCATCGAGCGTGGTGCCATCGTAGCGCGCCGTCAGCTCACGCAGCGCTTCGTCGCCACGTGCGCGCACATCGGCCACGATCGCTTCCACGCCGGTGCGCAACGAGGGCGAACGCGACTGCGCCGGCCGTGCAAGCGCGGCGGCGCGGCCCGGCTCATCCAGGGTGTTCCAATCGATCCGCTTCATGCCAGCATCTTCTCCACCGGCAGCACCAGCATGTCGCGGGCGCCAGCGCGCTTCATGTCTTCCAGCTGCCGCCAGCTCACGCTGCCGGCGCAAAGTGCCTGCAACACCACCTGGTCCGGCGCGCCATCGACGGCCGTGAGCGTGGGTACGGGCAGGCCCGGCAACAGGCGGGTGATCGCATCCAGTGCATCACGCGGGGCCTGCATCAGGATCAGGCGCGAATCGCGCACCTGGATCACGCCATCCAGACGGCGCAGGAGCAGTTCGGCGATCTCACCGCGCTCATCGCTGGGCAGCACCTTGTGGCCGGCGAGCACCGCTTCGCTCTCGACCACCACGGCTGCTTCGCGCAGCTGGTTCGCGACGAGTGTGGCGCCGCTGGACACCAGGTCGCAGATGGCATCGGCGGTGCCCAGGCGCGGGGCGATCTCCACCGAGCCGGCAAGGAAGACCACCTTGGCATCGACGTTGTTCACGCGCAGCCAGTCACCGAGCAACCCAGGATAGGACGTGGCGATGCGCTGGCCGTCCAACTGGGCCGGGCTGTCGTACGGTTCGTCGTGCGGCAGCGCGATGGAAAGGCGGCAGCTGCCAAACCCGAGCGGGCGCAGCTCATCGAGCCCCGTGCCTGCTTCCGGGTTGGACAACTGGAATTCGCGCAGCACGTTGCGGCCGACGATACCCAGGTCACACACGCCCTCGGCGATCAAGCCGGGAATATCGTCGTCGCGGACCAGCAGCAGGTCCACGGGCTCGCCTTCGCCAAAGCAGAACAGCTTGTCGCGGCTCTGGCGGAACTTGAGGCCGCAGCGGGCCAGCAGTTCCTGGGCGGGTTCGGTCAGGCGCCCGGATTTCTGCATCGCGATGCGCAGGCGGTCACGAGGCTTCATGCGGTGGGCTCCCGGTTACGGCGGGCGGCAGCGGCCATGTAGCCGCCTGCCCCCTGGTTCAGATAGCGGGCGACGCGCCCGATGGTGGTGATGCTGACGGCGGTGCGCTCGTGGATCTCCCGGTACGAGAGCTTGTCCAGCAGGTACGGCACCACCCGCCAGCGGTCGACCATGACCTCGATCTCGGCCGGGGTGCACAGGTCATGGAGGAAGGCCCGCATCTCATCCACCGTTGAGAGCGCCAGCAGCGCCTCGCACAGGCTGGTTTCGGCCGAGTCGGCCGGGGTTTCGGGGTCCAGGGAGCGTCGCTTCATAATGTACTAACGCGTTAATACGATAGCCCATTGTAGGCCGGCAACTACACCGTGGCAACACACCCCGGAATTCGCCGACAGAAGATTGCGCTTTTGTTCCATATACCCGGCGCCGCGCGGTCGCCAAGATGAAAGGCACATCCGCTGGAGCCAAGAGCCGTACGCATGACGTGTCCCGTTGTCATCGCCGACGATCAGCCGGTCGTCGTCGCCGGAGTCGAAACCATCCTCAAGAAGCATCGGTATACCGTCGTCGCCCGTGTCCACGATACCGATACCCTCCTCCAGGTCATGGAGGATGTGGATTGCGAGGTGCTGGTCACCGACCTCTGCCTGCCCGATGGCCGCCAGGCCGATGGCGTGGCGCTGATTCGCCGCATCCGCATCATCCGCCCCGATGTCGGCATCGTGGTCATGACCCACCTCGCCAACGTCGCCACGCTGCGGCTGTTGCTCGACCTGGGCGTGGCGGCCTTGTTCGATAAGCGCGCGAACCTGCGCGATATGCCGTCGGCCGTGCATTCGGCGAGCCTGGGCCGCACGTTCCTCAGCCCGGCCATCCGGCGGGCGTTCCTGGCGGCCGATCGGGCGAACGCATGCCGGAACAACAGCCTGTCACCGCGCGAAGTCGCGGTCCTGCGTGCGTATTCGCAAGGGCTTTCACTGGCCGATATCGGCGCGCGGATGCTCCGTAGCATCAAGACCATCAGCCGGCAGAAGCGCTCGGCCATGACCAAGCTGGGCCTGCAGAACGATGCGCAGCTCTACCAGTACCTGGCCAACATGCGCGCCGGACTGATCGATGGTTTCACCGAGTTTGACGACGAGGAGGACGCCTTCGATCCCGAGGCCAGCTCGCTTGGGCCGGATGAGGATGAAGACATGGTCGCCGCTGCGCTCGCGGCACCGCCTGCGGCCGGGGCACCCGGGGCGGCGGCGAAGACAACCTCCGCGCCGGCAGACAGGGAGCCCACCGGCGCGCTGGCGGGCAGCGCTTAGGCGTCGCCCGCCACCAGGCGGCCCGAGGCCACCAGATCGCACATCAGGCGCACCTCACCATCCATCGCGCGGTCGCGCTGCATGAAGGCGATGTGCTCGCGCAGGTTCGCCAACGCGCGGCGCACCGTGACGCCGCCATGGAAATCCTCCGCCGATGCCAGCGCATCCATCAGGGCGCGCACCTCTTCTTCGAAGCGCGGGTAATGCGGCGAATCGGCGCGCGGCGCACCGGAAATCTTCGAGGCCAGCGCCTGCCAGTCGCCACGCAGTGCAAGCGTACGGGCTGCGTTGAGCATGTCCTGGCGGTACTCCAGGGCCTGCGCCGCCGTGTACAGCTCCATGGCCAGCACATGGCCGAGGTCCTCGGTCATCTCCAGCACGTGGCGGGCCTCGTTCGCGCCCATGGAGACGTGATCTTCCGCGTTCGCACTGGTCGGCACCGAGTACACCGATGCCGGGTGCGCGCGCGTCGCCAGGTCGTTCACCAGCGCCGCCGCGGTGTACTGCACGATCATGAAACCGGAATCGGTGGCGTCTTCGTTACCGATGAGGAACGCCGGCAGGCCATCGTTATTCGCCGGATCCACCAGCTTCGCGGTACGGCGCTCGGAGATCGAGGCGAGCACCGGAATGGCGGCCTTCACGTAGCTCATGGCGAGCGCCAGCGGCATGCCGTGGAAGTGGCCTGCGGAGATCACCTGGTCTTCGATGACTTCGGCATTTTCCGCATCCGGGAACACCAGCGGGTTATCCGTCACCGCATTGAGTTCCACATCGAACACGCGGCAGGCCTGCTCCCACGCATCGCGCACGGCGCCGTGCACCTGCGGTGCGCAGCGCAGGCAGTAGGCATCCTGCGGCTGGTGCTTCTTGCCACCCTTGAACGGCAGGAAGCGCGAGTAGAACGCCTCCTTGCCATGGCGCTGCGTGGCCGGGACCCAATCCCAGCCGATATCGAAGCGGTAGGCCTGCTCCGCCGGGTCCGCCCACGAATCCGACAGCCACGGACGGAAGCGCGGCACCAGGTGGTACGCGATATCGGCGAGCGTGGAGCCCTCGAGCAGGCGGCGGAACTCAGCGGCCGAGGCGACCTGCCCCGGGTGCGGGCGCAGCGCGTGCACCTCTTCCGCATAAGCGCCGGTACGACCAGCGAACGCATCGAGCGTCATGGCCAGCGCCAGGTCGGCGGTCTTGATCAGGGTTTCCAGGGTGGCCAGCGCGAGCACACCCGTGGCGAGCATCTGCGTGGTGCCGTTGTTCAGCGCCAGGCCTTCCTTGAACGAGAGACGCACCGGCTCGAGGCCCGCACGCTTAAGGGCTTCCGCGCCGGGGATACGCTCGCCTTCGTAGAAGGCTTCACCACCACCGAGCAGCACGATGGCCAGATGCGAAAGCGGCGCGAGGTCGCCACTGGCGCCCACCGAGCCCTTCTCGGGAATGACCGGGATGACGTTGCGGTTGAGCAGCTCAGCGAGCGCGCGCAGCGTTTCGACGCGGATACCCGAATGGCCACGCATCAGCGTGTTCACGCGGATGGCGAGCATGGCGCGCACCACGTCCACGGCGAACGGCTTACCCACGCACACGGCATGGGTGATGATCAGGTTGTGCTGCAGCTCCTCCATCAGCGTGCCTTCGCGCGCCTCGGGGTTGCCGCCCGGCAGCTCATCGCGCACGCGGTGCGCGCCCAGCAGCTTGTCCGCATTGCTGCCGAAGCCGGTGGTCACGCCGTAGATCGGCTCACCACCACCCACCTTCTCCGCGAGGAAATCCGCGGCGCGCTTTACCTTGACCAGCTGCGTCTCATCGAGGGTGATGGAGGCGCCCTGGCGGGCGATGGCGACAACCTGGGCGCGGGTGAGGCTGCGGCCGTCGAGGAGGATGCTGGTGGTCATGGCGTACTACCGTGGGGGTGAGGTGCAACCAAACAAATGAATGTAGGAGCGCGCTTGCGCGCGATGGGGGTTCGCGGCGAGCACCCAATCGCGCGCAAGCACGCTCCTACAGGTTCCGGGAACGCCCCGGCGTTACCGCACAATCAACGGCCGATTTCGGCCTGGGCCAGCTCGACGCGGAGCGTCTTCACCAGATCGGCGCGCGCGACCTCGAACTGGTCTTCGCGGCGCAGGTCCTTCACGGTGACGACGCCCTTGGCGATTTCGTCCTCGCCCAGCACGATCACGAAGCGGATGCCTGCGCGGTCGGCGTACTTGAACTGCTTGCCCAGCTTGCCGCCTTCGAGCACCACTTCCGTGGCGATACCGGCGGTACGAAGCTCGTTGGCCACCGCCAGGTAGGCCGGCATCTGCGCCGCATCCATCTGGGTGACCAGCACGTCCACGGTGCTTTGCGCGGTGGAGACCAGACCCGCGTCGCGCAGCTGCCAGTAAAGGCGGGTAAGGCCAATGGAAATGCCCACGCCCGGCAGGTGCGACTTGGTGTACTGGCCGGCCAGGTTCTCGTAGCGGCCGCCGGAGCAGATCGAACCGATGCCCAGGTGTTCATTGAGCGTGGTTTCGTACACGGTACCCGTGTAGTAATCCAGGCCGCGCGCGATCGAGAGGTTCAGCGCGAAATGCGTTTCGGGCACGCCGAAATCGCGAATGAGGCCGAGGACTTCCTTCAGTTCCGCCTTGCCTTGCTCGAAGGTTTCCGAGCCGCTACCGAGGGCATCGAGCTTGGCGAACGCATCGTCGACCGAGGTGGAACGTACCTGCACGAAGGCAAGGATCTTTGCGGCGACATCCTGCGACAGGCCGAAGGCCTCGCCGGTCAGCGTATCGCGCACGTAATCGGCGCCGCGCTTGTCCAGCTTGTCCACTTCGCGCAGCACCAGCATCTGCTGCTCGGGATCGGCCACGCCCAGGTTCTCGAAGTAACCGCGCATGAGCTTGCGGTTATTCAGCTGGATGGTGAACGCGCCGATGTTCAGCTCGCGGAACACGCTGTAGATCACGGCCGGGATCTCGGCGTCGTAACGCACCGAGAGGCTGTCCTTGCCGATCACATCGATATCGCACTGGTAGAACTCGCGGAAGCGGCCGCGCTGGGCGCGCTCGCCGCGGTACACGCGCTGCATCTGGTAGCGGCGGAACGGGAAGCTCAGGTCGTGCTCGTGCTCGGCCACGTAGCGGGCGAGCGGCACGGTCAGGTCAAAGCGCAGTGCCAGCTCGGGCACACCGCCCTGCTCCTTGTCGGCCGCGTTGAGCGAGCCGGTGGACTGCACGAAATACACCTGGCGCTCGGTCTCACCGCCGGTCTTGGTCAGCAGGACATCGCTATGCTCGATCACCGGCGTTTCGATAGGCAGGAAACCGAACCGCTCGTAGTTACGGCGGATGGTATCGAGCATGCGCTGGAAGGCGATCTGGTCGAGCGGCAGGAGCTCGAGGACACCAGGCATCGTGCGGGCCGGGGTGAGTGCCATGCAATTCCTCTTGGGGCTGTACGTAGGCCGCCATGCGGCAGCCCCATAGAGTAACAGATGGCCGCGGACGGCCCCGCGCGCGGTTTGTAAAAAAAGTGAGACAACCTGTTGCCAAGGGTGCCGGTCATGGCTAATATACGCGGCTCCCGTCGGGGTGTAGCTCAGCCTGGTAGAGCGCTACGTTCGGGACGTAGAAGTCGCAGGTTCGAATCCTGTCTCCCCGACCAATCGATTCATCAAAAACACCGGCCATTGGCCGGTGTTTTTGTTTGTGCGTGCGGTAGCGCCGGGGTCTCAACCTACCCGCGACACCGGGAAATCAGGGCGGGCTGGACAGGGCGAAACGGGATTGCCCTGCCCACACTCCCTGATGACGTCCCTCGCCCGTGTACAAGCCACCGGCGTAGTCCAGCACCTGATAGCTGGGATCCACCGGCAAAGCGGCAAAATCGAACTGACTATCGTCCACCAGGCGCACCTTCCCCTTACCCGCGTCGAAGCGGCCAAGCTGGAAATCGGGCTCCGGCAGGCCAGGCATATCCGACATGCCATCGGTCAACATGACAAGGCCACCGGGCTTTACGGCGGCCGCCGGGTTAGTGATGGACATGCCGCACGATGTCACCAGCTGCAGATCCAGCCGGGAGGCGGGGCCGCCGAGCGCTCGCCGCAACCTGGCCAACGCATTGCGCAGCACCTGCTCGTCGTGATCCAGGCACACCTCGAGCCCCACACTCATGCCATCCCAGTACACCAGGTTATCCAGGAACTGGTCGGGGTTCAGGTTGTAACTGTAAACGGTCGTCGGATCGCGGTTGGCATGCCACTGCTTCGGCGGCCCATCGATCCGCGAGATGTAATGCTTCTCCATCAGCACGTAACGGGCACTGTCATCGATGGGATCGCGCAGGCCACGCAGCATGATCGCGGTGTTCAGCAGGTTCGGGCGGCCGGTGACATGTTGATCCGGCAACGCGGAACAAATGGTCCCCGCCACGATGGTCCAATCCTTGAACAGCGATGTCCCGCTTATGACCCGATCCAATTCTTGCGCGAGATCCTGCCGCGCGGATTCAGGATACGAGCCGAAACTGGTGGCGGGCTCGAACGCGCTTGCACCGACCTCTTCGGGTGACGCCTTGCGGAAATAAAACTCCGGCGCGATGAATACCTTCAGGGTACCGGGATCCTGCATACCATCCTGGTTCTGGTATTTCTCTGCGGTCCAGTAAAGCACGTTCACCAGGCGCTGTGCGCGCGCCTGCAAATCACCATCCGCGAGCGTGATACGCGGTGCGCCGCTCATCGGCTGAACGATGCCCGGGGATGTGGGATAAAACGTCGGCACCATGTAACTCAAAGGCAAAAGCGAGGTGTATCGGGACATGGCTGCATGCTCCGTCATGGGTGGAATGAAGGACGACCCATGAGGCGCGGAGTGGGCTGGGGCTCCGCCGGGTCCATCCGGGTTGGCCGGGTGCCGGCCGCTAGCCCACTTCCTCGATCAGCCAGTAGATTTCCTGGACTGTCTGTAATGCGATGGTCTGGTCTTCCGCGGCGATGGCGGCCAGCGGAAGCAACCCGGGCACGGTGACGCCGGGAAACAGCGTGATGGGCACGCCGTTGGTATCGGGGGAAAGCGGCTTCGGCTCGGGCACGTTCGCAAAGCCGTGGCGCAATGCCGATACCGCGAAGCCCAACGCGATCAGCGCAAGGATCACGACGATCGTCACGATGAGCTTGATCGGTGGCAGCGGGATCTTCTGGATAAGGCTCGCAATGAAGCCAATCGCGATCAGGCAATCGATGTTGAGCGGGCTACTCAATGTGCGCGCAAGCTCCGTCTGCACGAGCTCGCCCGCCTGCTGGCGAATCATCACGCCGTAGCGCTTGCCCTTCACCACCACCGGCACATCGACATGCCGCGCCAGGCGCGTGTTATCGGTCG
This sequence comes from Luteibacter aegosomatissinici, assembly GCF_023078495.1. Classification (NCBI taxonomy): domain Bacteria; kingdom Pseudomonadati; phylum Pseudomonadota; class Gammaproteobacteria; order Lysobacterales; family Rhodanobacteraceae; genus Luteibacter; species Luteibacter aegosomatissinici. The sequence continues at coordinate 1,567,748 of NZ_CP095742.1, read as the reverse complement.
CGCTATAAGCTATGCGGCACATGCCGGGCACGATGGGCGCCGGGGGCGATACCGTCAGCCAGGGTGCGTCATGCCCGGGCAACGACACCTCGCTGGCGTCCGCGCGCACGATGAAGAAATCGCCCGGCGGTGCTTGCGGCGTGCCCGCCTGCGTGTAGGCACCGGGGAATGCGACGATCGCCAGTTGCTCCGGTAAGGGGCGCGGTGCGGCGTTGTCATTCATGCCGATCACCCTGCGCCGGCCGCAGCGATCGCGGTGGTTTCATAGGCGGCCAGTCCTTCGATGATCGCGCCCGCGCTGAGCACCAGCGAACCGAATATCAGTGGCGTCGCCTGGTTGCCCAGTATCTCCATCATGAAGGTGTAGCCCGCTTCGGCCTCGGGCAGCGCTACTGCATTGAGAGCGTTCGCGGCGGCGAGCGGCGTATCGACGATGGAACCACTGGCGGCCATGTCAGCGCCCCGGTGCCGGCGGCAGGTGGTAGAGCGTGCGGATGCGATCGAGCACCTTGTTGTTCTCTTCCGTGATGATGCGCATCTGTTCGTCGGCATTGCCTTCCACGCCCAGCAACGCGATGTTCGTGGCGACTTTGGTCATCGATTCGGCGATGTCTTCCACCACCTTGCCGAGTTGCGCAATGGTTTCCGGCTGGCTCATGGCGTCTCTCCGGGCGGTGGCGTGGCGTGATGTGGCGGCGCGGGATCGCGCAGCAGGAACGGTTCGTTGACGAAGCGGCCGTTGATATAAGCAATGCAATCCGCGAACGATGCCGGACCACAGACGGCATCGTCACCAGCCGCCGCGGCGGGCAGCACCGAAAGCACACCCTGCACGCGCGCCCTTACGACGCAGTACTCGCCGGCCTGCAGGTTGGCATCAAAACTTTGCTTCAATCGATCATTGATCTGGTCGATGAGCATGCGGTTGAACTCTTCCATGCGGCGTCTCCGCTCATTTCGTGTCGCCGAATGCGGCAGTGGACGCCTTGAGATCGGCGATATCCTGGGCAAGCGCACTGGACGTCAGCACGACGGTCGTAGAGCGCGCGAGCTTCGGCCCCGGTGTATCCACGGTCATCACCGCGCGGCTGAGGATCATTTGCCGCAGACGGTTCAGCGCATCCTGGTGGGATACCTGCGCGCGTGCGGCCACGGCACTGGCGCTCACCTGGTTACCAAGGGCAAGGTCAGTGATCGCCGCGCCCTGTTGCGCAGCCGCCAGTGCATTCATGGTCAACACACTGGGCAAGGGGCCGTTATCCGGGCCACCTTCGGTAATGCTGATCTCGACCGCCTCAACCGTATCCATGTAGCGCATACCCCCTTGGTTGCGGGGCGGCACCGTTGCCGCCCCGCCCTTCTTCCCGCATCACGGTTACCGGGCTTTCCTGATCCGGATGTACGCACCCCGGCTGGTATCCACCCGAACATCCACCGACTCCCGCGTGAAGCTGCCCGGCACGAAGATCTCCGGCAGCTCACCCCTGAGCACGACGATGACCAGGCGGCCGTTTTCGTCGATGGTCAGTTCGAGATCCCGCAGCCGGTGGTGGTGGCGGTGGCCACCCTCACCCTTGGCGAAAGCCTCAATGACCGACTTCAGATCAGCGATGGAATCCGCCAGCTCGTTGTTGGTGAGCACATCCACCGCCGAACGAGCCGCCAGCGGGCCCGGGTCGCTCACGGTAGACACGGCCTTGGCGACCAGTGGCAGCGTGATCTCGTTACCCGCCTGCTGGTTCGCCACCGCGTTTTGCCGACCGAGGTTGTTAGTGGAAACCACGTTCGAATAAGCGAGGTTGGATAACAGGGCGGGCTGCTCGGCGATCGCCTTGAGGTTGCCCGTCGCCACGGCGGTGACAATCTGTTCATCAAGCATGTTCTGCACTCCGATGTGACGGCCGACCTACCGGCTTACTTGCTCGCGAACGCCTGCACCGTCGCCTTCAGGTCGGCAATGGTTTCGGCCAGCTCGTTGTTGGTGAGGATGTCCACCGCCGAGCGCGCCTCGAGGGGGCCGAGGTTGCTGATGGTGTTCGAGGCCTTCGCGACGATGGACAGGCCCAGCTCGTTCATCGCCTGCTGGTTGGCCACCGCGTTCTGCTGCGAGAGGTTGGTGACGGCCACCGTGTTCGAGTAGGCCAGGTTGGAGAGCATCGCCGGCTGTTCGGAGATGGACTTGAGGTTGCCGATCGCAACGGCGGTAACGACTTCTTCGGGCAGAGCGGCCATGGTGTGGCTCCTTAGTGAGTGACGTGATTAATGGAAACGACTTGCCTGCTTGGGCCCCTGTGAAGGGCATCCAGCGCACTCATGCACGATGAATGCGCATGAATTCGCTATGCACCGCCGGAAGGGTTGCTCCCGCTGTCCTTGAACAGCTTTCCCATTTCCTGGGTGATCTTTTCGATGTCCTTGCCCATCTGGTCGATGGACGCCTGGTTCTTGCAGCCACCGGCGGTTTCGATCATCGCGACACACTTGGCCGCGGCCGCCATCTGCACCTGGTTCATCGCCTGCTGCTGGCTCAGGCTGATCTGCTGCTGCATGTTCTGGTTGAAGATCTGCTGGGCCAGGGCCAGGTTCGCCAGGATGGCCGGCTGCTCGCCAATGGACTTGGCGTTGGAAATTGCGATTGCCTGGACGATGTCGTCAGGAAGCTGGCCGGCCATTGGTATCCCCCATGAAGTGGCGATCGCGATGGCGCCATGCATCGCGTCGATGGGGGGATGCTAGGCACGCCGAGGGGGCGGCATAAGTATCGTTACGGTAACGATTTGCCCGTTGTTACGGTAACAACCACGGCGCCCGGGCGCCGTGCGGTTATCGTCGGAGCCCGCGCGATCGCAGGATTGGATTGGCAGGGGGACGTGGTGAAAACGGAAATCGACGAAAGCCAGGATATCGACGAAGGGGAAATACGATCAGCGTGCGCCTCGATCATGGCCAGCGACGCTTTCCAGAAGGCTCACCGGATGAGGCGGCTACTCGATTTCCTCATCCACCAGGCGCTGGCCGGCGAAAAAGCCATCAGTGAGTACGCGATCGGCATAGCCGTTTTCGGCCGGGACCCGGCCGATTACCTCTCCGAAGACCCGTCGGTGCGGGTCCAGGTGGGGCGTCTTCGCCACCGGCTAGCGGCTTATTACACCGATAACGCCATGACCGGCGATGTGGAGATCACCATCCCGGTGGGCCGCTACACGCCCACCTTCCGCCGGGTGGTACGGCACGAGCGGCCACGACTGAAAGGCACGCACCTGATGGTGCAACCCATCCGGCACATTACCGAGCGTGCCGAGGGGCAGGCTTTTGCGAGCGGGTTGTACGAGGAGCTGCTGAACCAGCTCGTCTCGTCGTTCGGCGATGTGTTCACCTGGAGCGCGCCGCCCCTCGTGCTACCCGCCCATATCACCTTCACCGACGGCGACGACACGCCGGCACCACGTCGGTTGATTGAAGGCAGCGTTCGCGTGGATGCGGAGCGTATGCGCACATCGATCCGGTTGATCGATGCCTCGATCAGCAAGGTGACCTGGGCCCGGCATTTCGATCGCTCGGCGCAGTTTGGCATTCGCGAGCAGGAAGAGCTTGCGGTGTCGATCTGCCGGGCGTTGAAGGAGGTGGTTTCGATGTAGCCGTTAATAGGCCTCAGCGAAAGCGCGAACCACTTTGCCCATGGCTTCGCGCCAGCGTGCTTCCAATGCTGGGGTCAGTTGGTCGTCGCGCTCCTTGATCGCCTGCATCAGGCTCTCGAGCCAGTGATCGTGGATAGCTGGTGGCACGGGCGCCCTGCCCTTGCGTGCGTGGACGCGGATCATCTCGTTTACCGGCCCCTGGGCCATGCCGTCGCCGGCAGCCCAGGAGATGGCCAGGCTGATACCGCGGCGCAGGGCCATATGCTGCTTCTGGAAATCGGTTTTGGCGAACAGCGGCGGGATGCCTTCGTCGCGGGCGAGAAGGATGTCGTAGAAGCGGCCGATGAAGCCGCGCGAGCGGAGGCACCGGCCGAAGCTGGTGTGGAGGTCGTTGTAGCCGATGGACATGCGGGGCCTGCGGGTAAAACGGGGAGCGTAGGCAGGCGGGGCGCCGGGGCCGTTGAGCGCGGTCAATTTTGCGGACGCAGAAACGCAAAACGCCCCGTTAGGGGCGTCTTGCGTAACTGGCGGAGAGTGAGGGATTCGAACCCTCGATAAGGCTTTTGACCCTATACTCCCTTAGCAGGGGAGCCCCTTCGGCCTCTCGGGCAACTCTCCATTTTGATCGTTCGCGAGGCTAGTGCCCGAACGAGCCAGCAAGGATACTGATCCTTGCGTCGGCCGTAAAGCTTTTACTGTTACTGGTCGTCACCGGTATGGCCGGCAGGATCCTGGTCGTGTTCGTTCTTGATGCGCTGGTAAATCTCTTCGCGATGGACTGCGACATTCTTAGGCGCGTTGATACCAATGCGCACCTGGTTACCTTTGACACCCAGAACGGTGACCGTCACCTCGTCGCCGATCATAAGGGTTTCACCGACCCGGCGGGTCAGAATCAGCATGATTGATACTCCATAAAATCAGGTATTGGCTTCCCCACCAACGACAACTCACCCCGAGTCTTGCCGCCGATGGATTGACTTATCGACCATCGAAGGCCGATCTGCCTTCCCCGGCGTATTGTGTGCGTGTCGCTGACCAGCTGTCCTGCCTATGTCGACCCGACTGACCGATGCCGAAAAATGCGTTTCGACATTCGGATCATACTAGCTGAGCCAATCAAGGTGGTGCAACGCAGGAACGGCTGAATCCGTGTACAGGGGCGCCTTTACGGCAGCCCCTTTAGGGTCCAGCGGGGGTTCGTTCAGCGAAGCTTGCCTTCGACCCAGGCAGGGATGCCGGCCAGGATGCCGGGCAAGGCCGGGCTATCCACGCCACCGCCCTGCGCCATATCCGGGCGGCCGCCGCCCTTGCCATCGATCTTCGAGGCTACCTCGGCGACCAGGTCGCCCGCCTTGACGCGGCCCAGGGCCGAGCCGCCAACGCCTGCCACCAACGATACGCGGCCGTCGGCCGCGCCCGCCAGGATGACGGCGCAGTCGCCCAGCTTCTGCTTCAGCACGTCCAGGCTGTCGCGGAGGGACTTGGCGTCGAGGCCTTCCAGGCGCGCGGCAACGACCTTGATACCGGCGACATCCGTGGCGGTATCGACCAGATCGGCCGAGGCCGAGCTGGCGGCCTTGGCCTTGAAGGATTCAACCTCTTTTTCGAGTTTCTTCTGCTTATCGAACAGCTGGCGCAGCTTTTCGACCACATCGTCGCCCGTGGCGGCGAGCAGGCCCGACACCTCGCTGAGGATGCGCTCTTCATCGGCCACACGTGCCATGGCGCCCGCACCGGTCACCGCCTCAATACGGCGGATGCCCGCGGCCACGCCCGACTCGGAGACGATCTTGAACAGGCCGATGTCGCCCGTGCGGCCTACGTGCGTGCCGCCGCAGAGTTCGGTCGAGAAATCGCCCATCTTCAGCACACGGACTTCGGCGCCGTATTTTTCGCCGAACAGGGCCATGGCGCCGAATTCAATGGCGTCGTCGTAGCCCATGTGGTGAACCTCGGCGGCCGCATTGCGGCGCACCTCGTCGTTCACCATGCGCTCGATCTCGGCCAGTTCCTCACCGGTGACCGGCTTGAAGTGGGAGAAGTCGAAGCGCAGGCGCTCCGGTGCCACCAGCGAGCCCTTCTGGGTCACGTGGTCACCCAGCACGGTGCGCAGGGCGGCATGGAGCAGATGGGTGGCCGAGTGGTTCAGCACGGTGGCCTGGCGCTGGGCGCCGTCCACCGAAGCACTGACCACGGCGCCCTTCAGCAACGGGGCCGAGCCCTGCCAGGTGCCGAAGTGGGCAAAGAACGCGCCGCCGACCTTCTGGGTGTCTTCCACCGCGAGGGCACCCGACGGGTTGCGAATCATGCCGGTATCACCGACCTGGCCGCCCGATTCCGCATAGAACGGGGTGCGGTCGAGCAGGAGGAAGCCCTCCTCGCCATCGGCCAGCTGATCCACGGACTTACCGTCGCGCACGATGGCCACCGCCTTGGCATCAGCCAGGTCGAGGGCGTCGTAGCCGGTAAAGATCGTCGGCTGCAGCGCGCTGGCCACTTCGGCCGGCAGCTGCGCCTTGGTCGAGAAGTTGCTGGCGGCGCGGGCACGGGCACGCTGCTCGCCCATGGCGCGCTCGAAGCCTTCCATATCGACGGTCATGTCGCGCTCGCGCGCAATGTCCGCCGTGAGGTCGACCGGGAAGCCATAGGTGTCGTACAGACGGAACGCGTCGGCGCCCGGGATGATCTTGCCGGACTTCGAGGCGATGTCATCGAACAGGCGCATGCCGTGCTCGAGCGTTTCACCAAAGCGCTCCTCTTCCACCTTCAGCGCCTGCTCGACGAACGCGCGCTTGGCTGCGATTTCCGGGTAGGCCTCGCCCATCTCTTCAACGAGCGGCGCGACCATCTTCCAGAAGAAGTCACCACGCACGCCGAGCATCCAGCCATGGCGCAGGGCGCGGCGGATGATGCGGCGGAGCACGTAGCCACGGCCCTCGTTCGACGGAAGCACGCCATCGACGATAAGGAACGATGCGGCACGGATGTGATCGGCGATGACGCGCAGCGACTTGTTGCCCAGGTCGGCCGTGTTCGTCAGGCGCGAGGCCTCACGGATGAGGTACGCGAACAGGTCGATCTCGTAGTTGGAGTGCACGTGCTGCAGCACGGCCGCCAGGCGCTCCAGGCCCATGCCGGTATCGACGCAAGGCGCCGGCAGCGGGCTGAGCGTGCCATCGGGCGCGCGATCGAACTGCATGAACACGAGGTTCCAGATCTCGATATAGCGATCGCCATCTTCATCCGGCGAACCGGGCGGGCCACCGGCCACATCCGGGCCATGGTCGTAGAAGATTTCCGTGCACGGGCCGCAGGGGCCGGTGTCGGCCATCTGCCAGAAGTTATCCGAAGCGAACGGCGCGCCCTTGTTATCGCCAATGCGCACGATGCGCTCGGCCGGGACGCCCATCTCCTTGTTCCACAGGTCGTAGGCCTCGTCATCGGTGTGGTACACGGTGACCCACAGGCGCTCGGCCGGCAGCTTGTAGACCTCGGTGAGCAGCTCCCACGCGTAGCGGATGGCATCGCGCTTGAAGTAGTCGCCGAACGACCAGTTGCCCAGCATTTCGAAGAAGGTGTGGTGGCGGGCCGTGTAGCCCACCTGGTCAAGGTCGTTGTGCTTGCCGCCAGCGCGCAGGCAGCGCTGCACGTCGGCCGCACGGACGTAGCCCGGCTTTTCGCTGCCGAGGAACACGTTCTTGAAGGGGACCATGCCCGAGTTGGTGAACAGGAGCGTGGGGTCGTTCGACGGCACCAACGATGCCGAGGGCACGATGGTGTGGTCCTTTTTGCGGAAGAAATCCAGGAAGGTCGAACGGATGTCGGCGGTTTTCATGTGCGATCGTGGCTTGGGGCTGCGAGGATCGCGAAAGGCGCCCAGTCACGAATAGCAAGGCTAGCTGCCTTCAGTCGTCGTCGGGGTCTTCCGCATCGGCGTGGGTAAGAACACGTACTGTGGCGGCGGCGAAGCCGCGACGCAAGAGGAATTGCGCCCGCCGTGCCCGTTCCGCCGGGTCGGCGGAGGCCGATCCGTAGCGTCGGCGGAGCTGATTCGCGGCCAGGTCGTGCCAATCGACGTCCGCGTTTTCAAGGAGTTCGCGGATCCGGGCATCGCTAATGCCCTGGCTGCGCAGCTCGGCGCGGATGCGGGCCGGCCCGTAACCCTGCCCTACCCGGCTACGGACCAGCGCCTCGGCGAAGCGCCCGTCATCCTGGTAGCCCTGGCCTTCCAGCCGCTCGATGGCATCGGCGGCCTCATCACGCGCAAAACCGCCGCGATCCAGCTTTTGCCGGAGTTCGCGGCGAGAGTGCTCGCGCCGGGCCAGCAGGCCCAGCGCCTTGTCGTAAGCCGTGCGGGCCGGGCGATCCGGGGTGTTTTCGCCACCCTGCTCGCCCGCCCCGGGATTACGCCTCCTCGACCTCATCCTGCTCGGCGTCGGCCTTGGCGGCACCCGTGCCCGGCTTCACCAGCAGGCGGGCGCGCAGCTCGGTATCGATCTCGTTGGCGATGGCCGGGTTATCACGCAGGAACTGGCGGACGTTTTCCTTGCCCTGGCCGATGCGATCGCCCTTGTAGCTGTACCAGGCGCCCGACTTGTCGATCAGGTTCTCGCGCACGCCCAGTTCGATGATCTCGCCTTCGCGCGAGGTGCCCTCGCCGTAGAGGATCTCGAACTCGGTCTGGCGGAACGGCGGGGCCACCTTGTTCTTCACGACCTTGACGCGGGTCTCCGAACCGATGACTTCCTCGCCCTTCTTCACCGCGCCGATGCGGCGGATATCCAGGCGCACCGAGGCGTAGAACTTCAGCGCGTTACCACCGGTGGTGGTTTCCGGGCTGCCGAACATCACACCGATCTTCATGCGGATCTGGTTGATGAAGATGACCAGGCAGTTCGACTTCTTGATGTTGGCCGTGAGCTTGCGCAGGGCCTGGCTCATGAGGCGGGCGTGCAGGCCGACGTGGGAATCACCCATTTCGCCCTCGATTTCGGCCTTGGGCGTGAGCGCCGCGACCGAGTCGACCACCACCATGTCGACCGCGCCGGAGCGCACGAGCATGTCGGCGATTTCCAGCGCCTGTTCGCCGGTATCCGGCTGGCTGACAAGCAGATCGGCCACGTTCACGCCAAGCTTTTCGGCGTAGGTGGGATCCAGCGCGTGCTCGGCATCGACGAACGCGGCGGTACCGCCGTTGCGCTGGCACGAGGCGATGGCCTGCAGGGTGAGCGTGGTCTTACCGGACGACTCCGGACCGTAGATTTCCACGATACGGCCGCGCGGCAGGCCGCCGATGCCCAGGGCGATATCCAGGCCCAGGGAGCCGGTGGAGACGGTGTCGATCTGGTCGTCCACGCGGTCGCCAAGACGCATGACGGCACCCTTGCCGAACTGCTTTTCAATCTGGCCGAGGGCACTCGCCAGCGCCTTGCGCTTATTGTCGTCCATCGTAGTTTCCGGTGTGCTTGTGTATAGGTAGGTATCTTGCCGGAGCGGGGTCTCAGGGACTGCGATCCGTCAGACGGTGATTTTGCCACAGCCGGCCGGGCTTACCCGTTCAGCTCGGTGACTATTCCAGCGAGCGCCGCGGCCACCGTCTGTCGGCGCACCGCCTCGCGGTCGCCACCGAAATGGAACACCTTCGCGTGGGCGTAGCCCCCGCGCCGCTTCCAGCCAATCCACACGGTGCCCACGGGCTTGTCGGCCGTGCCACCGGACGGGCCGGCGATGCCGGTGACCGCCACGGCCACGCCGGCGCCGTAGCGCGCCAGCGCACCCGACACCATCTCGAGGACCGTTTCCTCGCTGACCGCGCCGGTGCGCTCAAGCGTCCTAGGGTTCACGCCGAGCAGTGATTCCTTCGCGCTATAGCTATAGGTCACGACGCCCGCCTCGAACCACGCCGAGCTGCCGGCCAGGTCGGTGAGCGCCTTGGAGATCCAGCCACCCGTGCATGACTCGGCGGTGGCGACCATCACGCGCTTGTCGAGCGCCGCGGCGGCCACCTGCTGCGCCAGCGCGTTCAGCGCCGCGTCGTTGTAAGGGGAGTGCGAGTCCATCGAGGTTCCTGACGGTAAAGGGGACGGTTCTACCTTAGCCCCGCCCACCCTGTCGATGCGGCGTAGGGCTTTTCCTACGTCACGACGTGGGCGCCGCCCAATTGCGCAACCGCCGCGAGACGTTCACAGTATCTTTTCGCACGTTGGGCTAGCCATCTGGCTACGCAACCCCACCGCCGCGAAATCGCCCCTCCCGGGATACTCGCACACAGGAAGATCCACGCATGGATGACACCTCCCAGGCATACGCCGCCACTTGCCTATCGCGGCCTCTAGCGATGTCGCACATCATCCTTTTCGCGATGCATGCGCAACGATGTCGGACCGTATCGCGACATTGATCGTCGCTCATGGCGCTCGACTTACCGCGCCCTGCACTGGTCAAAGATTGATCAATCAGCACGCTTCATCGGCACGAACGATCGCTGTCAACTTTTCGTCTTGGGTTTTGTGTTCTAATAAACGTACGCATCCGCATGGTTGCGTGTGCAACCATGTTCGTCGTGTTTTTTCCGTGAAACGCGTCACTTTAATGCGTATCGAATGTGCTGGTCATTTGCACGTTCATGAGCTATTTTTTTGACGCGGTTCTCGAATCGCACCGATGAAGGGGGAACACCTGCAGACCAAAGGCTCGAGCCGATGTCGACGACATCTGTGCTCGCAGGGTTGTGCAGGGGCCACTTCGCTACATCGATTGGCAGGGCGGCAGTCTCGCCCGGAACAGGAAGTTTGAATGGATAGCTTGCACGAAGCGCGGGGTGCCGTTGCCCTCCGCATGTACGGACAACCAGGGGCCAGGCTCGAAGTATCGCCACCCTCACCGGAGCCTCGCTGGCCAGCGCATGCACGTTTTCGTGCGCGCGGCAGCGCTCTGTTGCCGATTACGCATTAACTGACTTTGCCGGGCCCAGGCTCGACGCGGGGCGGATAGCCATGTCCGCCTTTCGAACCATTGTTATTGCTTTTCAACAAGTTATGAGCGCAACGTGAAAATAGGCCAGACCAACCTTGCCATGATTGGCATCATAGTGGTGTTTTCCGCAGCCCTTTCGGGTTGCGGTACAACGCCTGCCCGCGACTTTGGCGGCTCGTGGAAGCCCGTCAACCACTTCGAAGACAAGACCACCGAGATTCCACTCGCGGTCCCGTACACGTATTACGCGGCCCCAATGGACGGCACGCTCAAGACCATGCTCACGCGGTGGACCACCGACAACGGCATGAAGCTTCAGTACAAGCTGCGCTCGGACTTCACGCTGACCAAGTCGGCCTCCGCGATTCATACCTCGGAGCTGCGTGATGCGGCGTCGCAGTTGAGTTCGATTTACTCGGCGCAAGGGGTGGCTGTCGTCGTGAGTGGTCCCGACCTTATCGTCGATGAGATCAGCAGCATCGCACCGCCGCCCGCGCCTGTTGCGGCTCCCGCTGCACCGCCCGCCCAGGCAAAGGCGTCCGATACGCCGGCAGCACCGGCGCCCGAAAACCCCGTCGCCGCTAGCGCGGATACGAAGTAAGCGACTGACGAGGCAGGGGCATGCTTAAGAAAAAGAACTCACCGAAGATCGACGACGTCATTTCGAGCAGCGTCAACTTCGAAGTCACCATCGCGGACGAAGCAAGGCGAAGCGCAAAGCGTGCATGGATGGTCGCTTCGTGCTCGCTGGTCGTTTCGCTGTGCCTTATTGGCGGCTATTTCTACGTCCTTCCCCTTAAAGAGAAGGTGCCGTACATCGTGCTTGCCGATCCGTACTCCGGCACGAGCCAGCTGGCACGCCTGACGGATGACCTGCTGAACCGCCAGGTCACCAGCAGCGAAGCGGTGAACCGCAGCAACATTGCGCACTTCATCCTCGCCCGCGAGTCGTACGACCTGGCGCTGACGAACCTGCGTGACTGGCCGACGGTCATGACCATGGCGGCGCCGAACGTGGCGACGCCATACCGTGCCCTGCACTCGCCGGCGAATCCGAACAGCCCGTACAAGCTGTACGGCACCAACAAGGCCATTCGCGTCAAGATCCTCAGCATCGTGCTGGTGGGTGGCGGCGTTAACGCGACACCCAAGGGCGCCACGGTGCGTTTCCAGCGCACGGTATACGACAAGTCGACCGGCGGCTCCGTGCCGCTCGATAGCAAGATCGCCACGATGGAGTTCGTCTACAAGGCGAACCTGCTCATGGATGATCAGAGCCGCGTCGAGAACCCGCTCGGCTTCCAGGTGACGACCTATCGCGTCGACAACGACTACGGTACGGCCGTGCCCACGGAGGTCCCGCAGCAAGGGGCCGCCGCGCCGCAACCGGCTGCGCCCGCACCGGGCGAGCCCGGCGTCGATCCCGACGACATGCCCGCTGCAGGTGCCGCCGCGCCCCAGGCTGCCGCGCCCGGCGCCGCGCCGGTGCAGGAGACCCTTCAGAACGGTGCCATCCCGCCGGCACCCATGCCTGCCGGCGCTGGCTACCCCGGTGCCGTCCCGCTCGCACAGCCTGCCGCCCAACCGGCTGCAGCAGCCCCTGCCGCCCGTTCCACTGCCCCAAGCGCCGCCAATGGAGGGCGCCGTTGATGAACCGTTCAAGCCTTATGCGCCTCAAGCGCGTCGCCGGGGCCTTCGCCGTATGCGTAGCGCCCCTCGCCGCGGCGGAAACCGCGCCCCCTCTTCCGCCGCCTGCGCTCGTCGGCCAACCCGCTGCCGTCACGACCTATGAATACGCTCCCGATCGCGTCTTCCAGATTCGCACGGGCCTGGGTATCGCAACGCAGATCGAGCTCAGCCCGAACGAGAAGATCCTCGACTACAGCACGGGCTTCAGCAGCGGCTGGGACCTGACGCGTCGAGAGAACGTCTTCTACGTGAAGCCGAAGAACGTCGATGTCGATACGAACATGATGATTCGTACCGCCACGCACTCGTACATCTTCGAACTCAAGGTCGTCGCCACGGACTGGAAGACGCTCGACCAGGCCCGCCGCGCCGGCGTGCAATACAAGGTGGTCTTCACCTACCCGGCCGATACGAGCTTCATGTCGGAAACGAAGAAAGTGGCAGACGCACCCATGCTCGATACCGAGCTGGTCAAAGGCCGTGACTACAACTTCGATTACGACTACTCGAAGACGCGCAAGACCGCGGTGTGGCTGGTGCCGATCAACGTCTACGACGATGGCCGCTTCACGTACATCAAGATGCCTGATCTGAAGCAGTTTCCCACGGGAAACTTCCCGACGATCTATATGCGCGAAAAGGAACACGGTGAGGACTCGGTGGTGAACACCACGGTGGAGGGCAGCACCATCGTCGTCCACGGCACGTATCCGTATCTGGTTATTCGCCACGGTGACAACGCCGTCGGTCTGCGAAGGAACACGAAGAAGTGAGCCCGAACAATCCTTATCACCCGGAAGACGAATCGAACGACGGCCAGGTGCCGCCGTCGGATCATCGCGCCGAACAGCACGATCCACTCGCAGGCAATCCGTATGCCTCGCAGACGCGCCAATCCGCTGCACCCGATCTCGACGGCAATGCACCGCGCCTGACCTCCAACGACATGCAGCGAATGAACCGCCGCGCGCTTGGGTTGCTCGGCGCCATTGCGCTCCTCCTCATCGTGATCGGCTTCTGGGCATTTGGCGGCCTTACGACACCTAAGGAAAAGCCGAAGCCTCGAGAAGAGACTGTCACCGTTCCAGATGCGCCCATGGCCCCTCCGGTGCAACCACTTCCCGCGCCTGCGCCTGCGCTCGCACCTACGCCACCAGCGGAGGCAATTCAGCTGGCTCCCGCACCATTGCCGCGAGATACCCGCCCTCAGCAGCCCGAGGGCCCGCGTGGGCCAACGTTGCTCGAGCGCCGAATTGCAGCTGCGGGCATGGGGACCACCGGCGTAGCGACCGGTGAGGGAGCGGGAGGCGACGCAGGTGGCCCGGGAGGCGGGACCGGATTCAATCTCCCGCCGAATCCGGAAGCGCCAGTAGCGCCCGTTCCGCGAATGAGCAACAACAACAATCTCGCTTACACGGCGAAATCACCGGATGTGGCGTCAAGCGCATCCCCGCTCACGCATCCGGACACGCTGATGCTGCGCGGTACGTTCATTCGCTGCGTGCTGGAAACCCGCATCATCACCGACATCCCGGGCTTCACCTCGTGTGTCGTCACGGAGCCGGTGTACTCGTTCAGCGGCAAGCGCTTGCTGCTGCCGAAGGGTTCGAAGGTGATGGGCAAGTACGAGATGGAACCCGATGGTCCGCGCGTCGCGGTCATCTGGGATCGCATCGTCACGCCCACCGGCATCGACGTGAACATGGCCAGCCCGGGTATCGATACGCTCGGCGGTGCCGGCCACCCAGGCCAGTACAACGCGCACTGGGGTAGCCGCATCGGTGCGGCCCTGCTGATCAGCCTGCTCAGCGATGCCTTCAAGTACGAGGCAGCCGAGCACGGTCCGAGCCAGACGACCATCAGCAATGGCGTCGTGACCCAGACCCCGTTCGAAAGCAACACCGCGGCAACGATCCAGATGCTGGCGAACCAGGCGGTGCAGCGTGCTGCGAACCGTCCTGCCACGGTCACGATCAACCAGGGCACCGTCCTCGCCATTTACGTGGCCAAGGATGTGGATTTCAACGGCGTCGTGGCGCGGTACTGAGGCACGCATGGAAAGCGCACTGGCCGCCGTCGGCAACGACTTCCTTGACTACCAGTACGAAGTGCTGGGGGTGAAGGATTTCCTTGCCGAGCCGGACGTCACTGAAATTTGCATCAACCGCCCCGGCGAGCTCTACCTCGAGCGCCGCGGTGGCTGGCAGAAAGTGGAAGTGCCTTCGCTCACGTTCGAGCGGGCGCGCCAGTTCTGTACAGCCGTGGTGAACGAAAGCAACACCGGCCAGCGCATCACGGATGTGGATCCCGTGGTGTCGCTGACCTTCCCCACCGGCCAGCGCGCACAGTTCGTCATTCCACCAGCCTGCGAAGCCGGCCGCGTATCGATCACCATCCGTCTGCCCTCCAAGCAGACCCGTACGCTGGCGCAGTACAGCGATGACGGCTTCTTCAACGAGATCCTGGAAGGCGCGAACACCATCAGCCAGGCGGACCAGGAGCTGCTGGACCTGCGCGCCGAGCGCCGCTACGCGGATTTCTTCCGCCATGCGGTGCTTAACAAAAAGAACATTGTCGTCGCTGGCGCCACCGGCAGCGGCAAAACGACGTTCATGAAGTCGCTGGTGAACCACATTCCGGCCGATGAGCGGCTGGTCACCATCGAAGACGCCCGCGAGCTGTTCATCGACCAGCCCAACGTCGTTCACCTGCTCTATTCCAAGGGCGGCCAGAGCGCGGCCAATGTCACGGCCAAAAGCTGCATGGAAGCCTGCCTGCGCATGAAGCCGGACCGAATCATCCTTGCCGAGCTACGCGGCGATGAATCGTTCTACTTCATCCGTAATTGTGCGTCCGGCCACCCAGGTTCGATCACAAGCTGCCATGCAGGCAGCGTGGAACAAACCTGGGACCAGCTAGCGCTGATGGTGAAGGCCTCCGCGGAAGGCGCCGGACTCGAGTTCAACACGATCAAACGGCTCCTGATGCTAACCATCGACATCGTGGTTCACATCAAGGCGCATGCAGGCCGACGCTACATCACCGGCATCGATTTCAACCCGGCTCGCGCGCTAAGTGCGGACGGGGGGTAACACAGAAAAACCATTGGTCATGAGACAGGAGTTGTAAAGGTGCTACCAGGACTTGAAATGATGGGCTGTCAAAACCTTGCCGTGCCGGCCGAGGTGATGCAGCACGTCGTCAATGTCGAATCGAGCCGAAACCCATTCGCCATCGGCGTGGTGGGCGGGCAGCTCGTGCGCCAGCCTCAGAATCTTCCTGAGGCGGTAGCGACCGTGCGCATGCTGGAAGACAAGGGCTACAACTACTCACTCGGCGTTGCGCAGGTGAACCGCTCCAACCTGGGCAAGTTCGGGCTGGATACGCCGGAAAAGGCGTTCGCGCTCTGCCCCAACCTCTCGGCCGGCTCCAAAATCCTGGCCCAGTGCTACGCCAGCGCCAACAAGGATTGGGGCAAGGCCTTTAGCTGTTACTACTCCGGGAACTTCACCACCGGCTACCAGCACGGCTATGTCCAACGCGTTTTTGCCTCCATGGCAAAGAGCGGCATGATCGCTGGCGCACGCGCCATCCCAGTGGTGGCAAGCCAGCCAGTGAAGGTCGTCGGCGCCGATGGCAAAGTGAAGACGATTTCCGCCGATGGCGATGCCTACCGGATCGCGATGCGCAGCGTCGCCGATTCCGCGTTGGCCGCGGCGATCGGTCCCGCTGTCGCACAGGCGGCGGGCCAGCCGGCCTACGGGCAGGGCGCCGGGGATCTACAAACGGCACAGGCAGTACAAGCCGCCCAGGCCGCGATGCAGGCACAGCAGGCGCAAGGCGGGCAGTACGCCTATCCGGCCGGTGCTTACGGGGCGAACCAGGGCATCCCTGGTGCCATGCCAATCACCAATCCAGCGCTGACCAGTACGCCGCAGCCGCTGCCTGGCCCCATCCCGACGGATCCGGCCACTGCGGCACTAATGCAACAGATCGGCGCACAACTTCCGCAGGGCAACGTGCCGACGGCCGGGCGTATTCGCACCGATCCCGGTACCGCGGCCGTGATGTCACAGATCGGCGTGTCCGCCGCGTCACCGGCAGGCAACCAAGCCGCCCCCGGTCCCAACGATGTGTTCGTGCCGCAGGTCACCGGCCCCAACGATCCGCCGCCGCAGGCACAACCTGCGGCACCCGTACAACCGCAGAGAGATAACGCCGATCTGCGCAATGGCACCAAGGACGACGCGTTCGTTTTTTAGGAGCTACCCCACCGCGGGCTGCGCGGCTTGCAGCCAACCCTAGCAACCGTAACAAAGGAACTGAAAGATGCCCCTGTCCAACCTCAGCACCACCATCGCGAAGTCCAAGCATCCGCTGCTGAACACGATGCTGCTCTTCGCCATGGTCGCCCTCTGCTTCATGCCCGAGCTTGCCTTCGCCCAGGACGATACCCAGGGCAAGGTCTGCGGGTTCTTCGGCAGCATCAAGACCATCCTGAACGCGGCGTCGATCGTCGTGGT
Source organism: Luteibacter aegosomatissinici (assembly GCF_023078495.1). NCBI lineage: Bacteria > Pseudomonadati > Pseudomonadota > Gammaproteobacteria > Lysobacterales > Rhodanobacteraceae > Luteibacter > Luteibacter aegosomatissinici. The sequence continues at coordinate 1,550,920 of NZ_CP095742.1, read as the reverse complement.
GACCGTGGCAGTGATCTTCTCCGGCTATCAGATCGCCTTTGCGCACAAGCGCATCTCGGACGTGACCCCCGCCCTCATCGGTGGCGTGCTCATCGGCGCGGCTGCCCAGATCGCCAAGACCGTGGTCGGCAACGGCGACGCCAGCGGCACCTCGGGCTCGTGCCCGGAAGTGGGCGTGGTCATGCACACCCTGCAGGTCGCCCTGAACTTCCTGCACATCCATGCATAAGAACGTACTGTTCCGCGGCTGCACGCGCCCACCCATGTTCATGGGCGTGCCCTACGTCCCGTTCTTCATGGGCGCGGGCTCGTGCCTGCTGATGGCCATGTACTTCAACTACTTCTTCTTGCTCCTCATCCCCGTGGTGATCTTCATCATGCGGATGATGGCCAAGCGCGACGAAATGATCTTTCGCCTGCTCGGCCTGCGCCTGCAGTTCAGAACCCGTATCAGGAACGTCCAGGAACACGATGGCATGTGGGTATTCACGCCCAACAACTATCGTGATCGCGCGAAGGAAAAGCGCAAAAAGTAGGCACCCGCCCTGGCACACCGTGCCAGGGCCTTTTCGAGAACCCACGGTACCGCCGCCATGTTCACCCCAGACGCACCCATCGCTACGCACATCACGTTGTCGAGCCATGTCTCCCCGACGGTCGTAAAGACGACCGGCGGCGATTACCTATTGGTGTGGCGCATGGATGGTCTGCCCTTCGTCGGCCGGGAAGAGTGGGAAATCGAACACCGGCACAATTCGTTCAACCGCATGCTGCAGACGCTGCGTGCACCGGATTACCCGAACCTGGCGTTCTGGGTGCACGACGTGCGCCGTCGCCGGCCCATCCGTGATACCTCCAAGTTTGGCCAGGACTTCAACCAGACCCTCTCCGATGCCTACTTCTCCTCGCTGACCAGCCAGAAGCTGATGCAGAACGAGCTGTACCTGACCATGATCTATCGCCCGATCGTGGAAGGTAAGCGCTGGGTCGAGAAAAGCGCCAACATCGAACGGCTCGAGCAGGAGCAGGCGCAAGCCGTCTCCACCATCCTTGAACTAGCCGGCAACGTCGAGGCCGTACTCAAGGACTACGCGCCCTACCGTCTCGGGTTATACGAAGCATCCAACGGTGTGGTGTTCTCGGAGATCCTCGAGCACTTCGCGTACATCCTCAACCGTACCGATGAGCCGGTCCCGGCGCTCAAGGCGCCGATCTACGATTACCTGCCCGTCAGCCGCCAGCGCTTCTCCGCGAAGACGGGCGACTTTGTCCTGACCACCCCCAGCGGCCAGAATCACTTCGGCGCCATCCTGAATCTGAAGGAATACGTCGAAGGTACCTACCCGGGCATCCTGAATGGCCTGAAGTACCTCGATTTCGAGTACGTCATCACCCACTCGTTCTCGCCGATGGGGCGCCAGAACGCGCTCTCTGCGCTGGAACGTACCAAGGGCATGATGATCTCCTCGGGTGACAAGGCCGTCAGCCAGATCATCGAGCTCGACCATGCCATGGACCAGCTCGCCTCGGGCAACTTCGTGCTCGGCGAGTACCACTTCACGATGGCCGTGTATGCCGCGAGCCAGGAGCAGTTATCGCAGAACCTGGCCGCCACGCGCGCCGAACTTTCCAATGCCGGCTTCGTTACCGTCAAGGAAGACCTGGCCGTGACGGCCGCGTTCTACGCCCAGTTCCCCGGTAACTGGAAGTACCGCACGCGCCTGGCCAACGTCAGCTCGCTCAATTTCCTCGGCCTGGCACCGCTGCATAACTTCGCGACCGGCAAGAAGGAAAACAATCCGTGGGGTCCGTGCGTCACGACGCTGCAGACCACCAACGGGCAACCCTACTTCTTCAACTTCCACGCCACTCACCCGGCCGAAAACTCGTTTGGTGAAAAGGCGATTGCCAACACCATGGTCATCGGTAAGTCGGGTACGGGTAAAACCGCGCTCATCAACTTCCTGCTGAGCCAGGTACAGAAGATGGACCCGTCACCGACGATCTTCTTCTTCGACAAGGACCGTGGCGCGGAGATCTTCGTGCGTGCCTGTGGCGGGAACTACCTCGCCCTCGAGAATGGCAAGCCCACCGGCTTCAACCCGTTCCACTGCGAGCGCACGGAAGAGAACATTCACTTCCTGGTGGATCTGGTCAAAGTGCTCGCCGGCAAGAGCGTCTACAGCTCCCGCGAAGAAGAGGAAATCTACCGCGCGGTCGAGAACATGCTCGACACGCCGACGCACCTGCGCAGCATGACCAACTTCCAGAAGAGCCTGCCCAACATGGGCGACGATGGCATCTTCATCCGTATGCGCAAGTGGACCGCGGGCAACTCGCTGGGCTGGGTGTTCGACAACCCCCACGACACCGTCGACCTTACCCGCGCCAACATCATCGGTTTCGACTACACGGATATCATCGATAACCCGGAAGTCCGCGCACCGGTCATCAACTATCTTCTGCACAGGCTGGAAGCCCTCATCGACGGGCGCCGGCTCATCTACGTCATGGACGAGTTCTGGAAGATCCTCGACGGCAAGGGTGGCTTGAAGGAGTTCGCGAAGAACAAGCAGAAGACCATCCGTAAGCAGAACGGCATGGGCATCTTTGCGACGCAGAGCCCGGAAGACGCCCTGGCCAGCGATATCTCTGCCGCGCTGATCGAACAGACCGCGACCATGATCCTGCTGCCCAACCCGAACGCCAGCCGGGAAGACTACGTGGAAGGCCTGAAGCTCACCGAAGCCGAGTACCAGGTGGTCGTCAGCCTCGACGAGCGCTCGCGCTGCTTCCTGGTGAAACAGGGCCATGCGTCCGCGGTGTGCCAGTTGAACCTGCGCGGCCTGGACGACGCCCTCGCAGTCATCTCGGCCTCCACCGACAACATCGAAATCATGCACGAAGTCCTTGCGGCACGTGCCGAGAGCGAGGGCGTCTCACCCGATGACCTGCGCCCGGACCAGTGGCTTGAGCAGTTCTACGAGAACCGCAAGGGTAGCGGCAAGGGCCGCCCCTCGCCCCGCCCTACCCCCACTTCCAAGCGCGTTGCCTGAGCCTGATCGAGGAGAGAATCCGTGAACATTAAGAACATCTCAAAGCCGGTCAGGTCGTATGCACTGAAAGCCTGCCTTACCGCTGCACTCACGGTGACCTGCAGCCTGCACACCGACACTGCCAAGGCAGGCATGCCCGTGATCGACTACACCGCGATCTCCCAGGCAGCCATCAACTTCCAGAAGGAACTGCTCCAGTGGGGAAAGACCCTGGCGCACTACGGTCAGGTCATGCAGCACTACACTGAGCAGGCGGCGTTCTGGCAACAGCAGCTCAACAAGCTTCAGTCACTCGATCTGGACCTCTTTCAGCTCGAGCAGAACTTCACGACGATCGATCAGAACTACGGTGTAGACATCATGTGCCCGGGCGCATCGTCCAGCATCATCGATAAGGTGACATCTTCGCTTACATCGCTGGTCAATCCAAACTCTGACGTCCTCGGCCAACAGAAGACAATCTGCGCAAACATCGTTCGTACAGAGAATCGGAAGTACAACGATACCGTCCTCTACCTTCAGTCATTGCGCAAGCAAACGGACAACTTCCTACAGATCACAGCCATGCGCTTGACTCAGATCGGTAATTCACCCGGAAACACCGAAGGCTTGACCCAGGAAACCGAGCGCTATTCGGCCAACATGGAACTAGCGAAGACCAAATGGGAGTCGAGCATGCAGCAATACGACATTCAGCTCAATCTTCTCAAGCAACAACAGACCGTCCTTGCACGCCGCGCACTTAACGGCCAGGACAGCGTTTGGGGACAAGTGGTCAATACCGTTGCACTGAAGATCGCGCTTACCGGTAACCAGTGACTCGTCGTACAGGCCAACAACGCGCGATCGCTCGCGCAACGACATATTCAGCTGCGACGATGCGGCATCGGGATGAGGGAACATGCAGGACGTAACCGCGTATATCTACTATCGGCTCATATACGACTTCTTGAGCAAGAAAATCGAGACCTTTGGTTTCGATATGATGAGCCGCATCGCGGAATGGGCTGCTGCTTTCGCGCTCATCCTCGTCACTATCTGGATCCTCGTCCAGGGCTACCGTGTGCTCACCGGCCAGATGCGCGAGCCGCTCATGGGCCTTGTCCTGTCCATGGGTCGCATCGCGGTCATTGTTGGCGTCGCCACCACCATGGCTTTCGGTGGGACCGATCTCAAGGTGTTCCTGACCGACACCCTGGACAAACAGGTCCACGAGTTCTTTACGGGGAAGACCGACGAAACGACAAGGGACGCTATCGATAAGAACCTTGGCTGGACCCAGCTCGCACTCGCCACGATTAGTGCGGTGCAAGTTGTTCCAGGTGACCAGGAATCGCAGGACGCGAAATCCCGCGCGGAACTCCTGGCGGCTTTTGGTACGGCTAGCCCCCCCATGGCTGCGGGCGCCATGCTTCTCCTCTACCAATTCGCAATCGCCCTCTTCATCGGCCTTGGGCCACTGTTCATCCTGTGCCTGATATTTGATCAAACTAAGGATCTGTTCCGACGATGGCTGATGTATGGGCTGGGAACGATTTTCTCGATGGCGCTCCTCAGCGTCGTCGCGTCGATGGTGTTGGACCTGATGATTGCCGTAAACGAGGCGATGTGGGGTGCGAAGATCGCTAACAAGCTCCTGGGTACGGATGCCGAAGGCTTGAGTTCGCTGGCGCTGCAGCAAGGCGGCATCGGCCTATTGCTCACTACGCTTATCGTCTCCGTTCCACCGATGGCTGCAATGTTCTTCCAAGGTACGCTGGGGAGCGCCCTAACATACTCCGTATTTAGTGGTACCGGTGGCAGACCGGGCCCACAGGGGCAGCCACCCGGCTCTTATGGTTCTCCGCCATCGCCGGCTGCGACGACAACGGGGCCGCAGATGGGTTCTACCGCAGGGCAGACGTACAATTCGTCCACGCGCATGAACGGAACTACCGCTCCGAATCGCGATGTAACTAAAACGACTTCATAAGCAGTGAACGAACACCCATGAATCTTCGATACGCTTACATAGCACGAGGAATGGCTCTTCTGATCGCACTTCTCGTTTCAAGTGCCACTTTCGCAGAAGGCGGCTGTCCTCCCGGTCAATATCCGCAGCAAGGACAGGGATGGAGGACATGCGTACCAATACCAGGTGCCCAGACCGACCAGGCGATTCAACCCCCGCCTCCCGCGTACGTCTCGCGGTGGGGCGCGGTTGCGTCGACGAGCGGTACGAACGCTGTCTTCGGCATTGTTTCCGATGAGGCGGATCGAGGGGCTGCCGAGCAGGCGGCAGTGTCTGAATGCATCAACCGTGGAGGGGATAATTGCAAGGTTAACTTCGTCTACGCAAATCAATGCGTCGCCGTGATCGCAATTCCAAACCACCCGAATCTACCATTCACCGGAAGCACAGAAGAGAATGCGACCAAACGGGGCCTCGATCATTGCGGCACCGAAGGAATATCCGGTTGCGAGGTCTATTATTCCGGCTGCAGCCAGCCGCAACGCATACGGTAGGTAGTGCACGCCATCTTCTCGCTTTTCTCGCTATGGCGCTTCTCAGCGTCATGGCGAATGGTGTTGGACTTGATGATCATTGTGTCAGTGCCACCAATGGCGGCCATGTTCTTCCAGGGCACGCTTGGTAGCTTCCTGACCTACTCGGCATTCTCGGGTGCAGGCGGCGCCTTTGGGCCTAATGGGCAGCCGGCTGGGTCGTGGTCGTCGCATTCAGTTGCCAAGGATCCACCTGGTCGAGTGGGCAATCAAGAAACATCTCAGTCGCCGGGCGCATTTGCAGGGCGTACGCCTGGAATTCCTCATGCCGCTCAAGCTGACCAAGTAAAATCCGCTCCTCCGCAATACCGAGCCTAACCGATGATGAAGTTTCTACTCGTCCTAATTCTATTAGCTTGCTCATCAGCGTGCTGGGCTGAGGGCGGATGTCCGCCTGGCCAATACCCACAGCAAGGGCAAGGTTGGAGAAGCTGTGTCCCAATGCCGGGGCAAGCGAACGGCCAGCAGAATGAAGTTCCCGCCCGGTGGGCCGACCGTTGGCAAGCAATTGCTACCGACACGACGAAAGCGGTTCTCGGTACATCGAAAGACTTATCGTCGATGAGCGAAGCGGAAGGTTCAGCGATGACCGACTGTAAGTCAAAGGGCGGAACTGACTGTCGAATCGCAATATCGTACGCGAATGGATGCATCGCGATGTCCGTCGGAACGACGGTCCTCTCCACGGGCTACGGGATCTCAAAATCCGAAGCAGAGAAATCGGCCGCGGCCGTTTGCACGAGCAAGGGTGATTCAACATGCTCCGTTTATTATTCCGAGTGTAGCTACGCCCAAAGACTGCAGTGATCGATGACGACTGATATGTGATTCGCGATCGATGATGAAGCGCTTTGCACTACTTGTGCTTTCGTTCTTCTTCGCGCATGTCGCACACGCAGAAAGCGGCTGAAGAAGAGGCGATGAAGAATTGCACAGCGTCAAATTCGACCAATTGTTATGTGTACTTCTCGAAGTGCGTAGAACCCGTCATCCGGTAGCGTAGCATTCTCAGTAGTACTACTGACCACCAATCAATCCTGACGATTCATGATGCAAGAGGTGGCCAAAGATTAGTTCGGAGAGAGTGATGTTTTCGCTGGCAAGGCTTCCTTTGTTCATTCTGCTGATTGTCAGCTGTAGCACGTACGCAGAGGGAGGCTGCCCGCCCGGACAGGTCCCACAGCAAGGGAACGGTTGGATGGCTTGCGTTCCATCTGGCAGTGCTTCACCAAGTGGATCGTCAAGTGAATTTGTCGGCCCTTCGTACGAGGCCCGCTGGATAGCCCTCGCAACCGACAACGCGAAGGCGCTTCTGGGTAAGTCGAGCGAAAGTGGGACTGAAGATGCAGCGAAGGGGAGCGCCATGTCCGACTGCGTGACCCAAGGTGGAACCGCTTGCCATGTTGTCGTAACTGCAAAGAATGGCTGCGTCGCAATGGTTGTTGGCGATCATCGACTAGCGACTGAATCGGCTCCCACAAAGAAAGCGGCCGAGGATAAGGCTACCCAATCGTGCGTCGACAACCCAGATACCAATTGTAGCGTCTACTATTCGGTTTGCGTCGCTCCCATCCTTCGATGAAGCAGGCGTGCTTTTAGTGCTCACCTGTTGTCGCAAGCGTTGGTGATGTCGATGCGTCAATGGATGCACCATGTGAAGAGCCAAATCAATGTCATCCCAGCAGCCCTATAAGAGACCACACCAGGCAAGTTATCGATGAACCATCTACATATCGCGCTCGCTGCCAGCTTCGCCATCGCCTCGCTCTCGGGCGTTGCCCAGGCAGCGCCCACCCTACCCGCCCACCACCGCGACTACGCCACCGCCCCCATCGACGGTAGCCGCCAATGCAAGGTAGGCATCACCACCGACGCCGATGGCATGCACGCCAAGGGCTTGGTCTATGTCACCGATGGCAAAACCATCACCTGGTCGACCACCCTGAAACTGCCGGAATTCACCGAGCAAGCGCGCGCCACGCATTGCGTGCAATCAGGCAAGTCGCTGTACGTACTGGTGCAGGGTGACACCAACACCGCTCCTTCCCTTTCGCAGACCCTGATGAACGTCGCGCAGCTCGATGCCGCGACAGGCAAGGTGCAGGCCATGGAGTATGTGGACCTTGCCGATGTGAAGGGCGCTTTCAGCGCATCGGTGGATACCGATGCCAGTCATTTCCGGGTCACCACCCCGGAAACCATCGAAGTCACGGGCAAGTATGTCCTTACCGACGCACCGGACGCGTCTCACGACTTCACGGTCACGGTGACGATACCGCTGGCCAAATAAATCCACCCGATCCACCAGGAGTTACAACATGGGTAGCAAAGAGCAGTTCATAGCCGACCTTTACCCGGCGGCGCTTAAGGTAAGCAAGGAAACCGGCCTTTCCGTGGAGCTCACGCTCGCGCAGGCCGCCGGCGAAACCGGCTGGGGCGAGAAGATCCTCCCCGGCACGCACAACCTGTTCAACATCAAGGCCGACCCCAGCTGGCACGGGCCGACCAAGACCTTCCAAGTGTGGGAAATCGAGCACGGCAAGAAGGTCTGGAAAGACCAGGAGTTCCGCGTATACGGCTCCTATGAAGAAGCCATCGCTGACCGCGCGAAGTTTCTCAAGGAGAACCCGCGCTACGGCAAGGCTGGCCTGTTCGACCAGGGCACCCTCGGCAACCTCGAAAAGGAAGCTGATGCGCTGAAGAAAGCCGGTTACGCCACGGATCCCGACTACGCCACCAACATGCGCGCGATCTACGCCGGCCGCACCATGCGCCACGGCATCGAACTCGCCACAGGCCACGCACAGGAAGCCGGCCACGCCGCACCCCAGGCCGCCACGAGCACTTCGCTGAAGCAAGGCGCCCATGGCGATCGCGTGCACAACATGCAGGCCGAACTCATCGCCCTGGGATACGCCAAACAACTGGGCAGCACCGTCGCCGATGGCAAATTCGGCCAGCACACCGAGGACGCGGTGAAGGCCTTCCAGCGCGACCACCACCTCAAGGAAGACGGCATCGCGGGCAAGAACACCCTGAATGCCATGCATGAGGCCGTCAAGGCGGAATCGCAGAAGCACCAGGCCGATGCCGCCCACAAGGCCGCTTCCCTTGCCGATCCCGCGCACGCAGGGCACCCCGTGTTCCGCGATGCTCTGGCAGGTGTGCAGAAGATCGATGCCGAGCACAACCGCGCGTCGGGCCCCGACAGCCACCAGCTCGCCGGTGCCGTCGCGGCTTCAGCCATCTGCACGGGTATGCAGCGCATCGATAGCGTCATGCTCAATGACAACGCCACGCGCGTCTTCGCCGTGCAGGGTGAGCTCAACTCGCCCTTCAAGCAGGTCGCAAGCGTGGATGTGCTGCAAGGATTGCAGACGCCCCTGGCGCAGAGCACGCAGCAGGTCGACCAGTACCTGCAGCAAGCGCCCCAGGCACAACACACGCAGAACCCGCAGCAGGTGCAGGCTCCCCAGCCCGTCCAGCCCGGGATGTGATCCAACGGGCCGCCTCCTACCCGGAGGCGGCCCCACCGGCGCGTGAAGTCCCGACACGGCTCACAGCCCATTTCCACGGTTTCACCTAACGTAAGCCACACCCTGCCAACGCGGAGCCCATCGCCACCATGAAACCCGTAACACGCTACCGCCTGGCAGCCATCCTCCTGCTCGCCACGCCAGCCTGGGCCCACGCGCAAATCGCCAACCCCTACGCCAAACCTGCCGCCGCACCGTCCGCTCCCCAGGACAAAGGAACCAAGATGGATGACCTCAAGTCGTTTGCGACGGGTGGCGCCAAGATCCTCGAATCCACCAAGGGCGACCTCACGGGTGATGGACGCCAGGGCGCGGTGCTGATCATCGATCCGCCGGGCGGCGAGAACGCGAAGCTGGGCGAGGGCCCTGCGCGTGACGTGGTGCTGGTCGTGCCCGACGCCACCGGCCACCTGCAGAAGGCCGCGTCAAACCTACGAATCGTCCCATGCGCTACCTGCGGCGGCGTGGCCGGCGATCCCTACGGCTACACCAAGGTCGCCAAGGGCCAGTTCACCATCGTCAACGGCGGTGGCAGCCGTGAGCGCTGGTCCGATGAATACACCTTCACGTGGTCCGCCGCCCGCAAGGACTGGTTGGCCAGCCACGTGGTGCGTAAGGTCACCGATAGCGATACCGGCAAGGAGAAGATCGTGGATCTCTCGGCGAAGGAGCTGGGCGACGTCCCGTTCAAGGACTTCGACCCGAGCCACTTCCAGGAGCCCACCCTGCCCTGATCGTGTTTGTTTCACCACCGCCAAGGCTGGCGGTGTTCGTGCCCAGGGCTGGGCGCTTCAGTAAGTCAAACAGGAGCTTCACATGGCGATTGATCGTGAAACACAGGTCCTCACCGACGCGTATGCCGCCGGTATTCGGGATCCGAAAGAACTGGCCAACTTCATGGCCCAGGTCACCCACGAATCCAATGGGCTGAACCGGCTCGAAGAGAGCTTTCGCTACACCCGCAATATCCAGCAGATTCCCGTGCAATCCGCGTGGCGTGAAGGCGCCGAGCCGCTTGAAGCGGCGCGCAAGGAAGCCCTGCAGGGCAAGCCCGAAAAGCTCGCCGAACTCATGTACGGCGGCCGCAACGGCAACGACGAACCGGGCGATGGCTGGAAGTACCACGGCCGCGGCTACATCCAGCTCACCGGCAAGGACAACTACGCCGCCGCCGGCAAGGCGCTCGACCTCGATCTGGTCAAGCACCCCGAACTCGCTGCCGATCCGCAGAACGCCTCCAAGATCGCGACCTGGTATTGGGAAAACCGTGTGCCCGAAGCCGCACGCGATGATGTCAAAGCGGCAACCAAAGCCGTCAACGGCAAGTACAACGGCCTGGAAGACCGCGAGCAGCGCTTCGCCGACTGGCAGAAACGCTTGACCCCGGAAGTGATGGACCGCCTTGCCAGTGGCCAGGTCGGCCAGACCGCGCCCACGCACACCACCCCGCCCACCGAGCGCACGCTGAAGGACGGCATGGATGGCGAGGACGTCCGCAAACTCCAGGCCGACCTCGCCCGCCTGGGCTACAAAGATGCCCACGGCCGCGATCTGCACACCGATGGCAAGTTCGGACCCGGCACCAAGGCCGCCCTCGAATCGTTCCAGCGCGACCACAAGCTCGATGCCGATGGCGTGGCCGGCCCGAAAACCCGCGAAGCCATCGCCGCACAAAAACACCTCGATAACCAGAAGATCGACAAGGCCGCCCTGACCAACCCGGCCAACCCCGACAACGCGATGTTCGAGCAAGCGCGCAAAGGCGTGCACGCCATCGACACCGCCATGAACCGTACACCCGACCAGGCCAGCGCCAACCTCTCCGCCGCCATCGCCGCACAAGCGAAGAAGGAGGGCCTGAGCAAGATCGACCACGTCGTCCTAAGCGACGACGGCAGCAAGGCCTACGCCGTACAGGGCGACCTGAACTCACCGCTGAAGAAGATGGCCGAGGTGCAGACGGCCCAGGCGGTGAATACGCCGGTGGAGCAGAGTGCGGCGGCGATGGCAGCTACTACACGTGCGCAGCCGGAACCGGCCCAGCAGCAACAGCAACAGACGCAGCAGCCCGGCAGGTAGCCGCGCCGACCCAATGAGCCGCTTCCCTACCTTCACGGAATCCTTCATGAGTCGACTCGCCAACCTTCGTGCTTTCGCTTGCGCTGTCCTGTTTGCCGCCGTCCCAGCAGCGCAGGCCGCTTCGGCACCCAGCATGTGTCACCGTGGCGATGAGGCCATGATGTCCTGCCCCCTGGCCAAGGGCGGCAAGACCGTCTCGATGTGCGCCAAAGCTGATAAGACGTTCTATTACGCCTACGGCAAGCCTGGCGTGAAACCCGACATGGTCTGGCCCACCGATGGCGCGCTGTCGACCGGCCTCACCTTTACGCATCTCATGTACGCCGGCGCCACGGGCGGTAATGCTTTCGCGTTCTCGAACGACGGCTACAAGTACATCGTCTATGCCATCTCCGGCACGGGATTCGAAGATGGCGGCGTCATCGTGAGGAAAGACGGCCAGAAGAAACCGGTCAAAGACTCCGGCTGCGCTGATGGCGCGAAGACTGAATCCGACAAGTCCGAGCTTTACGACGCCGCCAGGGCCCTGCCTGAAGATCCGGACATCGCGGCGCATGGGCTGCCGAGAGGCTGAGGAGACAATCGATGAATTTCCGCGCTCTCATCAAGAGACCGATCGCCGCCATTCTCGTTAGCGCTGAGTTGGCAGCCTGTCAGCCCTCTCAAGGGCCGTCTGCGCCTGCGCCAACTTCACCGCCACCTTCCGCGGCCGCCGTTGTGCCCGGCGCTCCGGTAACGGCTTGCCCTGCCACCACGTTCGACGGGTTTCTGACCAAGTTCACCGATGATTTGGCCGTGCAGAAGCGGTACGTCGCCAATCCTCTCGAGAGCGACACCGTGGATGCCAATGCGGAACCCGAACCCACCACGGTGAAGAAGATGCTCACCAAGGGAGAGGTCGTTTTTCCGGTCATTCCCAGTTCGTCCATGCAAGGCAAGGATGGCCTTGTACTGAAGCAGACGCCCGAAGAAAGCGGTGGCTTTGCGGTTGAACTCGCGAAACCGGACACCGATGACCAGATGACGTTTCACTTCCGCCCGGCCGACGGCTGCTGGCAACTTTATCGAACCGAAGACGATTCACTTTGACCCGACGCCAGTGACCCGATGAGCTTCCTCACTTCGCACAAGGAACCCAGCATGCATCATCCGACGCTCCGTCGCGCCGCGGCAGCCGTCCTGCTTACTGCCACGCTGCTCTCGGCCGCCATCGCCCAAGCCGCTACCCCCGCACAGGCAGCGTCCGCCGCCGCACGCCTCGCGAAGATGGCACCGGGCTCGACGACGTCCTGCAAGGTTGGCAAGGGCGGCAACATCGATTGCCTGGTTGATAGCGTGCAGACCAGCGTTTCGGAATGCGCCGGCGACTACGCATGGGGCCAGGTCGGCGAAAAGGATGGCGTGACCCTGGAATCGACGTTCGACAAGGCCAAGGCGAAGCCCACGGCACACCTGGCCAGCCGCCAGTTCGTGTGTGTGGCGGCCACCGCAGGCAACCACCAGCTGCCCGATCGCTTCTACATCATCGCCTTCCCGGTGAAGAACGTACCCGGTTGCAAGGAGAACGAACTGTGCCAGGAACGCCCGCAGGCGTGGGTAGGCACGAAGCCCGCCGGCCCGTGCCAATGGGTCGGCAAGGAGGGCGATTTCACCGGCGCATGCGCCGCCGGATGGGTGAGCCCTGACAGCATCGAAGTTTTCTCGATGGGTCTGCAGTAATCAAAGGAACGCACAGGAGTTACACATGAGCCGAGATATCTACGACCAGGCCAAGTACCACTTCATGGACCGTGGTGAGCATTACGAATACGGCCGCCCCGACGGGACGACCACGCTGAAGAACGGCAACGTCACCGACCGCAGCCGCACCGAACAGGATCTGGACCACGACGGCCTGCGCGGCGTCGACTGTTCGTCCTTCGTTTGGCGTGGCATGAAAAACGCCGGCTATGACGTAGGCAACGAGCCCTTCAGCACCCATGCGCTGTACGAAGGTAATCACATCACCAAGTACTCGCGCGATCATTTCGATGTCATCTCCGGAGCCGATGCAGCGAAGCACAACGGCGATCTGCAGCCCGGCGACATCCTGATGCTGAAGGCAAAGCACGGCAGCAACCAGCACGTCGCCATCTTCAATGGCTACGACAAGGACGGCAATATCGAATTCATCGGCTCGCAGACCAGCACCGGCCCCGCCAAGGTCACGATGACCGACGGCAGCTACTTCGCGACCAAGATGGAAGTGGTCGGTGCGCTCCGTGCCAAACCCGAGTTTCGTACGCATGAGCCCGTCGCCATACCCGGGCACCCTCAGGCCGCTGCCGCCCCGACCGCCAAAACATCCGAGCAGCATGCAGCCCCTACGCCCCCCTCCACCGCGGCGAAACCCCATGGCGAGGCCCTGCGCAAGGGCGACAACAACGATGACGTGAAGCGCGTTCAGGAGTCGCTGAAGCACCTTGGCTACCACGACGAGCGTGGCCGGGCATTGGTGCCCGATGGCGATTTCGGCACGCACACCAAGGCGGCAGTGGAATCCTTCCAGCGCGCCCATGGCCTCGAACCCGATGGCATCGTCGGCAAGAAGACCTTGGATGCCATCCACGCGCAGGAACGCACGGGCCCGCGACTAGATTCCGAGGCCCACCCAGACCACCCGCTCTTCCGCCAGGCCCAGGCCGCCGTACACAAACTCGATGCGCAGCAGGGCCGTACGCCGGACCACATCAGCGATCGCCTTTCCGCCGCGGCCACCGTTGCCGCTCGCAAAGAGGGCATGACCGGCGTGGATTCGGCCGTGCTGAACCAGGATGGCAGCAAGGTCTATGTGGTGCAGGGTGAGATGAACTCCCCCTTCAAGCAGCTGGCCGAAGTGAACACGCAGCAGGCGATCAACACCTCGATCGAGCAGAGCTCGGTGCAGTGGAAGCAGATCGCCGATCAGCAGGCGGCGACCCAGGCCACGCAGCAGACGCAACACCAGCAAGCCCCGGCCCCGCAGCAACCTGCATCCACGCAGGGCCACTGAGCGCGCGGTTCGCCGCGCATCCGTTCGTCAACCAGGAGCTACCCATGGCAAATGAACTTGCTAAACCCGCCCGGCACGCCGGAAGGAGGAAGACGTGAACCCGACCCGATGGCGACGACATGTCGCTACCGCATCCCTGTTCCTTGCCCTGCCCTTTTCCGCTACCGGTGCCACCATGAACAAGCCTGACATCAAGCTCAACCCGAACCCGCGCATGCGCTACGAAATCACCATCGAGGTGAACGATGCGCCGGGCCCGTTCGACACCGTCGATGCAAACATCAACTACCGGGTGAGCAACGACGCGTGCGTGCCGCTGACGCCGGTCGTCGGCGCCACGGTGGCGCCGACGCGGCGCGAGCCGATCAAGCTCACCCATGCCGGCGGCAACACCTATAAGGGCGAATTCTTCGCCGACCTGCTCCAGGACGAGGATTACTACGGCAAGGGCGTCTGCCATTGGTCCGTGGTCTCGGCCGATGTGGAAGCACGCAAGGGCAAGATGGATTTCGCCTCGTCGGTGTTCAACGAAGACATCTTCAACCACAAGGAAGTCACCCGCTTCTACGCGAACCGTGCCTACGCCGAAGACCAGACCGCCCTGGTCAATAGCGGCAACCCGGATCGCAGCCAGTTCAAGGATCCCGCCAAGACCTTCTCCATCACGCTGCGCGCGGCGGAGAAAGCCTTATGACGTTCCGATCAACTGACTACGCGCTGCTCGCGCAGGAGAGCTACCACGATAGCCAGGTCGATGCCGACGTCAAACTCGATGGCGTTGCGTACAAGGTCTTCGCCACCACCGATGACCCGCTGACCGGCTTCCAGGCCACGGCGTACCAGCGCCAGGATACCGGCGAGGTCGTGATCGCCTACCGCGGCACGGAGTTCGATCGCCAGCCCGTGCGCGATGGCGGCGTCGATGCCGGCATGGTGCTGCTCGGCATCAACGCCCAGGCTCCCGCTTCCGAGGCCTTCACCCGCGAAGTGATCGAGAAAGCGACGCACGAAGCCGAGCTCAACGATCGCGCACCGCAGATCACCGTCACCGGCCACTCCCTCGGCGGCACCCTCGCCGAGATCAACGCCGCCAGGTACGGCCTGCACGGCGAGACCTTCAACGCCTATGGCGCAGCCAGCCTCAAGGGCATCCCCGAGGGCGGTAACACCGTCATCGACCATGTCCGCGCCGGTGATCTTGTCAGCGCGGCCAGCCCGCACTTTGGCGAGGTCCGCACGTACGCGGCCCAGCAGGATATCGATACCCTGCAGAAGGCCGGCTACCGCGATGACAGCGGAATCCTGAGCCTGCGCAACCCGATCAAGGCCACGGATTTCGATGCGCACGCCATCGATAACTTCGTGCCCAACAGCAAGCTGCTCGGCCAGTCGATCATCTCACCCGAGAACGTGGCGCGTTACGACGCCCACAAGGGCATGGTCGATCGCTACCGAGATGACGTGGCCGACATCCGTAAGGGCATCTCCGCGCCGTGGGAAATCCCCAAGGCCATCGGCGACCTGAAGGACAAGCTGGAGCACGAAGCCTTCGAACTCGCCGGCAAGGGCATCCTCGCGGTGGAGCACGGTATCGAGAACGTCGTGCACGAGGCAAAGGAAGGTTTCGAACATCTCAAGGAGGGCTTCGAGCACGTCAAGGACGAGATCAGCGAAGGCATCCACGCCGTGGAAGAGAAAGCATCCAGTGCGTGGCATACCCTCACCCATCCCAAGGAATGGTTCGAGCACGACAAGCCCAAGGTGACCCTGGACCACCCGGACCACCCCGACCATGCCCTGTTCAAGCAGGCGCAGGGCGCGGTGCACACACTCGATGCCTCGCACGGCCGCAC